>DATMSE010000001.1:0-13225 GCA_035565575.1 Xanthobacteraceae bacterium
CGGCGAAGCCGGCGTAGATCGCGTCGGCGCCGTTCATGGTCTGCCCGGTGAGGCCGAAATACGTACCGACGTCGCCCGACGCGCGCGACAGCAGCCAGGTGCCCCCGACATCGGGGAAGAAGCCGATGCCGACTTCCGGCATGCCGACCTTGGTCTTGTCGTTGACAATGCGATGGCTGCCGTGCGCGGCAAGCCCGGTGCCGCCACCCATCACCAGCCCGTCCATGTAGGCGATATAGGGCTTCGGGAAGCGCGCGATGCGGTCGTTGAGGATGTATTCCTCGCGCCAGAACACCGGGCCGAGATCGCCCTTCTCGCGTGCGCTGTCGTAAAGCCCGCGAATGTCGCCGCCGGCGCAGAGCCCGCGCTCGCCCGCGCCTTCCAGTACGATCAGCGCGATAGCGGGATCGGCCTGGAACGCATCAAGCGCGCGGTCCATGTCGCGGGTCATGTCCAGCGTCAGCGCGTTGATGGCTTTCGGGCGGTTGAGCCGGATCACGCCGGCCGCGCCTTCGCGGCGCGCGATCAGATCGCCCTCGCTCAATTCGAAATTCATCGCGCGCCCTCGATCAGCTTGCGCGATACGATCAGCCGCATGATCTCGTTTGTGCCTTCGAGGATCTGGTGCACCCGCAAATCGCGCACGATCTTCTCGATGCCGTACTCGGCGAGGTAACCGTAGCCGCCGTGCAATTGCAGCGCCTGATTGGCGACGGCGAAGCCGACATCGGTGCCGAAACGTTTCGCCATCGCGCACAGCATCGACGCGTCGGAGTCCTTGTTGTCGAGCGCCACCGCGGCGCGCCACAGGAAGGTGCGCGCCGCTTCCAGTTCGGTCGCCATGTCGGCAACGCGGAATTGCAGCGCCTGAAACTCGTCGAGCCGCTTGTTGAACGCCTTTCGTTCCTTCATGTAGCTCAGCGTCTTGTCGAGCGCGCTTTGCGCGCCGCCGAGCGAACAGGCCGCGATGTTCAGCCGTCCGCCGTCGAGCCCGGCCATCGCGATCTTGAAGCCGATGCCTTCATCTCCGAGGCGATTGGCGACAGGCACGCGCGCATTCTCGAAGATCACCGCACGGGTCGGCTGGGCGTTCCAGCCCATCTTGCGCTCGTTGGCACCGAACGACACGCCCGGCGTCTTGCTGTCGATCACCAGAGTGGAAATGCCGCCCGGGCCGGCATCGCCGGTGCGCACCATTGCGACGAGCAGATCGGTGCTGCCCGCACCGGAAATGAATTGCTTCTGGCCGTTGAGGACATAGTCGTCGCCGTCGCGCACCGCGCGGGTCCGCAGCGCAGCGGCATCTGAGCCCGCGCCCGGTTCTGTCAGGCAATAGCTCGCCAGCAGATCCATCGTGCAGAGCTTGGGCAGCCACTTATGGCGCTGCTCGTTCGAGCCATAGGCATCGATCATCCACGACGCCATGTTGTGGATCGAGATGAACGACGACACCGTTGGGCAGCCTTGCGCCAGCGCCTCGAAGATCAGCGCGGCGTCAAAGCGCGTCAGCGCGGAGCCGCCGACGTCGTCCCTGATGTAGATGCCGCCGATGCCGAGGCTTGCCGCCTCCCGCATCACCTCGACGGGGAAATGCTTTTCCTCGTCCCACTTCAGCGCGAACGGCGCGATCTTCTCCGCGGCGAAATCCCGCGCCATGTCGCGAACCGCAATCTGATCTTCATTGAGCGCGAATTGCATGTCACCCCGCTGTGTTCGATGACCTTGCCCTGTGCCAACGGGGTTGAGACAGGGATTCAGCCCACCACTGTCCGCCATATTCGCGCGGCGGCGTGCGGCGTCCGCTCCCGGATATCTCCGGGAGCGGGATTTGCCAAGCAGGCGCTTAGCTGGTCGGCATGGCGAAGTTGGCGCCTTCCTTCACGCCCGACGGCCAGCGGGCGGTAACCGTCTTGGTCTTGGTGTAGAAGCGGATCGAGTCCGCGCCATACTGGTTGAGGTCGCCGAAACCGGAGCGCTTCCAGCCGCCGAACGAGAAGTACGCCACCGGCACCGGGATTGGCACGTTGATACCCACCATGCCGACATTCACCCTGGAGGCGAATTCGCGGGCGGCATCGCCGTCGCGGGTGAATATGGCAACGCCGTTGCCGTATTCGTGCTCGGACGGCAGCCGCAGCGCTTCGTCGAAGTCGTGCGCGCGCACCACCGATAGCACCGGGCCGAAGATCTCCTCCTTGTAGATCCGCATATCCTTGGTGACGTTGTCGAACAGACAGCCGCCCAGATAGAAGCCGTTCTCGTATCCCTGCATCTTGAAGCCGCGGCCATCGACCGCCAGCGTCGCGCCTTCCTTGACGCCGATATCGACGTAATTGCGCACGCGCTGCAACGCCTCCTTGGTGACCAGCGGACCGAAGTCGGCATTGACGTCGATGGAGGGCCCGATCTTGAGGCTTTCAACGCGCGGAACTAGCTTTTCCATCAGACGGTCGCCAGTGGTCTTGCCTACGGGCACCGCCACTGACACCGCCATGCAGCGCTCGCCGGCGGCGCCGTAGCCTGCACCGACCAGGGCATCGACGGCCTGATCCATGTCAGCATCGGGCATCACGATCATATGGTTCTTCGCACCGCCGAAGCACTGGGCCCGCTTGCCGGTCGCGGCGGACCGCTCATAGATGTACTGCGCGATCGAAGACGAGCCGACGAAACCGACCGCCGAGATATCGGGATCGTCGAGGATGGCGTCGACGACTTCCTTGTCGCCGTTGACGACGTTGAGAATGCCTGGCGGCAGGCCGGCCTCGAGCATCAGTTCGGCAAGCCACATCGGCACACCCGGATCGCGCTCCGACGGCTTGAGAATGAAGGCATTGCCGCAAGCGATTGCCGGAGCAAACTGCCACATCGGGATCATCGCGGGGAAATTGAACGGCGTGATGCCGGCGACGACGCCGAGAGGCTGGCGCATCGAGAAGATGTCGATACCGGGGCCTGCGCCTTCGGTATACTCACCCTTCATCAGGTGCGGCGCACCGAGCACGAACTCCACCACCTCGACCCCGCGCAGAATATCGCCCTTGGCGTCGGGAATGGTCTTGCCGTGCTCGCGCGCCAGCATCTCGGCCATGGCGTCGTTGTCGCGAGCGACCAGTTCGAGAAATTTCATGAACACGCGGGCGCGGCGCTGCGGGTTGGTCGCGGCCCAGGCCGGCTGCGCAGCTTTGGCGTTTTCGACGGCAGCGCGAAGCTCGGCCTTTGTGGCCAGGGCCACTTGTGCCTGCACCTCGCCCGTCATCGGCTCGTAGACGTCCGCGACGCGGCCGGAGTTGCCCTTGACGGCCTTGCCGCCGATGAAATGTCCAATCGAGCGCATATTTTCCTCCAGAGAAGCCATAGAGAGCGATCCTGAGGGCCAGTTTGGCCCCTCTCGCCCTCGTTTGAAAATGGATTTCTCCGCGCAACCCGTTTGCGAAAATGCAGACAAGCCTTGTGCAGCTTGCGGAGCGAGTTGCGGCTGATCCGAACCGGTGCGGTTCAGGAGGCAGAGGCCGCGGGTTTTGCCTTGCGGCTGCGGCGTTTCGCCGGCGCGACGTCGGCAAGCACAGCTTCCCGGCCGGCGGCAAGGATCTCATCGGACAATTCGCCGGCAGCGCGCGCCAGGACCATTGTTCCCACCATCGTGGAAAGCGCGGCCATCGCCTGCCGGCGCGCTGCCTTGCCGGAATGGTTCGGAAGCTGCTCGACCAGCATATCGATCATTTGCTCGAGCTTGGCTGCGAATGCTTTCCGGGTCCTCGCGCCTTCGCGGCCAATGTCGGCAGCCAGCGCCGGCAGCGCACAACCGCGACCGGGATCGTCGCGATGCGCCGCCGAAAGATAGGATTCGACGATGGCAGCGAAACGTTCCGGCTCGGGCACCGCCGCAATCTTCTCGCGCCAACCGGCTGTTGAACGCTCCATCGCGTAGAGGAAAGCTTCGATGACCAGCGCCTCGCGGGAAGCGAAATGGGCGTAGAAGCCGCCGTGGGTCAGGCCCGCCTCCTTCATCAAGTCGGCGACACCGATCCCATGCGCGCCACGCTCGCGCAGCTTGACCGACGCCCGCTTCACAATGCGTGCATGAGTCTCCTGCTTGTGTTCTTTCGAGTAGCGCATCGCCGCCCCCATGACATGTTGTGGATCATATAACGCGAACGCTCTAAGGATAAGGCTGAATTGTCGCCTTTCCGCGCGGCCAATTCAACTTTTGGTTGCAGAAAGTTTGTCCTCGCACCTTAGGAACCACAAGACCGATGCAAATGATCAACTCTCACAGCGGCGTCACCCGTGATCCCCGAGGCGTCGTGCGATTCACCATCTGCGATGCCGGCCCGTTGACCATTCTCAACACGCCGGTGATCAAGGCCGTCACCGAGGGCCTGCAGATAGTGGCCGAAGATCCGGAGGTTCGCGCGCTGGTGCTCACGGGACAGACCGACAAGAGCATGATCGGGGGCGCTGACATCAAGGAAATGGCCAGACTGGATCAGGCCAGCGCGGAGCGGTTCATCTCCGGTCTGCGCGATCTCTGTGAGGCGGTGCGCGCGTTCCCCGCCCCGACCATCGCTCGGATGCCTGGCTGGTGCCTCGGCGGCGGCCTCGAAGTCGCGGCCGCCTGCGATTTCCGCGTCGCGGCTGCCGATGCCAAGTTCTCGATGCCCGAGGTGCGGGTCGGCATTCCCTCGGTGATCCACGCCGCGCTTTTGCCGCGATTGATCGGATGGGGCCGTGCTCGCTGGCTGCTCATGACCGCGGCGACCATCGACGCATCAACGGCCCTGGATTGGGGGTTGATCGACATCATGGCCGCGGAGGGCGAAGCGCTCGACACGGCAGTCGAGCGCGTCATCGGCATGCTGCTGGAATGCGGACCGCAGGCCCTTCGCAATCAGAAGGCCCTGCTGCGGGAATGGGAAGACCTTCCGCTCAAGGAGTCCGTCGACGTCTCGATCCGGGCATTCGGACGCTCGTTCCTCACCGACGAACCGCATCGACTGATGCAGGCGTTCATCGATCGCAAGCGCAGCGGCGAATAAAACGCGCCGCTAAAGGCTTGCCGGGCCATACGGCGCCGCTCGTCGAACGGCCAGTCCGGCCATGACATCCTCATGGTCGGATCGCCATATTGCGGACGATCCCCGGCGTGCGCAGCGGCTCAGCGAGACGCGCGAATTCGCACAGCAGCGAGCGCGTCTTGCGCGGATCGATGATTTCCTCGATCCAGAACTTCTCAGCCGATCGAAATGGGGAGCGAAGCTTGTTCAGGCGATCCTCGATCTCCCGCATCTTGGCCTGCGGATCGGCTGCGGCATCGAGATCGGCGCGATAGGCCGCTTCAATACCGCCTTCCAGCGGCAGCGATCCCCACGAGGCCGACGGCCATGCATAACGCATCGAGAAGCGATCGGCCGGCTGATGCACGACGCCGGCAACCCCGTAACAGTTGCGCACCACGATTGTGCACCACGGCACGGTGCTCTGGTTGACAGCCGCCATCGCGCGCACGCCATGACGGATCGTCGCCGAGCGCTCCGCATCAAGCCCGATCATGAAGCCCGGACAGTCCATCAGATAGACCACCGGCAGATGGAAGGTTTCGGCGATATCGACGAAACGAACCACCTTCTGACAGGCTTCCGCGGTCCAGGACCCGCCGTAGTGATACGGATCGCTCGCAAGCAGCATCACCGCGCGACCCTCGAGCCGTGCGAGACCTGCGATGATCGGCCGGCCGAAGTTCTGGCCGATCTCGAAAAACGAGCCCCGGTCAACCACGGACTCGATGATCGGCCGCATCTTGTAGACTTGCCGCTTATTGCGCGGCACCGCGGTCATCAACGATTCGTCGGCGCGTTCCGGATCGTCGTCGCACGGCACGGTCGGCGGCAATTCGTAGACCGATGACGGCAGGTAGGACAGGAAGCGGCGTGCGCAGGCAAAGGCCTCCTCTTCCGTATCGACCGCGTGATCGACACCGCCGGCCTTGGTCTGAATCTGCCAGCCGCCCAGCTCCTGCTTCTCCAGCTTCTGCCCGAGCCGTGCCACCACCGGAGGGCCGGCAACGAACATCGCCGACGATTTCGTCATCACCGAATAATGGCTGGCGGCGAGGCGCGCAGCGCCCAACCCCGCTACTGACCCAAGCCCGAGTCCGACCACCGGCACCTGTGCCATATTTCCTGTCGTGACCGCATACCACCGTGTGCCGCCGACGCCGCCGGGAACATTGGCCGCGCCCTTCGTCTCGATGGTCTTGACCGATCCGCCGCCGCCGGAGCCCTCGATCACGCGGATGATGGGCAGCCGAAAATCGCGCGCCATCTCCTCCGCCATCAACGGCTTAGTCCAGATCGCTGCATCGGCGGAGCCGCCGCGCACGGTGAAATCATCGCCGACAACCACGACGGTTCGTCCGTCGATCCTGCCACGGCCGAACACGCAATTGGCAGGCGTCAGATTCTTGAGTTCACCATTGGCATCGTATTCGCCGATGCCGGACGTCGCGCCCACTTCATGAAAGCTGTTGCGATCGAGCAGTTTGTCGATCCGCTCGCGAACATTCAGCCGACCCTGGTCCCGCTGTCGCTTGACCTTGTCAACGCCGCCCATCTGCCGCGCGAAGGCTTCGCGGCGGGCGAGATCGTCGAGTTCCGGCTGCCAGTTCATTCGTATTACCCCCAGAGTTTACAATCGTCTTGTTTTGTGTGGCTGTTGGTGGCTCAGGTGCGCGATGAAACACATTGGAATCGGAGCGCGACAGTGTATCGCCGACCCCGCGCACGAGCTCGCGCAACGGACCGGCAACCTCGCTGTGCAGACGCCGCTCGTCATACATCGCCGCAAGCACGCCGATGGTGAGAACGGCATAGGTCTGATATTGCGGCGACCAGATCGGCGCCGCGATGCCGTTGATATGCGGACTCCACAGGCCACACGCGACGACATAGCCGTGCTCCTCGAGGTGGCGGCGATTGGCTTCCATGCGCGGCCGCAGGATGGCGGCATCGGCGGGAATTTCGCGCTCCATCTCGGAGACGAGCGCATCCGCACAGTCCGGATCAAGCGCCGCCACATAGGCGTGGCCAGCCGCCGTGCTCCCCATGCCGATACGCGTTCCGACGGCAGAATGCAGACCGAGCGCGGTGGGCGAGCGAGCATATTCGAGATAGACGAGCTGGAAACGATCGGGGATGACGAAACCGACGGTGCCTGGAATGTCTTTCGCGACATCGCGCAACTGAGCGCGAATGAAATCCCTGATCTGGAGCCCGCGCATCATCGACGTACTCATCGCCACGGCACTGGGCCCGATGCGGTATTTCTGATCCTGCGGAAGATAGATCAACTGCCCCATGCGGGTGAGCGTGTGGGTCAGGCGAGAGACGGTCGATCGCGGCAGGCCGCAGCGGTTGGATATCTCCAGATTGCCGAGGCGCGTTTCATGTCCCTCGAAGCAGCGCAGCACATCGAAGGCGCGCGACACCACCTGAATGACATCGTTTCCTCCGGATGCATCGGTGAGGAAACCTGCCCTGCTGAGCCGCTCTGATCGTCTCCCCATCAATCCTCCCGCTCTGTGCTGACCGCATAACAGCCACAGGGCTTGATCGACCTGCAGCCAATTCCGCAGAATGAAATTAAATTCCACTTGCAGAATAAACTACCTGAGGCAATCTGCAACAACAACAGCACGTCGCTCCCATCCGCGGAGCGGTCTGCCCAACAGAACACGCCGCACGTCCGGCATCGCGCCGGACGACGCTACGTCGCGATCAATCCAAGGGGGAAAGAATGGCCGAAACCAAGGTTGTCACCGAGATCGCCGGCCGCGTGTGCTCATTGTCCGCAAAGGCTGGCGATCGCATCAATGAAGGCGAGGACATCATTCTGGTCGAGGCCATGAAAATGGAGTTGCCGGTCCCCGCCCCTGCTTCTGGAACCGTGAAATCGATGCTGATCAACATCGATGATGTCATCGCCGAAGGTCAGGTGATCGCCACGATCGAAACGTGACATCGCATCGACGTACCAGGCTGGGCTGAGCGCAATTGTCGCAATCCAATCCATCTGGCGATGCGCAACGATGCGCCTTTGGTGATCCTGTCGCCTCAACTTCAGATCGACGCTTCGTTGCAGCGGCAGGTTGCCAACATCCATTCACGATGACATGATCCGCGCACGAAAATGTGATCCGCAAAGCGGACGCCTGTAAGGGAGGGGCTCTATGCTTCGTTCAATCGTCGCACGCACGACCATTGCTGTCGCCGGCGCAACGCTGCTGTTGTCATCCGCGGTACGCGCCGACGACGTGAAACTGCCTTCGTCGCTGACATTCACGGCTTACGACACCGGATCGTCGGGCTTCAATATTGCCGTCGCGGTCGGCAAGATGATGAAAGAGAAATACAATTCGAACGTCCGCGTCCTGCCCGCGGGTAATGACGTGGCGCGCCTCGCACCCCTGCGCGCCGGCCGTGCCGTCGCCTCCGCGATGGGCACCGGCAGCTATTTCGCGCAGGAAGGTGTGTTCGAATTCGGCGTCAAGGAATGGGGGCCGCAGCCAATCCAGTTGCTGCTTTCCACTGTAGACTGCAATGGTCTGTCGGTCGGCATCGCGAACGATATCGGCGTCAAGGATCTCAAGGATTTCAAGGGCAAGCGTCTGGGTTTCGTAGTCGGTTCGCCGGCGCTCAATCAGAACGCGCTTGCGATCATCGCATTTGCCGGCCTTACCAAGAACGATGTCAAAATCGTCGAGTTCGCAAGCTACGGAGCGATGTGGAAGGGCATCATCAACAATGATGCCGACGGCGCATTTGCCTCAACGATCTCCGGACAAGCCAAGGAAGCGGAGACGTCGCCGCGCGGCCTGATGTGGCCGACAATGGCGAAGGACGACAAGGCGGGCTGGGAGCGCGTTCAGAAGGTCGGCCCCTTCTTCACCCCGCATACCGTGTCGTGCGGCGCCGGAATTTCCAAGGACAAGCCGATCGAAATGGGGACCTACCCCTATCCGCTGTTTGTCGCCTATGGCACCGAACCCGTCGACAGCATCTATCCCATCGTCAAGGCGATGATCGACGGCTATGACGGCTACAAGGATGGCGCTCCTGGCGCGGTCGGCCTTGAGCTCAAGCGGCAGACGATGAAGTGGGTCGTGCCGTTCCATCCCGGCACCGTGAAGGCCATGAAGGAAGCCGGACACTGGACGGCGGAAGATCAGGCGCACAATGACGCCCTGATCAAACGTCAAGGTATCCTTGCCGCCGCCTGGACTGCCTTCGTTAAGACCAATCCTCCGGATGACAAGTTCTCCGAGGGCTGGGCAGCCGCGCGCAAGGAAGCTCTTGCAAGAGCCAATCTGCCCGACGCTTTCAATTGAGGCCCTCACCGCACTGCACGTGAGATTCCGGCTCGCCGCCGATCGGCCTAACGTCCGGCGGCGAGCCTTGCCTTCAAGGAGAGCCGATGTCTCGTCCGGATTCCGCCGCCGATAAAGCCGCTGCCGCCCCCTCTTTCAAGATCCCGGAGGATGAAGCGACGCGGGTGGTATTCGAAGATCCGCATGCGACGATGCAGGAGGCCGAAACCACACGCGTTCGCAGCCTGCGCGGCTTCTGGCGCATCACCCTGATCGTCGCCACCGCAGCGACGATCTTCCTTTGCATCAATCAGCAATTCGCGCTGCGCTTCTTCATCGGCTACACGCAACTCAATACTGAATACTTCTATCTGCTGATCGCGTTGATGCTGCCGTTCACGTTCTTGATCTTTCCAGGATCGCAGAGCGCCAGTCTCGACAGGATTCCGTGGTACGATATCGCCCTAGCGGCGATTACCTTCATCGCGTCGCTGGTGCTGATGGCTCATATCCGCAAGGCTGCGGAGGCCGGGTGGGAATTCGGCGGCGCGCCACCGACAGCCTATATCGCGGGCCTTGTGATGTGGATGATGCTGATGGAGGCGCTGCGACGCACCGGCGGATGGAGCCTGCTGCTCTGCATCCTCCCCTTCACGCTTTATCCCTTATTTGCAGATTCGGCCTGGCTCGGACCGCTGCGCGGTACGCAATCGACCCTCGAACAGGCGACTGCCTACCACGTCCTGTCCGGAGAGAGTCTGCTCGGGATTCCGATCCAGGCTTTTGCCGATACGGTGATCGGATTTCTGGTTTTCGGCGTCGCGCTGATGATGACCGGCGCCGGCAAATTCTTCATCAACATCGCGTTCGCGCTGTGCGGGACCTTCCGGGGCGGCGCTGCAAAGGTCTGCATCTTCGCCAGCGGCCTGCTCGGGATGATGTCGGGCTCGATCATTTCCAACGTGCTCACCGCCGGCACCATGACCATTCCGGTGATGAAGAAGAGCGGTTTTCGCGCTTCATACGCTGCGGCAATCGAGGCTTGCGCTTCCACCGGCGCGGTGCTGGCACCGCCGGTGATGGGCGCCACCGCTTTCGTGATCGCCCAGTTCCTCAATGTCAGCTACGCGGAAGTCGCAGTCGCGGCCATCATCCCGGCGGCATTGTACTACACCGGCCTGTTCCTGCAGGTGGATGCCTATGCCGCCCGTCACGGCCTTGCCGGCATCCCCCGCTCGGAGCTGCCGAGCGCATGGCAGGCGATGAAGGAAGGCTGGTACTACATCTTCGTCATCGCTCTCCTGATCATCATGCTGCTGTATTTCAAACGGGAAAGCCATGCGCCGTTCTATGCGACGGCGCTGCTGCTGATCCTGAACCAGTTGTTCTCCAAGGATACACGATGGACCCTGGCGTCTGTCGCAAAATTCTTCGAGGTGAATGGCCGCACCTTCGTCGAACTGGCTGCCATTCTTGCCGGTTGTGGCCTTCTGATCGGCGCATTCTCGATGACCGGCGTGATTTCGAGCCTTGCCAATGATCTCCTGCGCATCGCTGGCGACAATGCGTTCCTGCTGCTGGTGATGTGCGCCATCACCAGCCTGATCCTCGGTCTGGGACTGACCACCACGGCCTGCTATATCTTTCTTGCCATTCTGATCGCGCCGGCACTGGAGAAGGCCGGGCTAAACCGAATGGCGGTGCACATGTTCATTTTCTACTGGGGCATGTTGTCGTCGATCACGCCACCGGTCGCGATCGCTTCGTTCGCCGCAGCCGGCATCGCGGGTTCTCCCGCGATGAAAACGGGATGGGAATCGATGTGGGTCGGCTCCATCATCTATTTCATCCCCTTCTTCTTCGTCCTGAATCCCGCTCTGGTCATGCAAGGACAGTATTTTGCCGGCTTCGGCCTCATGGCGCTCATAGCTATTGGCACCATATTCATTTGCGGCGGCATTCAGGGGTATCAGATCGGAGTCGGCGATCTGCGTCGCACAGGCCCCCTGGAATGGCCGGTCAGAATCTTATTGATTCTCGGGGGCATCGTGATCGCAACACCCGGCGGCGGCATCATGCCGTTGTCGCAGATGCAGGTGACTTCCCTCGGCGCGGCGATCCTGCTCCCGACGATTCTCGTGGCACGGCTCATTTCGAGCCGAAGCAGCATCATCGTGCCCGCACGCACTCGTTAGCTCGTCACCGATTGGCCTTCACGATATGAGCACCGGCACGGCAGTTCGTCGCCACGTCTTGGTCCTGTCCTGAATTGACCCGCGTCAGCCTGTCGTCTTTTCAAAGTAAGGAACCAGGCGATCGACAAATCGCGTGAATGTCGCGGTGACGCGATCTCCGATGGCGAGATCGTGGGCGCCGTGTGCCATCAGGCGGAAACCTTCATCGGCATCGATTAGAACGATCGTGTAAGGCCCATGCGCCCTTGCTTGGGGCGTTGGCGCGCGCGTCACATGCGAGCGCGCATAGACGGTGCCGCGCCCGTCGGCACGCAGCGTCTGCAGTTCGGTGCCGCCGCAACTCTGGCAGAAGTCGCGGCGAAAATACTGCGCCTTTCCGCATGCCTTGCAACGCTGATAGCTGATCGCGGCCGTCCCTGTGGTCCAGTCGGCGACATCGGCGTCGTTCATCGCACCCGCTCCAGAAACATGCTGACATGCGACGACAACACGCCGCCATCACCATGCAGCAGCGCAATCGACGCATCCCTGACCTGCCGATCGCCGGCTCGTCCGGTCATCTGCAAGTATGTTTCCACCAGATGCGCCATGGCACCGCCGACGCCGCAATGGCCATAGCTGAGCAGGCCGCCATGAGTGTTGAGCGGCACCGCGCCATTGCGTCCGAAATAGCCGGCACGCACCCGTGCGGCGGCCTCGCCGCGTCCAGCGAGACCGAGATCTTCGATAAGCATCGCCAGCGTGATGGTGAAGCTGTCATAAACGGCGGCATAGCGCACGTCAGCGATCGCAATTCCGCTGTCGGCTTTGGCGCGCGCGATGGCAATCTCAGCACCGAATTCGCTCAACGGCGGCGCCGCCGTGACGTGCTGATGGGTATGCGCCTGTGCGCATCCCCTCACCTTCACACCGACGCCGCCAGTTGGCTCCCGACTGATGACGAATGCGGCGCCGCCGTCGGACACCGGGCAGCAATCAAGCAGCTTGAGCGGCGAGGCCACCATTTTAGAGGCCATCACGTCGGAGACGCTGATCCGATCGCGAAACTGCGCGCCAGGGTGAAGCGATGCATGATCGCGCATCAGCACTGCGAAGGCGGCGAGATCCTCCTCGGTGAGGCCATATTCGTACATGTACCGCGAGGCGACCAGCCCATAGTAAGCCGGAATCGTCGGCCCAAGCAGCACTTCGTAGACCGGATGGCCGACCTGGGCGAGCGTCTGCACCGACGAATCGCGACTTTGCCCCGTCAGTCGGTTCTCGCCGCCGACCACCAGCACGTGCCGTGCTCGACCGGCATCGACAATGCAATGAGCCAGCATCGTCATTGCCATGCCGGTCGCTCCGCCGACCTGCACAGCATGACAGTAAGCGGGACGAATGCCGAAATGCTCGGCGAACAGCGTCGCCAGCATGATGTGCGGCATCGTGGTGGAATAGCCGCAAATGACGCCGTCGATGTCATCGCGCTTCAGGCCGGCATCGGCGAGCGCCAGGCCAGCCGCAGCACTCATCAGATCGAGCGTCGACGATCCGTCGTGCTTTCCGAAAGCCGTTAATCCGACGCCCGTGACGAAGCTCATGGACTCGCGCCTCAATAAGATTTCGGCAAGCCAAGCACCTTCTCGGCGATGAAACTAAGAATGAGTTGCGGACTGATCGGCGC
>DATMSE010000002.1:0-6412 GCA_035565575.1 Xanthobacteraceae bacterium
CCACGACGATGGCAATCGTCAGCAGCAACAGCACGGCCAGGCCGGCAAGCACCACCAGTGCCGTCCCGGCATCAACCGCAAAATCGCCGATCGTAAAAAGTGCGTCCCTCATTCCGCCAGTCTACCCGATTCGCCGACGCAAAAGAACGAATAGGGAACATGTGTGGTTAGCAAATGATGGCCTGTATGGTCCGTTCGTCGCCCTAACGCGGGCGCCGGCGCGACGGCGATGGATTGACCGCAGCGACGGTGCGGCTTACATCGCCCCCATGGCCATTCGTGAAATCATCATCCTGCCCGACAAGCAGTTGCGCCTTGTCTCCAAGCCGATTGAGAAAGTCACATCGGAGGTGCGCAAACTCGCCGACGACATGCTCGAAACCATGTATGACGCGCCCGGAATCGGTCTTGCTGCGATTCAAATCGCCGAGCCTGTTCGCCTCGTCACCATGGATATTTCCAAGCGGGAAAAGGACGAGGCCGGCGAAAACAAGCCCAATCCGCGCGTCTTCATCAATCCGGAGATCGTCGGAGCGTCGGAGGAGCGTTCCGTCTACGAGGAAGGCTGCCTGTCGATTCCCGAATACTACGAAGAGGTCGAGCGGCCGGCCCGGGTGCGGGTGCGGTACCTCGATCTCGACGGCAAGGTGCATGAGGAAGATGCCGAAGGTCTTTATGCGACGTGCATCCAGCACGAGATCGATCACCTCAATGGCGTGTTGTTCGTCGACTATCTGTCCAAGCTCAAGCGCGATCGCGTGCTGAAGAAATTCACCAAGGCGGCCCGGCTGGCAGCGAAATAGGCTACGGCTGCCGTCTCGCTTGGCCTTCTTCGCGATGGCTGGGTTCGCCCGGCCATCCGCGTTTTGAAGGTGAAAAATACGTGGTGTGTGGCAAGCACGCCATCACGATGCCTGATCATGAAAGACAAGTGATTTTATTGTCATGCCGCTTCGCTTGATCTTCATGGGGACGCCGGATTTCGCGGTGCCGACGTTGCTGGAACTGGCGGCGCACGGCCACGAGATCGTCGCGGTCTATACCCGGGAGCCGAAGCCGGCAGGCCGCGGCATGAGGTTGCAGCCAAGTCCCGTGGAGCAGGAAGCGCGGAGACTCGGCATTCCGGTGTTGACGCCGAGGACGCTGAAGACTCCTGAGGCGCTTGCGGAGTTCGAAGCCCACGATGCCGATGCTGCCGTGGTGGTCGCTTATGGCATGATCTTGCCGCAAGCCATTCTCGATGCGCCGAAACTCGGTTGTTACAACCTGCACGGCTCGCTGCTGCCGCGCTGGCGCGGCGCCGCCCCGATCAATCGCGCGGTGATGTCGGGAGATCGCGAAAGTGGCGTGATGGTGATGAAGATGGACGCGGGTCTCGACACCGGCGATGTTGCCATGGCGGAGCGGATCGCGATTACCGACCAGATGACGGCTGCCGATCTGCACGACGCGCTGGCACCCCTCGGCGCCGACTTGATGGTGCGCGCGATCGGCGCGCTGGAGCGCGGTCAGCTGCAGCTCCGCAAGCAGAGCGAACAGGGGGTCACTTACGCCGCGAAGATCGAAAAGTCGGAAGCACATATCGACTGGAGAAGGCCCGCTCATGCGGTGCTGCGCCATATTCATGGCCTCTCGCCGTTTCCCGGCGCATGGACCGAAGTCCCGCATGAGGGCGGACGACTTCGGCTCAAGATCCTGCGATGCGCCATGGCGACGGGCTCCGGTCAACCGGGCGAACTGATCGATGAGCAACTGACAGTCGCGTGCGGGGAGGGGGCCATCCAGCTGCTGGAGGTTCAGCGGGCCGGCAAAGCGCCGATGAAAGCCACCGATTTCCTGCGCGGCACGCCGTTGCGGCCGCCGCTTCGGTTCGTCTGATGCCGCGCTATCGGCTCATCATCGAATATGACGGCGGGCCGTTCCGCGGGTGGCAGATTCAGGAGAACGGACCGTCAATTCAGGGCGCGCTGGAAAATGCGGTGGCGGCGATCACCGGGGCGCCCGCCCGCGTCCACGGTGCCGGCCGGACCGATGCCGGTGTGCACGCATTGGCGCAGGTGGCACATGTCGATATCGACAAGGCGCTGCCGCCCGGGCGCTTTCGCGATGGATTGAATGCGCATCTGCGGCCGCTTCCGATCGGCGTGCTGGCCGCCGATGTGGTGCCGGAGACGTTCGAGGCACGGTTCTCCGCAGTTCGGCGGCATTATCGTTATCGCATCATCAATCGCCGCGCCAATCTCGCGCTCGAAATCGGCAAGGCTTGGCGGGTGCCACGGCGTCTCGATGTCGATGCCATGCACGCGGCCGCGCAGCATTTGTTGGGAAAGCACGATTTCACGACATTCCGCGATACTGAGTGCCAGGCGAAATCGCCGGAGAAAACGCTTGATCAGCTCGATGTCACGCGCGGCGGTGACGTGATTGAGGTCGTGACCTCCGCACGGTCATTCCTGCACAGCCAGGTACGATCGATGGTCGGATCGTTGGTGTGGGTCGGCGAAGGCCGCTGGAGCGCCGACGATCTGCGCCGTGCCCTGGAGGCCAGGGACCGCCGCGCCTGTGGTCCGGTCGCGCCGCCGGATGGGCTCTATTTGATGCGGGTCGATTACGATTGAGAGCCAACGGCCTTCATTGCGTCCCAGAACAGATCCTGGCCGTCGGCGACGTTCGCCGTCCAATGCTCGGCGGCGAAATCGTTGGCGTCATCGGTGATGAACTTGAACGCGCGCCATGGAATGCTGTGTCGCTGGCAGACGTGAGCGATGGCGTAGAGCTCCATGTCGACAATATCGACCCCTTTTTCCACCAGCCACGGATCGGTGGTCGTGACAAAACTGTCGCCGGTGCCGCATACCACGCCGTCATGGCCCGATGAGAGGCGATCGAACTCCGCGCCGAACGGGGTGCGGCCGCGCGGCGCCAAGGGCTCCGCGATCATGTCGCGCTGGATCACGTGAGCGACTTCCACCAGGCCGCGCAGGCCCTCGTTAATCTTGCCGGCCGTACCGTAGTTGATGACGAGCGTCGGCCGCAGCACCAGCAATGCCAGCGTCGCGGCGCTGGCCGCATTGACTTTGCCGACGCCGGTGTAAATCACCTCGACGTTACCTGGCGCGCGCGCCTTGCTGAGTTCGTCGTCAATTGCCGTCAGAACAAGGATCTTGCCGCTCATGCGAAATAACGGTCCAGAATGCCGCGGTAAATGCGCGTCAGCGCCTCGAGGTCGCTGATCGGCGTTCTTTCATCAACCTGATGCATCGTCTGCCCGACCAGGCCGAACTCGATCACCGGACAATAACGGGTGATGAAACGCGCATCCGATGTCCCGCCGCCGGTGTTGAGATCGGGCTTGATGCCCGTCACTTCATGGATTGCCTCGACAACCAGGTCGGTGAACGGCCCGGGCTTGGTGATGAAGACGTCGGCATTCGACGGCTCCCATTCGATTCGCGCGCGAATGCGGTTGCCGCAGGCTTTCGTCATTCGCGTTTCGACCAACTCGCGCAGCGATGCCTGGGTATGACGGTCGTTATAGCGGATGTTGAATTTGGCCCGCGCCTGCGCAGGGATCACATTGCTCGCCGGATTGCCGACGTCGACCGAGGTGAACTCGAGATTTGATGCCTGGAAATGCGCGCTGCCACTATCCAGCGGCTCGCTGTCGAGCGCAACGATCAGCGTCGCGATATCCGGAATCGGATTTGCCGCGCGATGCGGATAGGCGACATGGCCCTGCACGCCGTCGACGATCAAGGTGCCGGATTGCGAGCCGCGGCGTCCGACCTTGATGCAGTCGCCGATCTTCTCGACATTGCTCGGTTCACCCAGCACGCAATGATCGAACCTCTCGCCTCGCGCATCGAGCCATTGCATCAGCTTGACGGTGCCATTGACCGCAATGGCTTCCTCATCGCCGGTGATGATGAAGGAGATCGATCCGTCGCCGGGCGGTTTGCCGCCATTTGCTTCGAGATAGGCCAGCGTCGCGGCCACGCTGCAGGCAATGCCGCCCTTCATGTCGACGGCGCCACGGCCATAAAGCAGGCCGTCCTTGACCTCGCCGCCGAACGCATCATGCGTCCACGCTGCCTCGTCCCCCACAGGTACGACATCGGTATGTCCGGCGAAGGTGATGTGCGGTGCGCCACGGCCGATCCGCGCATACAGGTTGTCGATGTCCGCAGTGCCAGGCTCGCTGAAGGTCACGCGATGCACGTCAAAGCCGGCGGCTTTCAGGTGACGCTCGAGGACATCGAGTGCGCCGGCATCGGCCGGCGTCACCGAGGGACAGCGTATCAGTTCGCGGGTAATCGTGAGAGCGTCAGCGGACATTCGGGGCTACATAGGGTTGCGGAGCGGCGAGCGGATCGGGGCCGTACTGATTTGGGCCAGCCGTGCCGCGCAGGCAGCACAGTTCGACAAAGGCCCAGATTCCGATGGCCATGGCTGCCAGCGACAGCACGAAGCCGCCGCCGAGCCATGGCATGCTGTTCTGTATCGAGCTCAGCGCGCTCGGAGCCAGCCAGAATAGTATGATCCACCATCCGCTCTTGTCGCGATCGTGGAGTCGCTTGATGCCGGTCGCAAGACCGGACCAAACGCCCGCGATCAACAGCAAAACCCCGACCAGCCAGACGAGCAGTCCAGCGCCTGCCAGCGTGAAGAGGTTGTCGATATTGAGACCGCCCAGCCAGAACAGCGTACCGATGATAAAAACAAACCAGGCGAGGGTATAGATCAGGATGGCGAGCCAGTACTTCCCGCGGTTGATCCGTCCCTCGAAGCTGAAAAGCAGCGTCGTCCAGTCCATGCGCACGCTCCTGTTGGTGATCGGCGATCACCACCGATCATGCGCAGAAAACCGGCGAAGTGCAAAATCAATCGCGCAGCAACTCGTTGATGGACGTCTTCGACCGCGTGCGCTCGTCGACACGCTTGACGATCACCGCGCAGGCCGTCGCCGGGCCCGGCGCGCCGCTCTTCAGCGGCTTGCCCGGCAGTGTCCCCGGCACAACGACGGCGTATTCCGGCACCTCGCCGATGAAGGTTTCGCCGGTCTCGCGATCGACGATCTTGGTCGAGGCGCCGAGAAAGACTCCCATGGCCAGCACCGCGCCCTTGCGGACGATGACACCTTCCGCCACCTCCGAGCGTGCGCCGATGAAGCAGTCGTCCTCGACGATCACGGGGCCCGCCTGCAACGGCTCCAGCACACCGCCGATGCCGACGCCGCCGGAAATATGCACGCGCTTGCCGATCTGCGCGCAGGAGCCGACCGTGGACCAGGTGTCGACCATGGTGCTCTCATCGACATAGGCGCCGAGATTGACGAAGGACGGCATCAGCACGACGTTCTTCGCGATGAAGGCGGAGCGTCGCACGATGGCACCCGGGACCGAGCGGAAGCCGGCTTCGCGAAAACGGTTTTCGCCCCATCCCTCGAATTTCGAGGGGACCTTGTCCCACCAGGATGCGCCGCCGGGGCCGCCGGAAATCGGGGCCATGTCGTTCAGGCGGAACGACAGCAGGACGGCCTTCTTCAGCCATTGGTTGACGTGCCACTTGCCATCGGCCTCGCGCACCGCAACCCTGGCTTCGCCCTTGTCGAGCAGGTCCAGCGCATGATCGACCGCCTCGCGCACCTCGCCCTTGGTGGCGGCAGTGACGGTCTCGCGGGTGTCGAAAGCGCCATTGATGGTGGATTCGAGAGAAGCAAGCGACATCGGATTTCCTTGGCGGAGTGAGGTTCGAGGCGGAGGTCTTTGTCGGGATTCACGGTGGCAGAGTCAAGCAGGCGCTGGCTTGTGAATGGTGTCTAGCGCGCTGAGAGCTGCGTCAAAAAACCCGTCAGATCGTCTGTGACGTAATCGACGTGGGGTGCGTCGCGGCCTTCCATCTCCCAGTCCTCGCGTACGACCGTCTTGGTGCCGTCAGGCACCACCAGCACGGTCCTCATTCCCAGTTGATGCGGCACCGTCAGATTGCGGGCCAAGTCCTCGAACATGGCCGCACGTGCCGGATCGACCTCGTGCCGCGCGAGAAAGCGCTGATAGGTCTGCGGCGCCGGCTTCGGTTCGAATTCGGCGGCGACGATATCGAACACCGCTTCGAAATGCTCATGAAAGCCGAGGCGCGCGAGCACCTTTCCCGCGTGATCGGTCGAGCCGTTGGTGAGAATCAGCTTGCGCCCCGGCAGTCGCGCAATGGCGGCGCCCATTGTCGGATTGGGCTCCAACGGCGTGTGATCGATCTGATGCACATAGGCCAGAAAATCATCCGCCGCGATGCCGTGCTCCGACATCATTCCGCGCATCGTGGTGCCGAAGCGCTTGTAATAGTCCTTCTGAATGCGGAAGGCTTCCTCCGGCACCACGTTCAAGGTTTTCGCAACATAGTCCCGGATGCGCGC
>DATMSE010000003.1:0-2059 GCA_035565575.1 Xanthobacteraceae bacterium
CCGTCGGTGCCCATCGGATTGTCGGCGGAGATGGTGGCGGGCGGCGCGTCGTGCGGGAACGGACCCATGGCGTGACCTCCATGCTGGATTTCAGCCATTATCCGCTGATTTCCGCGCAAAAAGCGTGCAATCGAGGGTCATTTTTGGGAGAATGCGCACGAACCATGCATCGCTTGGAGATTCATGCATGATCGATGTGGACGGCTTCGACCTCAAAATGCTGGCGGCGCTACAGGACGACGGCCGGCTGACCAACCAGCAGCTCGCCGACGCGGTGGGGCTGTCCGCCTCGCAATGCTCGCGCCGCCGCACCCGGCTCGAGGAGGACGGCATCGTCGCCGGCTACCACGCCGACCTCGCCGCCGAGCGGCTCGGCTTCAACGTCATCGCCTTCGTCCACATCACCCTCGCCACCCACTCGCCCGACAATGCGAAACGGTTTCGCGATCTGGTGCTGCGGGTGGACGACGTGCAGGAGGCCTACGCGCTGACCGGCGATGCCGACTATCTCCTGAAGATCATCCTGCGCGACCTGAAGAGCCTCTCGGATATTGTCAACGACGTGCTGATGCCGCATCCCAGCGTCGCGCATGTACGCTCGTCGATCGTGCTCGATCGCCTGAAGGCAACGACGAAACTGCCGCTGGGGAATGTGAGAATGCCGTCACCCTGAGGTGCCATTGCGAAGCAATGGCCTCGAAGGGCGACGGCGATCCTTCGAGGCTCCACGCGTTCCGCGTGTCGCACCTCAGGATGACGCCGTCGCGCGCACTACCCCTTCGCCGGCAGGATCGTGCCTTCGACTTCGCCGAAGCCGACGCGGTAGCCGTCGCCCTGGCACCAGCCGCGAATGGAGAGCGAATCGCCGTCCTCGAAGAATGTGCGCTTGACGCCGCCCGGCAACTCGATCGGCTCGCTGCCGTTCCACGAAATCTCCAGAAGGCTGCCGCGCTGGTCCTTCTCCGGACCCGAAATGGTGCCGGAGCCGAGCAGGTCGCCGACATTCATTGCGCACCCCGACGAAGCGTGATGCACCAGCTGCTGCACCGAGGACCAGTACATGTACTTGAAGTTGGTGCGCGCGATCCGCGTATAATCCTTGGCGCCATCGGGGCGCAGCGCGACGTCGAGATTGAGATCGTAGTTGTTGGCGCCCTTCTGCTGCAGATATGGCAGCGGCGTCGGGTCCTGTGTCGGCCCTTCGACGCGGAACGGCTCCAGCGCCTCGCGCGTCACCACCCACGGGCTGATGGAGGTGCCGAAGGCTTTCGCCTGGAACGGGCCGAGCGGCACGTATTCCCACTGCTGGATGTCGCGCGCGCTCCAGTCGTTGAGCAGCACGAAGCCGAAAATCATCTCGGCCGCCTGCGCCTCGGTGAGCATCTGGCCCATCTGCGACGCGCCGCCGAGCACGACGCCCATCTCCAGTTCGAAGTCGAGCCGCCTGCACGGGCCGAACGTCGGCGCGTCGGCGGTCGGCGGCTTCAACTGGCCCTGCGGCCGGATGATCGGCGTGCCGCTGACGACGACGGTGGAGGCGCGGCCGTTATAGGCGATCGGGATATGCAGCCAGTTCGGCTGCAAGGCATTGTCCTTGCCGCGGAACATGATGCCGACATTGGTGGCGTGTTCCTTCGACGAATAGAAATCGGTGTAGCCCGAAACCGCGAACGGCATGTGCAATTGCACTTCCTTGCACGGCAACAGCGCGCGTTGGCGCAAGGCGGCGTTGTCGCGCAGCGTCGCGTTGTCGTGGCGCAGCAACTCGCTGATCCGCGCGCGCGTGGCGGTCCATGTTGTCGGGCCGAGCGCCATGAAGGCGTTGAGGCCGCCTTGCGCGAAAACATTGTCCGTGCCGGTCTTCAGCAATCCTTCGGCCTCCAGCACCGCGAGATCGAGCACGAACGCGCCGATGGCAACGCCGACGCGCTTCTGTGCCGAAGTGGGCGTCGAGAACACGCCGTAGGGCAGGTTCTGAATCGGAAAATCCGAGTCAGACGCAACCTCGATGAAGGATTTCAGCTTCGGATCGTTGGGGTGGGACAAAGCACTCTCCGTT
>DATMSE010000004.1:0-5176 GCA_035565575.1 Xanthobacteraceae bacterium
ACTTCGCCACCGCACGCGATCACGAAGCGGTGCGGCTGATCAAGGCGGCCGGCACGGCGGATCACCGCGAGGCGGTCGCGGCATTTATCGAGAAGCGCAAACCGGTGTTCGGGAAGAACTAGCGGTCGCGTTTGGCGGCAATGCCCTATCCGTCATGCCCGGGCTTAGCCGTTCGAAGAACGGCGTCGCTTCCGCTCGCCTATGTCCCGGGCATCCACGTCTTTAAGTCTCGCAAGAACAAGAACGTGGATAGCCGGGACGAGCCCGGCCATGACGAGTTGCTGATTCCATCTGAACGAAACCTGCTTCAATTCACCGCCACCGCCATTTCGCGCCCATGCGCGCGCCAGCCGGCGCATGGCGCTTCCGCCGTGGGATCGAGCGACTTTTCGAAGCGCACCAGCCGCCAGTCGCTGGGCAGCGCCACGAAAGTAAAGCCGGCCTTGCCAGCGCCTGCATCATGGTTGGAACGTAGCGTGCCGCCGAAAACTGTCGACGCGCCGAGCGCCATCGCGCGGCATTGCAGGTTCGACAGCCGCTATGCGCGCCAGAACGGCTTTTCCGCTTCGGCCAGCATCTCGCTCCACGAAATGCCGACATCGTGGAGATCGCGCTCGGTCCAGTGCGCCAATTCGCGGCGCTGGATCTGCCGAGTGCGCCATGTATGGAGCGTCTCGCTGAGATGGGCCAGAAACCCGCTCTCATGATGATTTGTCATTTCCTGATGGTTGCGGCTGGACATTGCTGGTCTCCAAATCTAGCTTTCTGAGGCGGAATGTCCTCCCGCTGGCGCGCGCTGACAAACGACACTTTGTACCGCTTCGGATGAGATAATCTCATGAAAAAGGGCGTTCGATGAACACCCGCCTTCCCTCCCTCAACGGACTGCGGGCCTTCGAGGCGGCGGCGCGGCATCTCAGCTTCACGGAAGCGGCGGCCGAACTGAATGTGACGCAGACGGCGATCAGCCATCAGATCAAACGGTTGGAGCAGGAACTTGGGGTCAGACTGTTCGTCCGGCAGAACCGGGCGATCGCGCTGACCACCGCCGCCGCCGAGTATCTCCCCGGCGTCCGGGCCGCGTTCAACGACCTGCGCCTCGCCACCGCCCGGCTGCGGCAGAAGGACAATGATCAGGTACTGACGGTCAGCACGCTGGCGTCGCTCGCAGCCAAATGGCTGCTGCCGCGCCTGACCGCGTTTCAGGAGGCTCATCCCGCGATCGACGTTCGCATCACGACATCGATCGATCTGGTGGACTTCGCCAACGGCGATGTCGATGCCGCGATCCGTTACGGCCGCGGCCAATGGCCCGGCGTGCGCGCCGACTGGCTGATGGCGGACCAGATGTTTCCGGTGTGCAGCCCGGCGTTGCTGCGGGGCGAGCGGCCGTTGCGGCGGCCGGAGGACCTTAAGGACCACATCCTGCTGCACACCAGCGGCGCCTCGCGCGATGACTGGCGGCTGTGGCTGACGGCCGCCGGGCTGCCGCCCGATCTCTCCCACCACAGCGGGCTGACGTTCGATCTCAACTTCGTCACCATACAGGCGGCGATCGACGGCCACGGCGTCGCCATCGGCCGCACCTCCTATGTCCGGGACGATATCGCCAAGGGCCGCCTGGTGGCGCCGTTCGACATCACCTTGCCACTCGATGCCGGATTCTATCTGGTGTCGCCGGAAGGCCGTCCCGACCCGCCGAAGCTGGCGGCATTCCGGCAATGGCTGATGGATTCAGCCCGCGCCGCCGGCGGCGACGGCAGGACCTGATACCTCTGAAGACCGATCAGCGCCGAAACTCCCGTCCGGTGCGCATTCCGGCTGGCGCATCTGCCTGCCTGTGCCATATTGTCGCACACTCCGCCGTCCGGAGTCGCCGGGCAAGCAGAGCAAGCACAAGGGGAGCGTCGCCATGTCGCCATCGAACCCGGCCCAGCCGGCACTGATCAAGTCCCGGATCGGCGCCATCCTGCGGGCCACCAGCGGCAATTTCCTCGAGCAATTCGATTTCTTCCTGTTCGGCTTTTATGCCAGCGCCATCGCCAAGGCGTTCTTTCCGGCACAGAACGAAACAGCGGCGCTGCTCAACACCTTCGGCGTGTTCTGGCTCGGCGCCTTGATGCGCCCGGTCGGCGCCATCGTGCTCGGCGCTTATATCGACCGCATCGGCCGCCGCAAGGGCCTGATCGTAACGCTGGCGATCATGGCGGCCGGCACGGTCACCATCGCCTTCTGCCCGAGCTATGCCACCATCGGCATCGCGGCCCCGGTCATCGTGCTGATCGGCCGCCTGCTGCAGGGCTTTTCCGCCGGCGTCGAGCTCGGCGGCGTGTCGGTCTACCTCGCGGAGATTTCGACGCCCGGCAATCGCGGCTTCTACACCTCGTTCCAATCGTCGAGCCAACAGGTCGCGATTTTCGTCGCCGCCATCATCGGCTATATCCTCAGCGAAATGATGCCGGCGGACATGGTGGCGAGCTGGGGCTGGCGCATTCCGTTCTTCATCGGCTGCCTGATCATTCCGTTCCTGTTCTTCCTGCGCCGCACCCTGGAGGAAACGCCGGAATTCCTGGCGATGAAGAAGCATCCGACGGCGAGCGAGGTGTTCGCTTCGGCGCTGGCGAACTGGCGTATCGTCGTGCTCGGCATGATGATCGCCGTGCTGACCACGACGACGTTCTACTTCGTCACCGTCTACACGCCGACTTTCGGCAAGTCGGTGCTGAGACTGTCGACCCAGGACGCGCTGCTGGTGACGCTGCTGGTCGCTGTGACCAACTTCCTCTGGAATCCGGTGGGCGGCGCGGTATCGGACCGCCTCGGCCGCAAGCCGGTGCTGATCACCATCGCGCTGCTGTCGTTCGTCACCGCCTACCCGGCGCTGCACTGGCTGGTGAGTGAGCCGACCTTCGCCAAGATGCTGGCCGTCGAGATGATGTTCTCGTTCTACTTCGGCATCTACAGCGGCACCATGCTCGGCTGCCTGGTGGAGATCGTACCGAAGCACGTGCGCACCACCTGTTTCTCGATGGCATTCGCACTGGCGGCCGGCCTGTTCGGCACCTTCACGCCATTCGCGGCGACATGGCTGATCCAGCACACCGGCGACAAGGCCTCGCCCGCTTACTGGCTGATGTGCGCGGCAACGCTCGGCATCATCGCCGCGGCGACAGTCTATCGCGGCGGACGCGCCATGGAGACGCGGGAAGCGGTGGCGACGTAACGCGGAATCAATGCCGCATCACGCGCGCGAAAATCCATCCGGCGGTGAGGCCCATCGCGCCGCCGACGATCTTGACGCCGGCGTCGAACAGCCGCCCGTGCCGCGACGGTTCGAGCAACTGGAACAGTTCGAGCAGGATCGCCGCGCCGATCACCACCAGCGACGCCAGCACGATGTGACGCGGATAGGCGGCAGCGAACAGCGTGCCCACCACCGCGAACGCTACCAGCCGTTCAAGTTGTGGCGAAGCGCCGGTCTCTGGCCTGACCCAGATCGGCCCAACGGTGACGAATGCGATATAGCCGAGACACAACCACGCCATGATGCGCGTGAGGCGGCGAACGGCGCGGCTTTGCAAATCCATGATCTGATCAATCCGGGAGACAAACGACGTGGGACGTTGATGCCGCGCCTGTTATGACGGTGCTCGCCGGGTTTGCAACCGGGCGGCCCTCACTTCCGCGTCATCCGCATCGTCGATGCGCGCCGTTAACCACGATGCGCGTGGTTAGAGCGTTTTCGAGTTGGATTGAATCACCCCGGACGACGGCATCACCTCTCCCCGTCGGGGAGAGGTCGGAGCTGAAGGCTCCGGGTGAGGGGGATCGAGCATTATTGAGGCTGTACCCCCTCACCCCAACCCTCTCCCAACGGGAGAGGGAGCACGCATCGTTTCCTAGGAAGCGTTTCCGTCAAAATCGAAAACACTCTAACGGCACGGCGCGACGGCCTGAACCGCATCGCGCCCGAATTTCGGTCGCGCGTCACCCGCAACCCGGCTACGATCCGGATATCCATTCTCGCAAAGCAGGCCACTCATGCCGATCGATCCCATTGCATTGTCGCGCGAGCTGATCGCATTCAACACCATCAATCCGCCCGGGCAGGAACTGGCCTGCATCAAGCATCTCGAGCGCATTCTTTCCGATGCCGGGCTTGAGACATCGATTCAGCAATTCGCGCCGGATCGCGCCAATCTTGTCGCGCGCATCAAGGGCAACGGCAGCAAGCTGCCGCTGTGCTTCACCGGTCACGTCGACACCGTGCCGCTCGGCAACGCGCCGTGGAGCGTCGATCCGTTCGCCGGCGAGATCATCGACGGCAAACTCTATGGCCGCGGCAGCACCGACATGAAGTGCGGCGTCGCGGCCTTCGTCGCGGCTGTCTGCAATACGGCTGGTCAACTCAAGGGCAACGGCGGCGTGATGCTGGCGATCACCGCCGGCGAGGAGATCGGTTGCGAAGGCGCGTTCGAGATGGCCAAGGCCGGTCGTCTCGGCAAGGCCGGCGCGCTGGTGGTGGCGGAGCCGACCTCGAACGTCGCGGTGGTCGGCCACAAGGGCGCGCTGTGGCTCAAGCTGATCACCAAGGGCGTCACCGCGCACGGCTCGATGCCGCATCTCGGCGTCAACGCCGCTTACAAAGCAGCACGCGCCATCGCCTTGCTGGAGAAATTCCAGTTCAACGTCGCGCCGCATCCGCATCTCGGCCCACCGACCCTCAACGTCGGCACCGTGCATGCCGGACTCAACACCAATTCGGTGCCGGACCGCGCCGAGATCGGCCTCGATATCCGCAGCATCCCGGCGCTGCCGCACGATCGCATTCGCGAGCAACTCGCCGCCGAACTCGGCGACGATGTCGAGATCGAAACCATTGTCGATGTCGGCGCGGTGTGGAGCGAACCGACGACGCCGTGGATCAAGCATGTGGTGAAGAGCGCCGAAGAGGCGCTCGGCGAAAGTTTTGGCGCCGCGCCGCGCACCGCGCCATATTTCACCGACGCCTCGGTGCTGACGCCGGCGCTCGGTCATCCGCCGACCATCATTCTCGGCCCCGGCGAGGCCGGCAAGGCGCACCAGACCGACGAATATTGCGCGGTCGATCTGATCCACAAGGCCACCGACATCTACGCAAAGCTGGCGGCGGACTGGGTGCGGTAGAACTCTCCAC
>DATMSE010000005.1:0-21358 GCA_035565575.1 Xanthobacteraceae bacterium
GAACGTCTTCGGTGCGATGCCGCCATGCAGATGCGCGGCGAACTCCACCAGCAGCGCCGCCTGCATCGGGCCATGGAAGATCAAACCGGGATAGCCCTCCACCTTGGTGACGTAGTCGCGATCGTAGTGAATCCGGTGGCCATTGAAGGTCAGCGCCGAATAGCGGAACAGCAGAACCGGATCGGACAGATGGGTCTGGCGATGATGGGCAGTCGGCGGCGCCGCCGCCGGCTTCGCGGGCGTGGCGTTTTTGCCGCCGCTCGGCATGTCGCGATAGACGATGTCCTGCCGCTCGCGGATCGCGACGCCACGTGACGTGCTGATGGTGTGCTCGACCGAGACGAAGCACAGCGTGCCCGTGCTGCCGTTTTTCACAGTGACATCGCTGATGCGCGAAGACCGGGTTGCTTCATCACCGACACGGAGCGGCTCGACGAATTGCAACTCGCCGCCCGCCCACATGCGGCGCGGCAGCGGCACCGGCGGCAGAAAGCCGCCGCGGGTCGGATGGCCGTCCGGCCCCAGCATCGACATCGGATAGACCGGCTGCGCGAGGCACCAGTGCGTGGTGAACGGCGCGGCGTCGCCTCGCTTCGGTTCGCCGATGTCGAGGAACAGCGTTGCGCGCAGGCCCTTCACCAGTTGCGCGGTGACGATGTCGCTGGCTTCCTCGGTGCGGCCGATCCATTGCCGCAGATGATCGAGATCAAGCTTGTCGGTCATGCCTTGTTCTCCGCGCGAGCCTTGCGGGCATTGCTGTGCTGGCCGATGGCGGGCACCGGGCCATAATGGCGTGTCTCGCCCATCACGATGGTGGCGGGCGCCGGATAGGCCAGCTTGCCATTCGGGGAATCCACCTCGATCCGCCGCAGATGCGGATGCTTCGACAGATCATCCATGGTGTTGACTTCGGCAAAGGCGATGTCCGCGTCGGTCAGGCGTTGCAGCAGCGTCTCGCGCGTCATCGATGCGAAGGCATCGCCGACGAGCCGATCCGTCAATTCGCGATTGCGAACCCGTTCGACCATGTTGGCAAGGCGCGGATCGTCCGGTAGCGCCGGTTGCTCCATCACGTCGGCGCAGAGTTTCTTCCACTCGCGCTCGTTCTGGATCGAGATCAGGATGTCCTTGCCGTCCTTCGATCTGAAAACGCCGTAAGGAGCGATGGAGGGATGCGCGAGGCCGATGCGCTTCGGCGACTTGCCGGCCTCGGCGCTGATCAGGGGCACCGTGAGCCAGTCGGCCATCACGTCGAACATCGAGATGCGGATATCGGCGCCTCGGCCCGACACGGAGCGGCCGATGAGCGCTTCGAGAATGGCCGCATGGGCGGTTGCGCCGGTAGCGATATCGACGATCGAAAGCCCGACGCGCGAGGCGCTTTCAGGTCCGCCGGTGATCGAGGCGAGACCGCTCTCCGCCTGGATCAGCAGATCGTAGGCCTTGCGGTTGGCATAGGGACCCTCGTCGCCGTAGCCGGAGATCGTGCAGATGATGAGGCGCGGATAGTCCTTGCGCAGTCGTTCGCGGGAGAAGCCGAGCTTGTCCATCGCGCCCGGCTTGAGGTTTTGCAGCAGGACGTCGGCACTGGCGATCAGCGCTTCCAGTTCCTTGCGTCCGGCTTCGGTCGCGAGATCGACGACAACGGAGTCCTTGCCGCGATTGAGCCAGACGAAATAACTGCTCTGGCCCTTGGCGAAGGCGTCGTAGCCGCGGGCGAAATCGCCTTCGGGGCGTTCGATCTTGATGACGTGCGCACCGGCGTCCGCCAGGCGCGAGCTGCAGAATGGGGCCGCCACCGCCTGTTCGACGGCGACGACGGTGATGCCTTCAAGCGGAAGGGTCATGATGCGGCTCAATACGAACGCGGCATGCCGAGAACGTGCTCGGCGAGATGCGACAGGATCAGGTTGGTGGAAATCGGCGCGACCTGATAGAGCCGCGTTTCGCGGAACTTGCGCTCGACGTCGTATTCCTCCGCGAAGCCGAAGCCGCCATGCGTCTGCACGCAGGCATTGGCGGCTTCCCATGATGCGTCGGCGGCGAGCATCTTCGCCATGTTGGCTTCGGCGCCGCAATCCAGTCCGGCCTCGTAGCGGCGTGTCGCTTCCTGCACCATCAATTCGGCTGCGCGCATCGAGGCATAAGCCTTGGCGATCGGAAACTGGATGCCCTGGTTCTGGCCGATCGGGCGGCCGAAGACCACGCGATCCTTCGCGTAGTTGGTGGCCTTGGCGATGAACCACTTGGCGTCGCCGATGCATTCCGCGGCGATCAGGATGCGTTCGGCATTCATGCCGGAGAGAATGTAGCGAAACCCTTTGCCTTCCTCGCCGATGAGATTTTCCGCCGGCACCTTCATGTTGTCGAAGAACACCTCGGTGGTGGCGTGATTCATCATGGTGCGGATCGGACGGATGGTGAGGCCGTTGCCCTTGGCCGCGCGCATGTCGACGATGAAGACCGAGAGCCCGTCGGTCCGCTTCTGCACTTGATCGCGGGGCGTGGTGCGCGCGAGCAGGATCATCAGGTCGGAATGCTCGGCGCGGCTGGTCCAGATCTTCTGGCCGTTGACGACATAATGGTCGCCCTCGCGGCGTGCTGTGGTCTTCAGTGAGGTCGTGTCGGTGCCGCTGGTCGGCTCGGTGACGCCGAAGGCCTGCAGGCGCAATTCGCCACTGGCGATCTTTGGCAGCCATTTCGCCTTCTGTGCGTCGGAGCCATGCCGCAGCACGGTGCCCATGGTGTACATCTGGGCGTGACAGCCACCGCCGTTGCAGCCCGCGCGCTGAATCTCTTCCAGCACCGCGGCCGCCGCCGAGAGTTTGAGGCCCGCGCCGCCATATTCTTCCGGCACCAACACCGACAGATATCCGGCTTCGGTCAGCGCATCGACGAAGGCCTTTGGATAGGCCATCTCGCGGTCGAGCTTGCGCCAGTATTCGCCGGGAAATTGCGCGCAAAGCTTGGCGACGGCCTCGCGGATATCTGCATAATTTTCGGTGTTCACGGTGGTCCTCGATTGGCTAGGCCGCAACTTGCGGCATCCGATGCCATAAATCCAGCGCGGATTGATTGCCCATTGACTGCAGCTAGCCAATCCGGGGGCATAGCGCCAATACAATTTCGCTGGGACCTTAGAGCGAAAAGCGATGGCCGAGGGCCATCGCTTCTGAGCTTGTCCGAAAACTGGATGAGGCGACTAGGACAGCCGCACCGGCAGCGATTCATAGCCCTTGACGAAGCTGGAATAGACCCGCTTGGGCTCGCCGACCACCTCGATATTGTCGAAACGCTGCAGCATTTCCTCCCAGAGAATGCGCAGTTGCAATTCCGCGAGCCGCATACCGACGCAACGATGGATGCCGAAGCCAAAGGACATATGCGTCTTCGGCCGCGCGCGATCGATGATGAATTCGTTGGGGCGCTCGATCACCGCATCGTCGCGATTGCCGGAGACGTACCACATCACCACTCGGTCGCCCTTGCGGATGGTCTTGCCGCCGATCTCGGTATCCTGCAGCGCGGTGCGACGCATATGCGCGAGCGGCGTCTGCCAGCGGATCACTTCGGGCACCATGGACTCGATCAGCGCGGGATTGGCGCGCAGCTTCGCGTATTCGTCGGGGAATTCGTTGAGCGCCAATACGGAACCGCTCATCGAATTGCGCGTGGTGTCGTTGCCGCCGACAATCAGCAGGATGAGGTTGCCCATCAGGTTGTCGGGATCCATGTGGCGCGTCGCATCGCTGTGCGCCATCATCGACAAGAGATCGTTGCGCGGTTCGGAGTTGACCCGTTCGTTCCAGAGCCTGCCGAAATAGGTCGCGCATTCGTTCAGTTCGGCGCGGCGCTGCTCTTCGGATTCCACCACCATGCTCTTGGGCAAGGCGGTGGAGACGTCGGACCAGCGCGTCAGCTTATGGCGGTCCTCCCAGGGAAAATCGAACAGCGTCGCCAGCATCTGCGTGGTGAGATTGATGGAGACGCGCGGCACGAAATCGAACGTCTCGTTGCGCGGCAGTTCGTCGAGCACCTTCTGCGTGCGCTTGCGGATCAGTTCGCCGAGTGCGTCGAGATGCGTCGGTGTGAACATCGGCATCACGGTCTTTCGCTGCGGCATGTGGCGTGGCTCGTCCATGGCGATGAAGCTCGGCCATTCATAGCCTTCGGCGACGTCGCGGATCATGATGCCACCGTTCTTCACGTCCGACGAGAAGATGCCATGGCTGGTGTCGACATGCATGATGTCGTTGTATTTGGTCACCGACCAGTAAGGCTCGATCGGCGCTTTCGTGCAGTAATGCACCGGGCATTCGTTGCGCAGCCGTTCGAAGTAGGGCCACAGCGTGTCGTTGCGAAACAGCCGCGGCGCGCCGGGATGAAAATCCTCGATCGGCATTGCATAGGCTTCTTCGCGCGCGGCTTGTTGCAGGGCGGCCTTGCCGGGCTCGATGGTGCGATGAATGTTCATGGCCTGAGATTCCTGTGGGGTCATGGCGGCCCGGCAGGAGCGGGCCGCGAAGCAGCATCGGTCGAGACAAATCTTCCCACAGACTGGCCGGATTCCGACAGGGATTCTTGCGTCGAAGCGCCGGCGAGATCGCGGCCGCTTTGTGACGGTGTCCATCGGTAATATTGCACCGCAGGATAGGTAATGTCCCGAAATGAAACCCTCGGCAAGGATTGATTAATCAACCTGTCGGACCCTGAACGTGGCGAGGGGGAAACACAATGGGACTCTTCGGCGGACAAAACGATCTGGCGGCACGCTGCGCGGCGCTGGACCGATCGCAGGCGATCATCGAGTTCGACCTCGAGGGGACGATCCTTGCGGCGAACGACAACTTTCTCAAGGCGGTCGGCTACAGCCTCGATGAAATCCGGGGCAAGCATCACAGCCTGTTCGTCGCGCCGGTGGAGCGCGACAGCCCGGCCTATCGCGAGTTCTGGGCCGCGTTGAAGCGCGGTGAGTATCAGACGCGCGAGTTCAGGCGCATCGCCAAGGGCGGTCGCGAGATCTGGATCCAGGCGTCCTACAATCCGTTGCTGGATTCGCGGGGACGGCCGTTCAAGGTGGTCAAGTTCGCGACCGACGTCACCGAGCAGCGCCGGCGCAGCGTCGAATACGAAGAGCAGATCAAGGCGATCGAGAAATCACAGGCGGTCATCCGCTTCGCGCCCGACGGCACCATTCTCGATGCCAACGACAACTTTCTGAAAGCGCTCGGTTACCAGCTCGCCGAGATTCAGGCCAAGCATCACAGCATGTTCGTCGAACCCGCGGAGCGCGATCATCCGGACTATCGCGCGTTCTGGGAGGCGCTGCGGCGCGGCGAGTATCAGGCCGCCGAATACAAGCGGATCGGCAAGGGCGGCAGGGCGGTGTGGATCCAGGCGTCCTACAATCCGATCAGCGACGGTAACGGACGCATCGTCAAGGTGATCAAGTTCGCGACCGACATCACCGCGCAGGTCGAGGATCGGCTGCGCCGCGCCGAGGTGCAAAAGGTGATCGACGCCGATCTCGGACGCATCACCGATGCCATGGCCAAGACCGCCGGGCAGGTGTCGTCGGCGGCGGGCGCCTCGACGCAAACCTCGTCCAACGTGCAGGCGGTGGCGGCGGGCGCGGAGGAACTGGCGGCCTCGGTCGGCGAGATCAGCCGGCAGGCCGCCGATGCGCTCAACATCTCGCGGCAGGCGGTGACGCAGGCCGACGAGACCTCGACCATTGTGTCCGGCCTCGCCGAAGCCGCGGAGCGCATCGGCGACGTCGTCAAGCTGATCAACAATATCGCCGACCAGACCAACCTATTGGCGCTGAATGCCACCATCGAGGCGGCGCGGGCCGGCGAGGCGGGACGCGGCTTCGCCGTGGTGGCGGCCGAGGTGAAGAGCCTCGCCTCGCAGACGGCGAAGGCGACCGACGACATCAGCTCGCAGATCGCGGAGGTCCAGGGGGCGACCGGCAGCGCCGTCGCCGTGATCGGGGCGATCTCGCAAACCATTGCCCGTGTCAACGAGATTTCCGCCGCAATCGCCGCCTCGGTCGAGGAGCAGGCCTCGGTGACGCAAAGCATCTCGTCCAACATGCAGGTGGCGGCGAAGGGCGTCAGCGAGGTCAACGACAGCCTCAGCGATATCGCCGAATCCGCGCGCTCGGTGGACGAGGCAACCCGCAAGGTCAAGGAAGCCTCGCGCGCGCTCGCCTGACGCGCTCGCGGGATCCGTCAAGCGCCGTCGCGCGGCCGGGGCGATGCAAGCCGCGCGTTCCCCGCCTGAGCGGCGCAACCGGCAGGAAGACCCTTCTCCGGCTCGCCGACCCGTGGCATGGTCGGCGCGACAGAGCCCGACGGAGGAGATGGTCGACGATGATACCGAATGCGCTGCCGACGTTTAATTTCGATCTTGGCGACACCGCAGATGCGATCCGCGAGACGGTTCGCGACTTCTCGGCCAACGAGATCGCTCCGCGCGCGGACGAGATCGACAAGACCAATCAGTTCCCGCGCGACCTGTGGCCGAAGCTCGGCGCGCTCGGCCTGCACGGCATCACGGTCGAGGAGGATTATGGCGGAGCGGGGCTCGGCTATCTCGAACATTGCGTCGCGCTCGAGGAAATCTCGCGCGCGTCGGCCTCGGTCGGCCTGTCCTACGGCGCGCACTCCAACCTCTGCGTCAACCAGATCCGGCGCAACGGCAACGAGGCGCAGAAGCGCAAGTATCTGCCGAAGCTGATCTCCGGCGAGCATGTCGGCGCGCTGGCGATGTCGGAGCCGGGGGCGGGCTCGGACGTGGTGTCGATGAAGACCCGCGCCGACAAGAAGGGCGACCGCTACGTCCTCAACGGCAACAAGATGTGGATCACCAACGGCCCGATCGCCGAAACGCTGGTGGTCTATGCCAAGACCGATCCGAATGCCGGGCCGCGCGGCATCACCGCCTTTCTCATCGAGAAAGGCATGAAGGGATTCTCCACCGCGCAGAAGCTCGACAAGCTTGGCATGCGCGGCTCCGATACCGGCGAACTGGTGTTCGAGGATTGCGAGGTGCCGGAGGAGAACGTGCTGGGCAGCGTGGGACGCGGCGTCAACGTGCTGATGTCCGGTCTCGATTACGAGCGCACGGTGCTGTCGGCGGGGCCGCTCGGTATCATGCAGGCCTGCCTCGACGTGGTCGTGCCTTACGTGCACGAGCGCAAGCAGTTCGGCCAGCCGATCGGCACCTTCCAGCTGGTGCAGGGCAAGGTCGCGGACATGTATGTCACCATGAATGCCTGCCGCGCCTACGTCTATTCGGTGGCGAAGGCCTGCGACCGCGGCGAGACCACGCGCGAGGACGCCGCGGGGGCGATTCTCTACGCGGCGGAGAAGGCGACGCAATGCGCGCTCGACGCCATCCAGTTGCTGGGCGGCAACGGCTACATCAACGATTACCCGACCGGCCGGCTGCTGCGCGATGCCAAGCTCTACGAGATCGGCGCCGGCACCAGCGAGATCCGCCGCATGCTGATCGGCCGCGAATTGTTCGAGAAGACGACATAGGACTATCGACGTCGCTCACAGCGAAGCGTTTGTTTCTCGTCATGCCGGCCTTGTGCCGGGCATCCACGTCTTTGCTGCCTCTCGTCAAGAAAGACCTGGATGGCCGGGACATAGGCGAGCAAAGCGACGCCGTTCTTCGAACGGCTATGCCCGGCCACGACGGATGAGAGGGTGATGACAGTAGGCGTCAAAGGCCCAATCACTGCGCCGGCAGGCCGTTCACCTTGGCGACCCAAGCGCGCACCGTGGTCAGCACCTGCGGCAGCACCGCCTGCACTTCGGCTGCAGTCATGCCGGCCTTGATCCGGGGATCATACAGCATGTTCAGGATATACTGGTCGTAGACGCCGAAATAACCCATGCGCACGTCGTCATTGAACATCGTCCACGGCACCGACGACGTATCGTTGATGGGTCCGAGCGACTGCAGCAGTTCCTCATAGGCGCAATCGTAGAACGTGAAGTCGCCGTTATCGACGGTAAGGAAGACGTCGGACTCCTGGATCTCGAACTGCTCGTTCTTGCGGAAGCCGGACAGACACTGCGGATCGAGCGAGGCGCGGATCTCCCGCGCGCGCTCGTCGCCGTAGAATTTGGCGATGGTGCTGTCGAAATCGCGATCGCGGATCAGGTGGACGTTGACATTGGCGGCCCCGGCATCGGACGTCATGGCGATGTCGAGATGCTGGATGCGCTTGGCGATGTCGCCGACGATGGCCGCGATCTGCTTCTCGCGCTTGCCGTGCACGCCGGTGGCATGCACCCGCACCGGCATCTCGTATTTGCGGATGCGGTCGACGCGGCCGGCGAGATGGAATTCGGCGCCGAAGGTAGTCTTCAGGAAACCGTCGATCAGTTCGCCGTCGGTGAAGCTGGTGCGCTGGTTGTGCTGGCGCGCGGCGATGGTGGCGCTGTCGGCGGCGGATGCGGGAGGCGGTGTCAAAGGCAACGCGAACAGCCCCGTCAGCATGGCAAGTCCGGCTCGTTTCGCTGAACTGCGCGCCGCCGTCATCTCGAGTGCCTTTGTGAACCAACAGCAGGCGACTGAATACCCGACATTTGGGGCATTTGTCCCGGATCTACGACGCAGCACGGCGCTGACGCTTGCGCCGCATCGCGTCCGGGACGACAGCCATGAGTTACATGGCGACTGGATCAGTTCTTCACCACCACCGTGGCGCCGACGCGGACGCGGTTGTAGAGATCGACGACGTCGTCGTTGGTCATGCGGAAGCAACCCGACGACACCGCCTGGCCGATCGTTTCCGGCTCATTGGAGCCGTGAATGCGATAGAGCGTCGAGCCGAGATACATGGCACGCGCGCCGAGCGGATTGTCGATGCCGCCCTTCATATGGCGCGGCAGGTCAGGACGGCGGCGCAGCATCTGCGCGGGCGGCGTCCAGTCCGGCCATTCCTTTTTGGCGGTGATGCGATGCACGCCGGCCCAGCGGAAGCCGTCGCGCCCGACGCCGATGCCGTAGCGTAGCGCGGTGCCGTTGGGCTGGATCAGATAGAGGCGGCGCTCCCGGGTGTCGATGACAATGGTGCCGGGCGCATAGTTGCCGGTGTAATTCACCGTGGTGCGGGGGATCGGGCTGGAACCGCCGAATGGCAATCGGAAGCCGGGGTCCATGAAGGTCCGCGTATCCATCTGTGCTGAAGCGCTCTCAGCGACGAACAGTCCCAGCGCAGCAACCAGGACGGCCAACCCTCGTTTCATCTTTGCCCCTTCAATGTTCGTTTCATGTGAGGAAGGCCACAATTCGCCGCATTTCGCAACCCACAGCCGCGTGAAAGCAGGGATGTCCGGATATGCTGTGGCGGAAAAGTCAGCCGCTTCCCGGATGGCTGCATTGCAGCCTGCCTTAACCCTTTGACGCGCCCCGCCAACAATGGTTCATCTTGGGGAAACAACGTGCATGAAGGGAGCCTGACGATGAACGGTGCGGAAAGCCTGGTGCGAACCCTTGTCGCGGGTGGCGTCAATGTCTGCTTCACCAATCCGGGCACGTCGGAAATGCATTTCGTCGCGGCGCTGGATCGGGTCGAGGGCATGCGCTGCGTGCTCGGCCTGTTCGAAGGCGTGGTGACCGGCGCCGCCGATGGCTACTACCGCATGCGCGGCGCGCCGGCCTCGACGCTGCTGCATCTCGGTCCCGGCCTCGCCAACGGTCTTGCCAATCTGCACAACGCCAAGAAGGCCGGCTCCGGTATCGTCAACATCGTCGGCCAGCATGCCGGCTATCACATCGAATACAACGCACCGCTCACCTCGGATATCGAAGGGCTGGCGCGGCCGATGTCGGGCTGGGTGCATACCTCGCCGGACGCCAAGTCGGTGGCGCGCGACGGTGCCGCCGCGATTGCCGCCGCCAGCGGTCCGCCGCCGCAGATCGCGACCCTGATCCTGCCGGCCGACACCGCCTGGAACGAGGCCGACGGTATTGCCGAGGTGCCGGCCTCCTCGCAGCGCGCCGGCTATTCGGTGGAAGCGGTGGAGGCGGCGGCGCGGGTGCTGCGCGGCGGCGAGCGCACGCTGCTGCTGATGACCGGCGGCGCGCTGACCGAAAAGGGGCTCGCGCTGGCGGAGCAGATCGCCGGCAAGACCGGCTGCGCCGTGATGGGGCAAACCTACAATCCGCGCATGGCGCGCGGGCAGGGCCGCTTCTTCATCGAGCGCGTGCCCTATGTGGTGCCGTCGGCGCTGCAGGTGCTGAAGGATTTTCGCCACATCATTCTGGTGGAGGCCAACGAGCCGGTGGCGTTCTTCGCTTATCCCGACAAGCCGAGCCTGCTCAAGCCGGAAGGCTGCGAGGTGCATCGCCTGACCGAGATCGGCGATCATTCGGTCGCGGCGCTGGAGGCGCTGGCGTCGGCGGTCGGCGCCAAGCGCAGCGACGCCAGGCCGCAGACGACTCCCGAACTGGTGAAGCCGACCGGCTCCCTCACGCACGAGGCGATCGCGCAGGCGATCGCGGCGGCGATCCCGGAGAACGCCATCGTCGTCGACGAGTCCATCACCACCGGCCGCGGCTTCTTCCCGCCGACCGCCGCGTCCAAGCCGCACGACTGGCTGCAGAACATGGGCGGCTCGATCGGCTTCTCGACGCCGGTGGCGACCGGCGCCGCGGTGGCGTGCCCGGACCGCAAGGTGATCTGCATGGTGGGCGACGGCAGCGCGATGTACACGCTGCAATCTTTGTGGACGCAGGCGCGCGAGAATCTCGACATCGTCACCATCGTGTTCGCCAATCGCATGTACCAGATCCTGCGCGGCGAGTTCGACGGCGTCGGCGCCGGCGAGCCCGGCCGCCGCGCGCAGGACATGCTGAGCATCGGCCGTCCCTCGCTGGACTGGGTGTCGCTCGCCAAGGGCATGGGCGTGCCCGGCCGCGCGGTGGAGAGCGCCGACGATTTCAACAAGGCCCTCGCCGAAGCCAATGCGGAAAAGGGCCCGCGGCTGATCGAAGTGCGGATGTGAGGATACCCTGAATTTCCGCGTCGTCCCCGCGCGGCGGGACGACGATTTTTGTGTTGTGGGTTTGTTCAGAACACGATTGTCGTTGGCACGCTCCGAATGATGCCAGCGCGCAAGCGGGTCCGGCACATCAGAACCACTTTGCGACATAAGCGCGCGACGGCGCGGCGTCGCGGTTACGATTCATTAAGCTTAACAATTTGTTCAGGCCTCCTGGTGTTTCCTGATCCACGGGTGAACCTGGGGTGAGGACGTGATGACTTTGTGCGGGCGTGCGATTGCGGTTGCGGTGCTGGTCGGCAGCGCGGGGATTCCCGCGATGGCGGCCGATCTTCCGGTGAAGGCGAGGGCGGTGGCCGCGCCGTTCGACTGGAGCGGCTTCTATGTCGGCGGCCATCTCGGCGGCGGGCTCGGCACCACCAATATCGACAGCCCGTTCGGCCCCTCGATCTATGGCGACTTCATCCGCACCCCGTCGGTGTTTGCCGGTATGCAGGCCGGCTACAACTGGCAGACCTCGCCGAACCTCGTGTTCGGCGTCGAGGCCGATGTCAGCCTGATGGACGCCAGCGGCTCCAACACCTGTCTTGCGCCCACCGGCGCGCTGACCTCGTTCACCTGCCGCGCGCATCACGACGCGTTCGGCAGCCTCACCGGCCGCGTCGGCATCGTCGGCGGCGACCATGGCCGCTCGCTGGTTTACGTCAAGGGCGGCGCGGCGTGGCTGACCTCGCGCTTCGACGTGGCGCTCAATGCGTTTCCGGAAATCGCGCCGGCGGAAGCCTACGGCACGCAATGGGGCTGGACCGCGGGCATCGGCTTCGAGCAGGCGCTGACGCCGGCATGGTCGCTGCGCTTCGAATACAGCCACGCCCGCTTCGGCGGTCCGACGGTGACCTCGCCCATGGCTTTCGTGCAGATCACGCCGACGCTGCCGCTCTACAATGACATCCCGGGAGGCCCGACCAGCGCCGACTACAGCATGAATCTGGTGCGCCTCGGCCTCAACTACCGCTTCGGCGCCGATCCGCGCGCGAGCTGGCCGGAGCCGCGCCTTGCAACCGGCGCCTCGACGCTGGCGCCGGGCTGGCAGGTAGAGGTCGGCGGGCGCTACTGGTATTCCAGCGGCCGCTTCCAGAAGGATCTCGGCATCACCACCAGTCCCGCGCAGCAGAACGTGCTGATCTCGCGCCTGACCTACAACACGACCGGCCATTCCGGCGAACTGTTCGGCCGGATCGACAGCCCGAGCCGCATCTTCGTCAAGGGTTTTGCCGGCGGCGGCTCGCTCAGCGGCGGCAACATGTACGACGAGGACTGGCTGGCGCGCGAACGACGGAACAACCTGGCCTACTCCAATACGCTGTCCGGCTATGTGCCGGGCCGCATCGGCTATGCCACGGTCGACGTCGGCTATGACGTGCTGAGCAACGATCGCTATCGGCTCGGCGGTTTCGTCGGCTATCACTACACGCGCGATGAGAAGATGGCGCGCGGCTGCATCCAGCTCGCGCATCCTGTCGGCGCCTGCGCCGAGCCGTTCCCGGTGCCGCAATCCACCAACGTCATCAGCGAAGACAACACCATGCATGCGGTGCGTCTCGGCGTCGCCGGGCAGGTGATGCTGACGCCGAACCTCAAGCTCGCCGCGGAAGCGGCCTATCTGCCCTATGCGCGGGTGACCGGCCTCGACGGCCATCTGCTGCGCACCGACGTCACCAACATCTGGTCGCCGGAATTCGCCAAGGGGCGCGGCGTGCAGCTCGAGGCCATCGTATCCTACGCGATGACGCAGAACTTCGAGATCGGCGTCGGCGGCCGCTATTGGGCCGCCTGGGCCACCGACGACGCCTACACCAACGCCTTCGGCCTGGGCTGCCCGTGCCAGACCCTGCCGATGCGCATGGAGCGCTACGGCATGTTCGTGCAGGCCTCCTACAAGTTCGATCCGCGCCTGTAAGGCGTGGATCGCACGGAAGGCGGGACGGCAGAAGGAAGTTTACCTTTTGTCAATGTTAACAACAAGTTACATGTTGCAGCAATGCAACGAATGGGCGCGAGCGTAATAGTTAATGCAAATTAAGGTTGCATGACGCGGGTTCCATCGCCTATCGAGTTCCCGGAACTTCCATCCGCTGGGGACTTAAAAACATGAAGAAACTTCTGCTCGCTTCCGTCGCGGCTGCCGCGATGAGCACACCTTCCTTCGCCGCCGATCTGGCGGCTCGGCCTTACACCAAGGCGCCGGCGCCGGTCGTCAGCCCCGCCACCAACTGGTCCGGCTTCTATGTCGGCGCCATGGGCGGCTATGGCTGGTCGAATTCGGTCAGCGCCAGCATTCCGGGTGTCGGCGGCGGCACCATCAATACCGACGCGCTGAAGGGCGGCTTCGGCGGCGGTACCATCGGTTACAATTGGCAGGCGCCGGGCAGCCAGTTCGTCTGGGGTCTCGAAGTGGACGCCGCCGGCGGCAGCATCGGCGCGTCGGCCTCCGGAGCGGGTGTGACCGTGCGCGACCGCATCAACGCGATGGGCAGCGTCACGGGCCGTCTCGGCGTCGCCTATGACAGCGTGCTGCTCTATGCCAAGGGCGGCTATGCCTGGGCCAACAACAAGATCTCGGTTTCGGGCGGCGGGTTGTCGGGTTCGGAATCCAAGACGCATTCCGGCTGGACCGTCGGCGGCGGCGTCGAGTGGATGTTCGCGCCGGCATGGTCGGCAAAGGCCGAGTACATGTACGCCGACCTCAGCAAGGAACGTTACGCCGGGGTTCTGGATCTCGGCGCATCGGTTCACACCGTCAAGGTCGGCGTGAACTATCACTTCGGCTGGGGCGGCCCGGTCGCGCGCTACTGATCTTCGCTAAATTCCAAGAGCAAAACTCGACAGGGCCAGCCGCAAGGTTGGCCCTTTTTCTTTTTCTTCGCGCGCAATCGCGTTCTTCAATTTTCATTAAATGCGAATCCATAAGCGTCGTCGCGGATGCGCCATGCGCCCGAATCCCTTGGGCGATGCGGCCATCACACCTGAATGCCAGAAAGGCGGCACCTTCAATGCGTCTCGCGACGGTCACCAAGTTATCTCTCAGCGCAACGGCAGTTCTCACGATTCTGACCGGCGTCTTCATCCGACAGGAGCAATCCAACGTGGCGGCGGAGCGCGCCGCAACCACGCGAGCCGCCGAGTTCAAGCAACTCGGGCTGGAACTCGCCAAAGCCTCCGACTACCTCACCGACGAAGTGCGGTTCTATACGGTCACCGGCGAGAAAACCTATTTCGACAACTACTGGCGCGAGGTGAACGAAACCAGGAGCCGTGATCGGGTGATTACGCAATTGAAGGCCCTGGGGGCCACGGCCGACGAACTCGCTTTGATCGATCAGGCCAAGTCCAGCTCCGACGCGCTGATCCGCCTGGAGGAATCGGCGATGCAGGCCGTCGCCGACGGCAAGCTCGATCAGGCGCGGAGCTACGTCTACGGAAAGGACTATGCCAAGGGCAAGGCGAAGATTTCGAACCTGATCCAGTCGTTCCAGGACAAGATGAACAGCCGCGCGACGGCGGAAATGACCGCGGCGCGCGACGCCGCTTCAACCATGATGATCCTCGTGGACATCTTTCTGCTGCTCACCGCGGCGAGTTTCATCTCCATTCTCTATTTCGTTTTCAACCGGCGCACCGTGGCGCCGATCGTCGAACTGCGGGGCGTGGTCACGCGTCTCGCCAATGCCGATTACGGGGTCGATATTCCGCATCGCGGGCGTCAGGATGAAATCGGCGACATGGCGCGCGCCGTGCTCGTCTTCAAGGAAAACGGCATCGCCAACGAACGGATGCAGGCGGAGCGCAGCCAGGCGCAAGCGGAGCGCGAGCGGCGCCAGCAGGAGATCGATCGGCTGATCCGGGAGTTCGAACAGCTTATCGGCGAACTGGTCGGCTCGCTGTCGTCTTCCTCGACCGAGCTCGAAGCCTCCGCCAACACCCTGACATACACCGCCGAAAACACCGGCAAGACCTCGGCAGCCGCCGCCGGCGCGTCGCAGGACGTGTCGAACAACGTGCAGTCGACCGCCGCCGCGACAGAGGAAATCACCTCCTCGGTGAACGAGATCAGCCGTCAGGTGCAGGAGGCGAGCCGCGTCGCACAGAGGGCCGTGGCGCAGGCGCAGAAAACAGACGCCAGCATTCAGCAACTGTCGCAGGCGGCCGCCCGTATCGGCGACGTGGTGAAGCTGATCACCGCGGTTGCCGAGCAGACCAACCTGCTGGCGCTCAATGCCACCATCGAAGCGGCGCGCGCCGGCGAAGCCGGGCGCGGCTTCGCGGTGGTCGCTTCCGAAGTCAAGGCGCTGGCGTCGCAGACCGCCAAGGCGACCGACGAGATCGCCGCGCAGATCGTCGGCATGCAGGCGGCGACGCAGGATTCGGTGACGACCATTCAGGAGATCAACGCCACCATCAACCTGATGTCGGAAATCTCATCGACCATCGCCGCCGCCGTGGAAGAGCAGGGCGCGGCGACGCAGGAGATCGCGCGCAACGTCCAGCTCGCGGCGCAGCGCTCCGGCGAAGTGGCGCAGAGCATCAGCGATGTCAGCCGCGGCGCGGGCGAAACCGGCGCCGCCTCGGGCCAGGTTCTGTCCGCCGCCCAGATGCTGTCGAGCGACAGCACCCGCCTCAAGGTGGAAGTGCAGAAATTCCTCGCCGGGGTTCGCGCCGCGTAGCGCCTTGCCGACAGCGCACAGGAGGGCAAAGGGCCGGCCGCGAGGCGGGCCCTTTTTCCTTCAGGGCCGGACATGCCGACATGAAGACGATTGGTGGCTGACGCGAGCGAACCGCCGCCTTAGCCGGTCAGGCCTTCGCGGGCTGCGCATCCAGCTTCCGGGTCAGCTCGTCGATCAGGCCCTGGTCGTCGGTTTGAATCCGCAGATACCCGTTCCAGGTGATCGGGCCGCATTTGGCTGGCGCGGTCGCGAGTTGATCCTTCAACGATGCAAAGCGCTCTCTGTGTCGCGGCGGGATCAGCAGTTCCATCGGAGGAGCCTCCAGGATCTCGAACGGGCGAACGGAAAAGGGATGCCGCATATCAACTGCTGAAATCGTTGTGCCCGGTCTTCGCGGCCACATTCATCACTGCATTGTCACGAATCGACAGGCCCATGCCACAGGCGGTTTCTGGCCACAGTATGTCCGCGACGCGGCCTCGCACTGAGCTGCTGGCTCGTCCGTCACCGGCGCACCGGCATGGAACAAGCCGCGAGGCTTCAGCCGATGGTGTCGAACAGGCGCAGCATCCACGCGATCTGGTAAACCAGCGTGCCGACGACGAGGAGCGTGTGGAAGGTGCGATTGCTGGACAGAATGGCCGTCACGTACAAGGCGACGAGGAGCGGCGTGCGAGATATTCGTTGCGCGATATCGTCGCGGGCCCTGGATTAGGAACAACGATCTCCGCGCGGGATTGTTCAGCGGACCCGATACTGGAGATGCCCATGACGACCGCGAAAGACGTTTATATCGTTGGCCTGCGCAACGCCCATGCGATGGAGGTTCAAGCCCGTGAACTGATGGAGCGCCAGGCCGAACGACTGGGAGACTATCCCGATGTTCAGTCGAAGGTACGCACCCATCTCGAAGAGACCAAGAACCAGATCGAGAGGCTGGAGCGATGTCTCGATGCGTGCGGCGAAAACAGCTCGACCCTCAAGGACACGACGCAGTCCGTGATGGCCAATGCGCAAGCGATGATGCATGCGATGGCGGGCGATGAGATCCTCAAGAACACGTTCGCGAACAACGCCTTCGAAAACTTTGAGATCGCGGCCTACAAATCGCTGCTGGCGCTGTGCTCCGAAGCCGGAATGGACCAGTCGCGCTCGGCGCTCGAAACCTCGCTTCGCGAAGAGCAGCAGATGGCGCAGTGGATCGACGCCAATGTCGAGAACGTCACCCGTGCCTATCTTCGCAACGAGGCACGGCAGTCTGCTGCATAGGCCGGGGCGACAGCTGCTCTCGTTAAGGACGATGCGCCGCTTCTGAGCCCATCAGCAGCGGCGCAGCGCTTGCGCCTAACGCCGATAAAACCAGTGGTTCTCGCTGTCCTTCGGAAAGGGCTCCTGGGTCTTGCGGCCCAGAAAGCTGTCCGGCTTCGGTCGCTTCAGGACGTCTGCCGCCTTTTCCTTCGCGCGCCGCAGTTCCTCGCGCGCCTTGAAGATTGCGGTGTCGGTCTGGCTCGAATGGTAGATGCGGCGGGGATCCCACATGGCATCCTCCTGCGTTGTTTCAGTCTCAGCTCCCCTGAAAATCGTGCCGAATGCGATGCGCCGCCGGCTGCGCATCAACGTTCGAAACTTCTGCATGCAGACGGAGAGTCAAGCGCCGGCGTTTGCCTTCGTTCCGGGAAGATCGGCGCGATCTAACACAGATCAGTCTGAACTGAGATTCGAGTGGCCCGCCTTTCTCTTGGCAGGAACGAGCGCGAGCGGGCCCTGTTGCCTTACGGACGAGCACCAGAAGTAGAGTTACTTCCTCATGGGCACCGCGCCCGACGGCGCGCATCCGCCCGAGGGGGCTCGTCCGCGGGTCGTTCGTGCCGGGCGCGGCGTTGCGGCCGTGGATTGCGGCTTGCCGACGCTTGATCGTCCCTCACTGTTTTATGGATTTGATATGCACCGGCACCTCTACGAGCACATGGACTCGTTTCAGCGGCTGGCTTTCTGCGCGCTGGCCGCGATCGTTCTCTCGACGGTGGCGACGGCCGCCTTGCGGGCGCTGATGAGTTCGTGAGCGGCTTCAAGCGCGAACGCGCCGTGAACAGAATTCATTTCCCGGATCGGGTGCGACGTTCCGCCGGCGGTTTTGGCTTGGGGAAATTCAGGATGTGGCTGACATCAGCGACTTGGATGGTGGGCGCAATAGGGATTGAACCTATGACCTCTCCCGTGTGAAGGGAACGCTCTCCCGCTGAGCTATGCGCCCGGGATATCGCGGACCGGCCCCCGCAGCGGGCGCGCCGGTTCGACGCCGCGATTTACGAAGCCGAGGGCCATGGTGTCAAGCGGGGCGGCGCGAAAACCGCCAAGCAGCGGCATTATTGCTGGATTCGCTGGCCAGGGCCGGCCGCGCGAGCAAGGCCATAGGCCGCGAGCTGTGCGGCTCTTACGCGGTCAGCGTCAGCCTGCCGAGCGGCCCGCCTTCGCCTGCAGCGCCCGGATACGGTCCGCCAATGTCTGCGGCGCGGCGGAGCCGCCCTTGGCGCGGTGCTTGGATTCGGAAGCGAGGATCGCCTTGATCGGCGAGTCGGGACCTTCCAGCGCCATGGTCAGATGCGCGACCTCGGCCGCGATGTCGTTAATGCGCTCGCGCAGCACGGCATTTTCCGCCTGCTCGCGCTGAAATTCCTCGCGCTCCTCCCGCAGCGCCTGCAATTTGGCGGCGGCGCCGGCATGCTCCGCCTGCAGCGTCGCGAGCGCAGGGGACGAGCGGTTGTTGTTGAGTGCGAATATCTCGTCGCGCAATTGCTTCACCGCGGTCTCGGCCTCCTCGCGGGCGGCGCGCAAGCGGCTGTTCTCGTCGTCGCGTTCGGCAAGCGCTGCGGTCTTGGCGGCCAACTGCTCGCGCAGGCTCTCCGCCTGCCGGCCGAGGTCTTCGGCGGCGCGCAGTTGCGCCACCAATTGCTGATCGAGATCGGTGACGCGCTGAGTCAGTTCCGCGATCCGCTCGCGCGCCTCGTCGCGTTCGCGGGCGGTGGCGGCGGCTTCGCTGCGCTGCGCTTCGAGCTGCGCCTGCGTCGCGGTGTAGTCGCGTTCGATGTCGTCGACCCGCTGCTTCAGGGTATCGATCTGCTCATGCACCGCGACGAGTTCGGTGCGCCGGTTTTCGGCGGTCCGCGACTGATCGGCAAGATCGGCGGAAAGCCGGCTCGCCTCGCTCTCGCGTTCGGCCAGCGCCTGCTGGGTCGCTTGCAGGGCCGCGGCGGTGGACGCCAGATCGGCGCTGGTGGTGCGAAGCTGTTCGGCGAGGGTCTGTTCCCGGGCCTGGAGCGCGAGAATTTCGGCGTTGCGGGCGCCCAGCTCCACCTTCATGCGGTTGATGGCATCGGTCTTCTTGCCGAGCTCCGCCGCCTGCACGGTCGTTTTGCTTCTGAGCTGGTCGATGCTCATCTCGAGCTTGCGCGCATTCATCGCGAATTCGGCGCGTAGCTGATCCTTGTCGGCCTGGATTTCGGCGCGCGACACCGGCGCGGACGCTTCCAGCCGTTTGGTGGTGAGTCTCACCGCGCGGCCGTGCACGAGCGGCATCAGGGCCAGACCGAGCAGGGTCGCAACCAGAAAGCCGATGGCGATGTACATGATCGGTTCGATCATGGGCTAGCGTCCCGCATCCGAGGCTCGGCCCGTGATGCCATCCGACCACCGTTTCGCACCTTCCGGCCGCATGTTCTGGCTCCGCGTGAGATTACCGCCTTCCATGCCACGACTGGCCGGCTCAACGCCAGCGTCAGGTCAGGTGAATCCGGTGCGGGCGAGGTCCGGCCGCGATCAGAACGGATTCCAGGTCGGACTGGGGGTGTATTTGAGGTAGCCGATATTGGCGCCGAGCCGCAGCCCCAGGCCGGAGCGGATCGGCACCAGCACGATGTCGTTGGCGGTCAAGGCCGTCATGCCGAAGCCGCCGATGATATAGGCCGAGCCGTCGATGCCGGCGAAACGCTGATAGATCGCGTTGGTGGCCGGCAGGTTGTAGACCAGCGTCATGGTGCGGGCGCCGTCGCCGCCCCAGTCGAACCCGACCGAGGGGCCCTGCCAGTAGACCTTCAGATCGCCGGCGTTCTTGGTGTAGAGCGTGCCTTCGCCGTAACGCAGCCCGGCGACGAAGGCACCGGAGCCTTCCTCGCCGAGGATATAGCCGTTGGGCAGGCCCCATTGGCTCACCGCGCGCTCGATCACCGAGGCGAGGCCGCGCGAGACGTTGCCGAAGAACTTGTGGCCCGCGCCGACCAGTTCCTCCGGCGAATAGGTGCCGCGTCCCTGCGACGCCTGCTGCGCCGAAGCCGGCACTGCCCAGAACGTCATCGCAGCGAGCAGCACCGCAGCAAGGCGTGAAGCAAGCGTCATGGAAGGTCCCCTGATAATGACAATTCCGGCCGCAACTTTAACCTGATGCTGAGAAGCCCGATCTAGGCTGCGCCCATCGTTCCCCGACTCACATTCTTATTTACATCAACTATGACGGCACGGCGGCAGGAAAGAGACGGGTTTTGCCGTCGATGCGGCTTGATCGGTCTGATGGTGGCGGCGGTCTGGCCGCTGGCGCCGCAGCCGGCCGATGCAGCGACCACCGAGCGGGTGGTGGTTGACCGGCTCACCGGGCTTGCGATCGGCGGCATCGACCCGGTTGCCTATTTTACCGAGGGACGCGCGGCGGCTGGAAAAGCGGAGCTTGAAGCCTCGCAGGCGGGTGCGGTCTGGCGTTTCCGCAACGACCACAACCGCGAATTCTTTCTCGCGCATCCGGAGATCTACGGACCGCAGTTCGGCGGCTATGATCCGGTGGACGTGGCGCGCGGCGTCACCGTGGCGGGCCGGCCGCAATTCTGGCTGATTGCCGGGCAGCGGCTCTATCTGTTCGCCCGGGAGGACAACCGCGATGCCTTCGCCGCCGATCCGGCGGCCGTGCTGCGCGAGGCGCGCCAACGCTGGCCCGGCTTGCGCGATACGCTGGCGCGCTGATGCATGATGTGAAGCCGCTCATGGCGTCGCGGCCGGATCGCCGAAGGCGATGAAATCCGGCAGGATGAAGCCGTGTCGGCCGGTCCCGTAGCGTAACGGCTGGCCGCGGGCGTCGGTGACCTTGCCGCCGGCCGCCACGATCACCGCATGTCCCGCCGCGACGTCCCACTCGCTGGTCGGCGACAGCCGCGGATAGATATCGACGCTGCCGTCGGCGATGCGGCCGAATTTCAGCGCCGAACCCAGCACCTGCCGCACCGCGCCCGGCCGTGCCGCGATGAAGGCGTCGGTCCTGGCGTCCGGATGGGAGCGGCTGACGGCGGCGACCCATGGCGCGCCGGCCGCCGCGAGCGGACGTGTATGGATCGGCTCGACCGCCGCGGGCTGGCCGGGGCCGTAGCTCACCCGCGCCGCGCCATGCCCGACCGCGCCGCGCCAGATCAGGCCGAGCGCCGGTGCGCCGACAATGCCGAGGATCGGCGTGCCGTTGGCGATCAGCGCCACGTTGACAGTGAACTCGTCGCGTCCGGCGATAAACTCCTTGGTGCCATCGAGCGGATCGATCAGGAAGAAAGTGTCGGGGAGCGGCGGCCGGACGTC
>DATMSE010000006.1:0-8668 GCA_035565575.1 Xanthobacteraceae bacterium
CGATGCAGGCTGCATTACTGGTCGAGTTCGCCGCGCATCTGCATGGCGGCACCGCGCCGAAGAAATTCAGCTATCGCGGCCTGCAGCCATTGTTCGAAGGCGGCGAGTTCAGCGTCAACGCCAACGAGATTGCCGAGGGCCTCGACATCTGGGTTGCCAATGCCGAGGGCGCACCGACCATGCGCGGCACCGCAAGCTGGTGATCCTGCGTTTTCAAGCAACGTGCCCTCGTCGATACCGGGACTTTAGCTGGAAAAAATTGCACTTTCGCGCGCTCTTCTCCTCACGACGCGACAAGGCGCATCGCTCCGCAGGACACACCTGCGGATTTGATGTGTCTTGCCATGCGTCGCGGTATTCACGTCGCATCAAAACGCGATAAGTTGGTGCTCTACCGCACCGATATCGCCGAGGAAACGACGTGCCCCGCAAGCCTTCCGACAATCGCCGCGCCGCCATCACCGTCAAGCAAGCCACCTTCGATCTGCTGCGCGCGTTCGGCATCGACAGGGTCTTCGGCAATCCGGGTTCCACCGAGCTTCCGTTTCTCAGCGATTGGCCAGACGATATCGATTACGTGCTCGGCCTCCACGAAGCGTCCGTAGTCGGCATGGCCGACGGCTACGCGCAAGCGAAACGCAACGCCGCTTTCGTCAATCTTCATTCCGCGGCCGGCGTCGGCAACGCGCTCGGCAATATCTACACCGCGCATCGCAACCAGACACCGATCGTTATCACCGCGGGCCAGCAGGCGCGCAGTATCCTGCCGCTGCAAGCCTTCCTCTATGCCGAGCGCGCATCGGAATTCCCGCGTCCTTATGTGAAGTACAGCGTCGAGCCGGCGCGCGCGGAGGATGTGCCGGCGGCGATCGCCCGCGCTTATTACGTCGCGATGCAGCCGCCGTGCGGCCCGACGTTTGTATCTGTCCCGATCGACGACTGGACCCAGCCGACCCAACCCGTAACCGCACGCCGCGTCACCCGCGAGATGGGCCCCGATAAAGCAGATATTCAATCGCTCGCCGACGCACTCACCAAGAGCAAACGGCCCGCGCTGGTGGTCGGCCCTGCGGTCGATCGCGCCGGCGCCGTCGATCTGATGGTCGAAGTCGCGGAGAAAAGCCGCGCCGCGGTCTGGGTCAGTCCCTTCTCCGCGCGCTGCAGCTTTCCGGAACGGCATCCGCAATTCGCAGGCTTCCTGCACGCGTCGCCGGCGCAACTCTCCGACGCATTGCGCGATCACGATCTCGTCGTCGTGATCGGCGCGCCGGTCTTTACGTTCCATGTCGAAGGCCACGCCGCGATCTTCGATGGCGGCACGACCATTTTCCAGATCACCGACGATCCGACCGCAGCATCGGTCGCGCCGCTCGGCACCAGCATCATCGCGACGATGCGTCCGGCATTGACGGCGCTACGCGATGCATTGCCGACGAGCAAGCGAACGCTTCCCGTAGGCCGTGTACTGCCACCGCCTCCCAAAGCCGCCGACCCGATCCCGGTCGAATATCTGATGCACGCGCTGTCGGTGACGATGCCGGAAGGCGCCGCGCTGGCCGAGGAAGTGCCGTCGCATCGCCCGGCGATGCAGAAATTCCTGCCGATGCCGGGACAGGACAGTTTCTACACCATGTCGAGCGGCGGGCTCGGCCATGCGCTGCCCGCTTCCGTTGGCATGGCGTTCGGCCGGCCGGATCGGCGCACGGTGTGCCTGATCGGCGACGGCTCGGCCATGTATTCGCTGCAAGCGTTATGGACAGCGGTGCAACGCAAGCTGCCGCTCACGGTCGTCGTCATCAACAATGCCGGCTACGGCGCGATGCGCTCGTTCAGCCAGGTGATGCAGGTGCGCAAGGTGCCGGGACTCGACCTGCCCGGCCTCGATTTCGTCCGGCTCGCCGAGGGCATGGGCTGCGCGGCGGTGCGGGTGGGAAAATCCGCGGAACTGATGCCGGCGCTCAAACACGCCTTCACGGAGTCTGGAACTAGTCTGATCGAAGTGATCGTGGATTCCGCCGTCCCGATCCTGTATGGACAAAAGCATTGATGCTCAGTCCGGAACGGCGTCCTGCCGTTCCGCGCCTTACGCCCCGCGCAGATCGCAGGTGATCGACGAGGCCAGACGTGGGCCCGATCCGACGCGATTGGATCGATGCCCGGATGATGCAACTGGATCGTCTAAACTCCGGGAGCACATGATGACGGCAAATACCCTGAAATCCGCGATGCCGCGTTCGCATAGTTCGCATTACGGCGTCTTCTCGACCAAATGGGTCGACGACAGGTTGGTCATCACGCCGCATCCGCAGGACCCGCATCCCAACCGCATCATCCAGAATTTCTCCGATGCGCTGCGCCACAAGGCACGCGTCTCGCGGCCGATGGTTCGGCGGGGCTGGTTGGAGAACGGTCCCGGCAAGGACAAGCGGCGCGGCCGCGATGAATTCGTGGCGCTGCCGTGGGACCAGGTGCTCGATCGGCTCGCCGCCGAACTGGTGCGCGTTCGCGATACGCATGGTCCCAAGGCGATCTACGGCGGCTCCTATGGCTGGGCCAGCGCCGGGCGCTTCCATCACGCCCAGAGCCAGATGCATCGCTTCCTCAACATTGCCATGGGCGGCTATGTCCGCTCGGTGAATACCTACAGCTCTGGTGCCGCATCGGTGATCCTGCCGCATGTGCTCGGCCGCTACGACGATATGTCCCGCCGCAATGTGAGCTGGGAAGACATCGCCGCCCACACCGAGGTGTTGCTTGCCTTCGGCGGCATGGCCCTGAAGAATTCCGCGATCGCGTCCGGCGGGGTCAGCCGCCACACCGAGCGCGACCATATGCGGGCGGCGTATGCGCGCGGTGCGCGCTTCGTGCTCATCAGCCCGATCAACGACGATCTTCCCGAGGAAATCAAGGCGGAGTGGCTGGCGCTGCGGCCCGGCACCGATACCGCATTGATGCTGGGCATCGCGCACACACTGATGGTCAATGGTTGGCACGATCGCGCCTTCCTCGCCAGCCACTGTACGGGCTGGCCGAAATTCGAAGACTATCTGATGGGGCGCAGCGACGGCATCGCCAAGGATGCGGCGTGGGCCTCCGCGATCAGCGGCATCCCGGCGAGCGAGATCGAACGCCAAGCCAAACTATTACCCGGCAAGCGCGTACTGGTGGTGGTGTCGCACTCGCTGCAACGCGCCGAGCACGGCGAGCAGCCGGTGTGGATGGCGGCGGTGCTGGGCGCCATGCTCGGCCAGCTCGGCCTGCCCGGCGGCGGCTACAACTACGCGCTCGGCGCGATCGCCAACTACGGCCGCACCTTCAACGCGGTGCCGGTCGCGGCCTTCCCGCAAGGCACCAACCCGGTGAAGGAGTTCATCCCGGTCGCGCGCATTTCCGACATGCTGCTCAATCCCGGCGCGCCGTTCGACTACGACGGTCAACGCCTGACCTATCCGGATATCAAGCTGGTCTATTGGGCCGGCGGCAATCCGTTCCACCACCATCAGGATATCAACCGGCTGCGGCAGGCCGTCGCCAACATCGAAACCTTCGTGGTGCACGAGATCGGCTGGACCGCCACCGCGCGGCACGCCGATATCGTATTGCCGTCGACCATGACGCTGGAGCGCAACGATATCGGCGCCACGCAGGTCGATCCGCTGATGGTCGCGATGAAGCAGGCCGCCGAGCCCTACGGCGAAGCGCGCGACGACTACGCGATCTTCTCCGCGCTGGCCGAGCGCGCCGGCCACGGCGAAGCCTTCACCGAGGGGCGCACGCCCGATCAGTGGCTGCGCCATCTCTATCGCACCACGCAGGAGGCACTCGCGGCGCAAGGTCTCGAGGCACCTGACTTCGATACGTTCTGGGAACGCGGCGAACTGGTCTTGCCGCAACTTCCGCATGACGGCGGGCCGCTGCGCGCCTTCCGCGACGATCCAGAAGGCAAGCCGCTGCCGACGCCGTCCGGCAAGGTCGAGATCTTCTCCGACACCATTGCGGGTTTTGGCTACGCCGATTGCCCGGGCCATCCAACTTGGATACCGCCGGTCGATGTCGTGAACGACAAACATCCCTTGCAACTGGTGGCCAATCAACCGGCGAGCCGGCTGCACAGCCAGTTCGACTTCGGCGGTCATTCCACCGAGATGAAGCATCGCGGACGCGAGGTCGCGCGCATGCATCCGCGCGATGCAGCCGCGCGCGGCATCAAGGACGGCGACATCATCAGGCTGTTCAATGATCGCGGCGCCTGCCTCGCGGCAGTGCGGCTGAGCGATCAGCTCCGCGAAGGTGTCGTGCAATTGCCCACCGGCGCCTGGTACGATCCGCAGGACCCGAACGACGACAAGCCGCTGTGCGTTCACGGCAACCCGAACGTCCTGACGCGCGACGTCGGCACCTCAAGTCTGGCGCAAGGCTGCTGCGGACAGTTGACGACGGTTCAGGTGGAGCGCTTCACCGGCAACCTGCCGCCGATCCAGGCGTTCGATCCGCCGGTGGCGGCGGAGCGCCCGCGCGAATAGTCGTCACCACAAAGTATCTGTCATGGCCGGATTTATTCCGACCATCCACGTCTTGCTGTATGTCGAAAGTAAAGACGTAGATGGCCGGGACGAGCCCCGCCATGACGAACGGAGAAACAGTGCGGTGTTATCCGCTGGTGTTGTTGGCGACAAAGTTACGTGGAGATCGAAATCGTCACGCCTTGCCGAACTCCTCGCGCATCTTGGCCTGGATCTTCGCCATGCCGCCGATCCAGCGATCGTAGTTGTCGGTCTTCTTGCGCATGTAACCCAGCACCTGCGGATGTGGCAGGATCAGGAAGGTTTCCTGCTGGATGCCGTTGAGCGCGTCCTGCGCCACCTGCTCGGCCGTCAGATTGCCGTCGCCGGATTGCGGCCCCTTCGGCAGGCCACGGAGCATGTTGGTCTCGACACCCTGCGGGCACAGGATGGAAACGCGAATGCCATGGGCCTTGTGCGCAATGGCGAGGCTTTCGGCGAAACCGACCGCGGCGTGTTTCGTCGTCGAATATGCCGCGCTGCCGACTTGGGACAACAATCCTGCTGCGGAAATGGTGTTGAGGAAATAGCCGCCGCCCCGCGCGCGCATGCGCGGCACCAGATGCCGCGCGGCGTAGACGTGCGCCATCACATGGATGGCCCAGCTCCGCGCCCACGGCTCGTCCGAGTTGCCGGCGACATTCTCCGCCATCGGATCGAAGCCGCCGCCGATGCCGGCATTGGAGCAGAAGAGGCCGATCGGCCCGTACAGCTTCTCGGTTTCCTCGATGAGGTGGCGGATATCCTTCTCCTGCGCCACGTCGCATTTGAATGCCGCGCCGCCGATGCCCCTGGCGACGGCTTCCGCGCGGGCATGATCGAGATCGGCGACCACAATCTTGGCAGCGCCGGCGCGATGGAAGGTTTCGCACAGAGCCTGGCCGATGCCATTGGCTCCTCCCGTCACGACAACGATTTTACCGGCGACATCCATGGCTCGCTCCACTGAAAACGGTCAGGTCAGGACAAGGTCCAGTACAGCCGTATAGTGACATGCCGCGCCAAGCAAGACGAAGCCGTGCCAGATCGCATTCTGGAAACGCAGCCGCCGCCACGTGTGAAAGATCACTCCGAGACTGTAAAGCGCACCGCCGGCGATAACGAACCACAGGGTAAATCTGGGCAGCGAGGTAAAGACCGCGTCATATGCGGCCAGCCCGCTCCACCCCATTGCGAGATACAGCACGATCGACAGCCGATCGAAGCGGCCGGGCAGCAACAGCTTGAGCGCAATTCCGACGATGGCCACGCACCAGACCCCGCCGAGCAGCAGCATCGCCAGCACGCGATCGTTCATCTGCACCATGAACGGCGTGTAGGTAGCTGCGATCAGTACGTAGATCGCTGAATGATCCAATCGCCGCAGCCACCACTTGCGCGGCGACACCGGCCAGAGATTGTACGCCGCCGAGAAGCCCAGCATGGTGAGAAGGCCGGCAGCGTAGATCGAAACCGAGACGATCTCCGGCGGCGAGGCGAATATGCCGGTCAGTACGATCAGCGCCGTCGTGGCGATCAGGCCGAAGCCAAGGCCGAGACCATGCACGATACCGTCGGCAATCATTTCGGCGCGATCGTAATTCCACCGAACAGCCCCCACGGCCACAGCAGCCGAGTGCGAGGCGAGTTGCTTCAACTGAAAGATCGTCATCCCAAACCCAAAAACCGCGCCGCGATCCTTCGTCGCACCCGCCAGAGCAAGGGATCGCGAGCTAACCATTCATAAACCTACGCATGGCCGAAAATTGGGTCGGAAACATGAAGCTCTTGGTGTGACATTCGTGCTGAAGGGATCGAGGCGATATAGTGCGTTTCCCGTTGAGGCGGAAAGTCATTGCCGGGCATAGCCGTTTCGAAGAACGGCGTCGCTTCGCTCGCCTATGACCCGGCAATTCATCATTCTCTCGAAAAGATGGGGTGCGCGGATCAAGTCCGCGCATGACGGCCGTGACTCTCTCAAAAGCAGAAAGCCTTGGTACTTGATTTCGGCTCCCCAATCGCCATCTTCAAGGGATCAGCATCGACGTCCAACCATCTGCCTCATCATAGTGCTGCTCTTGATCGGATAGTTCGCCCGCGCATGGCTTCCGGTTTCACTGATATCATCGAGGAAGCCCGCCTGTCGGCGCAAGCGCTGCTGGAATACGGCAGCCATCTGTTCAATCCCACGATACGACTCGGCGTCACCGGCCTGTCGCGGGCAGGGAAAACCGTGTTCATCACGGCACTGATCCACGGGCTGTTGCGCGGCGGCCGCTTTCCGGTGTTCGAGCCACTGTCCGGCGGCCGGATCGCGCGCAGCCGGCTGGAGCCACAGCCTGACGATGCCGTGCCGCGCTTCAACTACGAGAACCACGTCCACTCATTGATCGAAGAGCGGCGCTGGCCGGCTTCGACCTCTGATATCAGCGAATTGCGGCTTGTCGTCGAATACCAGCGACAGAATGGCGCGGAGCGAAGCCTGACCATCGATATCGTCGATTATCCCGGCGAATGGCTGCTTGATCTGCCGCTGCTCAACAAGACCTACGAGCAGTGGTCGGCGGAAAGCCTGGCATTGTCGCGTCAGGCACCCCGCGCCTTGCTTGCGGCCGATTGGCACGCCCATCTCGCGACGCTCGACCCTCGCGGCCGCGAGGATGAACAGACGACGCTGACCGCCGCCAAACTCTTCACCGATTATCTGCGCGCCTGTCGCAACGAACGCTTCGCCATGAGCCTGCTGCCGCCGGGCCGTTTTCTGATGCCGGGGAATCTTGCCGGCTCACCCGCGCTGACCTTCGCGCCGCTCGACGTGCCGGCGGACGGCGCGCCGCCGGAGCGCTCGCTATGGGCGATGATGCGGCGCCGCTACGAATCGTACAAAACGGTGGTGGTCCGTCCCTTTTTCCGCGATCATTTTGCGCGGCTTGATCGTCAGATCGTGCTTGTCGATGCGCTGGCCGCGTTCAATGCCGGCCCCGCCGCGCTGCACGACCTGGAAGCGGCGCTGGCGGGTATTCTGGATTGCTTCAACGTCGGCCGCGACTCGCTGTGGAGCGCGCTGTTCCGGCCGCGCATTGATCGCATCCTGTTCGCCGCCACCAAGGCCGATCACCTGCACCGTACCAGTCACGACCGCCTGGAGGCCATCCTGCGGCGGATGCTGGATCGCGCTGCCACCCGCGCACAGCTCGCAGGCGCGACCATCGACGTGGTAGCGCTGGCGGCGGTGCGCGCCACACGCGAGGCCGAGGTTCAGCGCGGACGCGAAAAGTTGCCGTCCATCCTGGGAACGCCGATCGCCGGGGAGCAGGCTGCCGGCGAGACGTTCGACGGAGAAATGGAAATCGCCACTTTTCCAGGCGACCTGCCGACCGATCTCGACGGCCTGTTCACTGAGGCTCCCACGTTCCGAGGCTTGGCCGCGGCCGGGCCGGAGGACGTGGACTACCGCTTCCTGCGGTTTCGCCCGCCGTTGCTGCAGCACGCCCCTGGCGAAACGCCGGCCCTGCCCCATATTCGTCTCGACCGCGCCCTTCAGTTTCTGATCGGAGACAAGCTGCAATGAGACGGGTGCCGTGATGAGTGAGCACGCACAGGGACGACGGCCCGCAGCCTTTCGGCTTGACGATCCACGCGTCGTGCTGCGTGAGACGGATGACGACACGGCCCTGTTCGGACGCGGTACGATCCAGATCACCCCCGACCCCGATCCTGCAACATTACCGGTCGCGCTGGAGGAGACGCCCTTGCCCCCGAAGCGCCGATCCTGGTGGGGCACGCTGTTCTGGAGCGCCGTCGGTGGACTTGTGCTGCTCGGCGCCGGGCTCGGCGTCGCCAACCTGATCGAGGATCTGTTCGTCCGCAGCGAAGGCCTCGGCTGGTTCGGTGCGGCGCTCGCCGCCGTCGCGCTGCTGGCGCTGATCGTCATCGTCGCACGCGAGGCCTTCGGGCTGGCGCGGCTCGCGACCATCGAGAAACTGCACGAGCGCGCTGCCGAAACCATCGTCAGCGACAGCCGCACCGAGGCCGACGAGATCGTCCGCGATCTGCTCAAGCTGGCGCATGGCAATCCTGCGCTGGCGCGCGCCCGCGCCACCCTGGCAAGCCATCGCGACGACATC
>DATMSE010000007.1:0-6698 GCA_035565575.1 Xanthobacteraceae bacterium
GTGGTCCGCGCCTTCGCCGGAGCGGATATCCCGTCGCGCGCAATAGCAAGGCTGCGACAACAGATCGCCAGCACATGCGCTCGCCTGCACAACAGCATTGCATGATTGCGCTTCACCTTGCTTGCCTCACACAACTCATCCAAGTTCGCTGTTTGAGGCAAAAACAGGCTGGGAGGTACCCATGAGATTCTCGCACCGCGCGTTCGTCGCGGCCACTTTGTCCGTTTCGCTTCTGACGGGCGGAGCCGCCTTGGCGCAGCAATCGGATCAACCGTTGAAGATCGGCGTCATGACCGACTTCGGCTCGGTCTATTCCGATATCGGCGGCGCCGGCAATGTCGAAGGCGCCAAGATGGCCATCGAGGAATTCGGCGGCACCATGTTCGGCAAGCCGATCGAACTGGTCACCGCCGATCCGCAGATGAAGGCCGACATCGCCGCCAACATCGCGCGCAAATGGTACGAGGCCGAGAACGTCGACATGATCATCGACCTTCCGACCTCGGCGACGGCGCTCGCCGCGATGGAAATGTCGAAGCGCTACGAGAAGATCATGATCATCACCGACGCGGCGAGTTCGGACATCACCGGCAAGTCGTGCTCGCCCTACACCGCACACTGGACCTATGATACCTATTCCAACGCGCATACCGTCGGCAGCGCGGTGGTCAAACAGGGCGGCGACAGCTGGTTTTTCGTGACCGCCGATTATCTGTTCGGCCATTCGATCGAACGCGACGTGAGCGAGGTGGTGAAGGCCGCCGGCGGCAAGATCCTCGGCAGCGCGCGGCATCCGCTCAACACCTCGGATTTCTCCTCGTTCCTGCTGCAGGCGCAGGCCTCGAAAGCCAAGATCATCGGCCTTGCCAATGCCGGCGGCGACACCATCAACGCCATCAAGCAGGCCGCAGAATTCGGCATCGTCGCCGGCGGCCAGAAGCTTGCCGGCATCGTGATGTTCATTTCCGACGTTCACAGCCTCGGCCTGAAGATGGCGCAGGGTCTGATCATCACGGAAGCGTATTACTGGGACCAGAACGAGCGCACCCGCGCATTCGGCAAGAAGTTCTTCGAGCGCATGAAGCGCATGCCGACCATGAATCAGGCGGCCACCTACAGCGGAACGCTTCACTATCTGAAGGCCGTCAAGGCCGCCGGCACCCGCGACACCAAGGCGGTGCTCGCAAAAATGCGCGAAATGCCGGTGCGCGACGCCTTCACCGACAACGGCTATCTGCGCGAGGACGGCCGCATGGTGCACAGCATGCTGCTGCTGGAAGTCAAGAAGCCGGAAGAATCGAAGTATCCGTGGGACTACTACAAGATCCTTGCCGAAGTCCCCGGCGATCAGGTTTTCCGCCCTATGAAGGACGGCGGCTGCCCGCTGATCAAGTAAGTAACGCGGCACGAATGCGGGCGACGGAGATGGTTCGACCATCGCCGTCGCTTGTTGTTTTCGGATGCGGAGTTTTACTTGTCGTTGCGAGGAGCGAAGCGACGAAGCAATCCAGCTTTACTTCGCGGCCTTCCGGATTGCGTCGCGGAGCTTGTGCTCGGACAGCGCCATAGCGTGTCGAAGACGCGCGCAAACGCGCTGATCCGAGTGCCCGCAATGACGCTTCAAGCCAGGGCTATAGCATTTTCAAGCGAAGTGGATTCCGGTTCGCGTGAAGAAAACGCGTCAAAATAAAAACCTAGAGTCTTTCACCGTTTCCATGAAACGGTGAAAGACTCTAGCGCTTCTTCGCCCGCTTGACCGTCTTCTTCGTCGAGCGCTTGGTCGCGCTTCTGGTCCGGGCCGCAGCGTGACGTTTGCGGGTGGCCGCGGCCTTCTTCGCTGCGGTCGAACGCGTCGCGCTATGACGCTTGCGGGTTGCCGCGGCCTTCTTGGCGGAAGCCGAACGCGCCGCTGCCGGACGCCGCGCCGCGGCTTGACCGCCGCGCTCGCCACCGATGCGACCGCCCTTCCTAGCGGAGACATTGGTATCGCGCACGCCGCGGCCGGAGCCGCTTTTGTTGCCGCCGCCGCTTTCCTTGTTGACGGTGGCCCAGGCGCGCCGCTCGGCTTCTTTCTTGGTGACGCCGCGATCCTCGTAGCCTTCCTCGATGTGCTCGGCCTTGCGCTTCTGCTTGTCGGTGTAACTGGATTTATCGCCGCGTGGCATGGTCATCGTCCATTTTGTTGCGGATTGAATCGCAACGCGTCGATGGACCGACGGTTCCGCGCGATCAGCCGCCGCGCATCGGCGGCATCCGTACCGTGCCGCGGCGGCAGGCGCTGCGGTCGATCTCCTCACAGTCCCGGAATTGCAGCGACTTGGTCATGCAGATCCGCACTTCGCTGAGCCGTGTGCGGTCGCAGGTCACAGCGATGGCGGCTTCGCTGAGACCCGGATTGGCCTTGATGAAGGCCGCCTCGACAGCGGCCGGCGTCACCGTCATAGGCTGAGACAGTTCCAGATATTCGGAGGGAATCTTCACCGCCGCGCGCGCCTTCCGAATCGCTTCGAAGTAGCCGCGCGGCCCCAGGCCGGAGCAGGTGCCGTGCTTATCCCACTCGTTGTAGATCAGCCCGGGCGCCGGCATCAGATCGAGCATGGATACCATGATATTACGCGGCAGCCGCGGCGCCGGCCGCTCGCAATAGTCCGGATAGCCGCGTTCATATTGCGGCCAGAGACCATGAACGACGAAGGAATAGGGTCGGCCGCCACACTGCACTTGCTGCGAGCGGCCATTGTTGCCGCGTTCGCGCGCGGCTTCGCAGAACGAAGGCGACCACGACAGCGACAACACGTAAAAGTCAAACTGTCCCGGCGCATTCTGGCGGCGATCCTGCGCCGTCGCGGCAGACGCGAAACACCCCAGCAGAGCCGCGATCAGCGGCCATGCCAATGCGCGACCCAGAACTGTGCGAGGTGATGTCTGCAACATGACTATGCCCCTGCCCGGGTGCAGCGAACCGAATTGGACGGCAGAGACGTCTCAATCCCTCTCGCGGACCGGCCGATCGACCCGCCTCAGCGGCGCGCGGCCCTGCAGCGCGGATTGTAAGCCCAGTTGCGATCCAGTCCGATGACGCACCACTCGACGCCCGGACCGTATCCGGCGAAGCCACCGTCCTCGATGATGGAATATTCCACCGTGCGCAGCTTGCCATCGTTCAGCATGGCGCGCGCGCTGCAGTAGCGGCGCGGAATGTTGTCCGATGTCCAGGGCCGGAATGCGGTCTCGCGCACGTGGTCATAACCGGTGATCTGCAGCGCCGAATTCCAGAACGTGCTTTCCTTCTCCGCGAACTGGGAGCTAATGGTGCCCAGTGCCGATTCGCAGGGCGGCACCACGCCGTCATAGCGCGGACCGAACAGCCCGAAGTTCAGCTCCAGCAAGCTGGCGGCCTGCGCCGTGGGCGCCAGCGCCAGCATCCCCAGCAGCACGCCGAGAACGGCGCCAAGACCACGTTTTCTCACAAGCATGACAAGGCTGGTCATTGCGGAATCCATCAATTGGTTGCTGCGGGACGGTGCCGCGATCCCTCTGCGAGGTCAAGTGCGGCTCCGCCACACTGGGCCATTACCCGCGATTTGCACCCTGGCGGTCCTTTTCTTGGCGCGACAGGCCGATTAAATTGGCGCAGGATCAAATGGAGATGACCATGCGAACGATCAGTGCGGCGGCCCTCACGGCAATGGCTGTCATCCTCGCCACCGCCAATGCCCGGGCTGACGTCGTGCCGCCGTTCAAGGGCAACGATACCGGCGGCATCGTCTCGGCATCGCTATGGGGGCAGACTGACGTTCGCGGGCTGGCGGCAAGCCACTGCGCGCAATACGGCAAGGTCGTCAAATGGCTGTCGATCCAGCGGACTTACGGAAACTACAGTTCATTTGCCTGCCGCTGGGTGCCGATCGGCCGCTACGACCGGCCGCTCCGCGTCCGTTACTGAGCGGACCGGCGCGCGCCGGTCCTGCTTTTCCGGAGGCGATGTCGATGCATCGAATCCGCTCCCGATCTGATTCGCACCTTGCATGGCTGTTCGCGGCGCTGAGCGCGGCATCCGCCGGGATCGTCACGACGGTCCGCGGCGACGAACTGCCGACCCGCCGGGCGGGCCTGTGGGAGGTCCGCATGGTTGACGCGGCCTCGAATGTCGCCGGCATGTCGATGCAGCATTGCACCGACGCCTCGACCGACAAGGAGATGATCTCCAACCTGTCGCCGATGGCGGCCCAGACCTGCAGCAAGAACGACGTCCGGAAGGCCGCGGCCGGTTACGTCGCCGACGCCGTATGCACCGTCAACGGCATGTCAATGACCTCGCATTCCGACATCACCGGCGATTTCAATTCGGCCTACACGGTAAAAGTCACCTCGCAATCGCGCGGCGGGCCGGCCGGCGTTCCACGTGACATGACGATGACGGTGGAAGCGAAGTGGCTCGGCCCCTGCAAACCCGGTCAGAAGCCGGGTGACATCGTGATGCCGGGCGGCTTCACCGTCAACATCGCCGACATGAAGAAACTGAAAGGCCTGCTGCCAAAATAGCGGCGCTGCGACCAGCCCTATATGACGCCGAACCGCGTTTCGAAATCAGCGATGTTGACGAAGCCGCGGCCATGACGACCAGCTCCGATCTTCCGGTCACCGTCGAACGCTTCGACCTCGAAACGGATCACACGGCGGAGTACCTCGATGACCCGGGAGGTGGTGCGCACCTCGCGGCCGACCGGCGTTGCTTCGAGATGCCGGACATCCACCTCCGTTCCCACGGTGACCCAGCCCGCAGGCAGATAAGGCGCGATGGCATCGCCGGACGTCATTTCCATTTCGAGGATCATCATCGGCGTGGCATAGACTGCCGGCATCGTCGGAACGAAACGTTGAACGGTAAGGTCATGGGTGACCGTCACCAGCCGTTCTGCACTCAGTCCAACCTTGATGTAATCGCGCGCATCCATGCCCAATCTTTAGAGTCCGATCGCAAATGCGTCGAGTCTTTCCTCTTCCGTCCTCCCCTTCATTTCACATCATGAGACTATCGGGCTTTCCAATGACCGTTTAATATGATGATAATCATTTAAAAGGAATGACGAAGGAACGGATCGGGATGACGGATTTCAGTGACTTGTTGAACGGCTTGCGGCGCAACGGCGACGGCTGGGCCGTCGAGGTCAGCGACGATTGGCTGCAGGGCCGCACCGTCTATGGCGGTCTCGCTGCCGCGCTTTGCCTCGAAGCCGCACAGCGCCACTTCGCGGACTTGCCGCCGCTGCGCTCGGCACAGATTTCATTCGTCGGCCCGGCAACCGGAGCGCTGGCCATCCGCCCGAGTGAACTGCGCAAAGGCAAATCGACGCTGTTTGCCGGTGTCGATCTGCATGGCGAGGCCGGCCTCGCGACGCGAGCGACCTTCTGTTTCGGCGCCGGCCGCGCCTCCACGGTCAGGCTGGCGACAAATCCGATGAGCGGAATCAACAAGCCGGACTCCTGCCCGAACTTTTTCGACAATGCTCCGCCGCAGCTGCATTTTCTGCAGCACATCGAGGGACGACATGCCGGCGGCGCGCGGCCGTTCAGCGGCGCAGCGCATCCGATGATGATGCTGTGGTTGCGCCATCGCGACGCCGCGCTGACGCCGTCGCTGGTGTCGCTGCTGGCGCTGGCGGATGCGCCGCCGCCCGCCGTGATCGCAACCTTGACGCAGCCCGGCGTCATCAGCACCATGACCTGGTCGATCGATCTTCTGACCGACACCATCGCGACCGACGACCGGTGGTGGCTGATCCGCACCGAGGCCGATGCCGCCGCGGACGGCTATTCCAGCCAGGTGATGACGGTCTGGAATGCCGCAGGTCAGCCGGTGATGGCCAGCCGTCAAAATGTTGCGGTGTTCGCCTAGATCTTTCGGGCAATACTCGCGCGGCGAAACCGTCAAAAATCAAGGTTCGGATCTGTCTCGTCAGCCGTCAGAGTCGCGGCGCCTGGCGGTTATTTGCTTTGGCCGGGCCGGCGCTCAGCATAGGTCTTGCCGCCCTTCATCTTGTTGGTCAGCGGCGCTTCGTTGATCTGGATCACGACAAATTCGGCATCGACGCCGAGATTCTTGACGACGGCATCGGTGATGTCGCGCATCATGGCCGTCTTCTGCTCCTCGGTGCGCCCTGCAGCAAGGCTGATGGTGATCTCCGGCATTCGCGCCTCCTTTTGATAGCTTTTCTGTTGTCATGGCCGAGCATGACGGCAGAGAACGGCAATCAACCCCACGTTACATCATGCCGCGCGAGCACTTCGCGCACCTTGGCGACGAGATCACTCTCCGCGCAGGAGAACTGCGCGGGCCGCGTCTCGCGCCATTCGGCATTGGAGGCGATGGCGGCGGCCGCCTTGGCGCCTTCGATCAGATCCTTGATCTGGACTTCGCCGCGCGCCTTTTCGTCCGAGCCCTGAATGATGACGCAGGGCGAATTGCGCTTGTCGGCATATTTGAGCTGATTGCCCATGTTCTTCGGATTGCCGAGATAAAGTTCGGCGCGGATGTTCACGTTGCGAAGTTCTGCAACCATCTTCTGGTAATCGGCGACGCGCTCGCGATCGAACACCGTCACCACGACGGGCCCGAAATCCGGCTTCGTATCGATCTTGCCCAGCATCGTGAGCGCCGCCTGCAGGCGCGACACGCCGATCGAAAATCCCGTCGC
>DATMSE010000008.1:0-22121 GCA_035565575.1 Xanthobacteraceae bacterium
GCCGTCATCCAAAAGGCGCTCGGACAGGGTCCGAGCCTCGCAGGGCGAGGGCCCTGATTCGTCGAGGGTCCGCCGCCCGTCGCCGGCATGTCAGGATGATGCGGACATGACGAAATCGTGAATCATGTCATTGACTAACGATTTGTTGGGGTTAACGATTCGCCCGCGACGTCCTGTCGCAATTGAAGCGAAAATCGCCGCTTGAAACCCATGGTGCGGCGCACAATATCAGAGGTCTAGGGAACGACGCCTCCTTGAGGGTTTTGACCAAGAGGAGACTGAATATGCGTAACGATGTCACCACGACCGGCTTGCCTGGCGTTGTCAGGACATTGACCCGTCAGGAGATGCCGTTGCTGCGCGAGCATCTTTTACGGCTCGATCCCGAGAGCCGGCACGATCGTTTCAACGGCTTTGCCGACGAGAGTTTCATTGAGCGCTATGCGGCCAAGTGCCAGAACGACGGCACCCTCGTCATCGCCTATCTGGAGGACGGCGAGGTGCTGGCGGCGGCTGAACTGCATCCGCCGGAAGGCCAGTACAGCCCGCTGCCGGAGGTCGCCTTCAGCGTCGAGCGTCGGCTGCGCCGCAAGGGGCTTGGCAGCATCCTGTTCCGCCGCCTGATCGCCGAGGCGAAGCGCAAGCGCTATCACAGTCTGCGCATCACGACCGGCGCGCAGAATGAGGCAATGCGGTCGCTCGCCAACAAGTTCGGCGCGCATCTCACCTTCCGCCATGGCGAATCCACCGGCGAGATCGATCTGAGCAAGCAGTCCGTACCGGCGGCAAAATCGCATCTGAATCCGGCCGATTGGTTCACCGGGCCGCTCACGCTTGCCCATGCGGCGGTGCGCCTCAACCGCGACTACTGGAAGATGCTGATGCGTCTCTACGGATGGGACACGATCGCGCCGGGCGCCGGGCGCTAGCGCGGCTCGACCGCAAATCAGAAAAGGCCTCGTCCGCGTGCCGGACGAGGCCTTCGTTGTTTGGGTGAAGTCGTTCGCTGAGGGGGCTCGCGGCCCACCTACATGCCGGGGCGGCGATCGTTGCCGAAGCGGCGCACGGTGCGACGCTCCACCACCACGGTGCGCTGCGCGCCGGGCTCGCCCGCGATCACGCGCTGCGAACGCGCTGCCGCGCGGGTCGCCTTGCGAACTTCGGACTGCACGGCAGCGAGCGGCATGCCCATCAGCGAGGCGGCGATCTCGGCCTGCTCGTCGGCGTTGTCGGTAATGCCCATGGCCGCGAAAATGGCTTCGTCCAGCGTCGGCGGGTCACGCCGTACGCGTCGCGATCCATACTTCGTCATCCACTTTTCGCTCATCGTCCGTCTGTCCTTGAATCGTGAGGACAAGAATACCGGACCATTTGCTGCGATGCAATAAGAGCGACCCCGCAGAGCAGCCATGCATGCGCATTTGCCGCGTCACACGCGTCCACTCACCGGGATCAGCGCGCCGGTCACCGCGCTCGCCGCATCGCTGGCGAGAAACAGGATGACGGCCGTCAATTCGTCGAGCCGGACCCAGGCGCTGACATCGGCGCCGGGCATGTCGCGGCGATTGGCGGGCGTATCGATGGTGGAGGGCAGCACCGCATTGACGGTGACCTTGCCCTTCAACTCGGCGGCCAGCGTTTCGGTCAGCCGGTGCACGGCGGCTTTCGACGCGGCGTAGGGGCCCATCCCGGAAGTGCCGCGCAGCGCGCCCATCGCGCCGATATTGACGATGCGGCCGGCGGCCGATTGCACCAGATGCGGGATCGCGGCGCGCGAGGCGTTGAGGGCGGTGAGCAGATTGACGGCGTAGAGCCGCGACCAGGTCTTCGGATCGCCGTCCACGACCGTCTCATAGGCGAAGGCGCCGGCGACATTGATCAGGCCGTCGATCCGGCCGAAGTGCCGTGCGATGGCATCGATCGCGGCGCCGGCCTGCGCGGCATCGGCCAGATCGACGCCGCCGGCCCGAAACAGCTCGGCGCTCGGCGCGGCATCGGCCGGCGCATGGTCGATGGCGCCGATACGCGCGCCCTGCTGCTGCAGGGCCGCCACGACTGCGGCGCCGAGCGCGCCCGACGCGCCGGTGACGACGATGACTTTTCCCTGCATGCCGGTCTCCTTACACCGCTGAAAATTCCGAAACGGTTCTAGATGTATTCAGCTCGGTCGCGCCAGTTCGGAATCGTCGAGGTGAGGCGAATGCGGCGCGGGCCGCCGCGTGCGGCTTAGCGACGCTCGCGGAATTGTCCCGGCGCGACGCCGGTCTCGCGCCGGAACACGCGGTTGAAATAGCCGGCGTCGGTATAGCCGAGCAGGGCGGCGATCTCCTTGATGCTGAGCGATGAGAACGTCAGGTAGCGCTTGGCTTCCAACAGCAGGCGCCGCTCGATCACCTTGAGCGCCGATGCGCCGAGCACCGACTGGCAGATGCGATTGAGGTGCGGCGGCGTGATGCCGAGGGCGCTGGCGTAAAAGCTGATCGGCCGGTGTTGCCGGTATTCGCGCTCCACCAGTTGCTGAAACGCCTGGACGTGACGCTGCGCGCGGCCACCATTGTCCGGCGCCGGCTCCGATGTTGCCAGCACGGCGCGATAGATCGCCGCCAATGTCGAGCCGATCCGCGCGCGCATCGCAATGGCGCGACCCGGGGCCCGCACATCCGCCTCCGCGATCAGCGCACCGATCTCGCGCCCGACCTGGGCGATCTCGTCGCTCGGGCCTTGCAGGATGTGCGGACGGCGCAGGCAGACGTCGACCTCGGGAGCGGGGACCAGCGCCTCGCGGACGTCGCGCTCGAACAGCGTCACCACCACGCCTTCCACGTCCTCCGAGAAGATGTAGCCGTGCACCGGCAGCGCCGGGATCGCGATCACCGCCGGCGGCCCGAGAGCGGTGAGCGTATTGTCCATCGTCACCTGCGCCTTTCCGCCGGTCAGGTGCAGGATCTGGAAGAACTGTTCGTGGCGGTGCGGCGCGATGCGAAACCCATAGAGACGCGACCGCGACAGCAGGGTTTCCCAATGCAGCCAGTCCGGGCTGCTGTCATAGCCCTGCTCGCCATAAAGGGCGTAGGTGGGGATGGCCGTCATCGTCTCCTCGATGTTCGGATTATCCCCTCGATTGCCCGTTCTGTCCATTGGCAGCCCGGCTCCGGCCGATAAACATCGCCGCGAGGATCACATCGGTTGCCGGCACGGAGGAAGGTGATGCGCACCCAGGTTGCGATTATCGGGGCAGGCCCGGCCGGCCTGATGCTCGGGCGGCTGCTGGAGAAAGCCGGGATCGACAACATCATTCTGGAGCGCAAGAGCGGCGACTACGTGCTGTCGCGCATTCGCGCCGGCGTGCTGGAGCAGGGCACCGCCGACCTGCTCGACCGGCTCGGACTGGGGCAGCGCATGCATGCCGAGGGCCTGATCCACCACGGCGTCGATCTGTGCTTCGACGGCGACATCCAGCATATCGATTTCACCGGCCTGGTCGGCCGCCACGTCACCGTCTACGGCCAAACCGAAGTCACCCATGATCTGATGGATGCGCGCAAGGCGTCGGGCTTGACCACGATCTACGAGGCGGACGACGTCGCGCTGCATGACATCGACAGCGCGAAGCCGCGCGTGACGTGGCGCAAGGACGGCGCGACCCACAGCCTCGACTGCGACTTCATCGCGGGCTGCGACGGCTTTCATGGCGTCTCGCGCGCCAGCATTCCCGAACGCGCCCTCACGCTGTTCGACCGCCATTATCCTTTCGGATGGCTCGGCATCATGGTGGACCGTCCGCCGGTGTCCGACGAACTGATCTATGCCCATCACGCGCGCGGCTTCGCGCTGTGCTCGATGCGCTCGCCGACACGCAGCCGCTACTATGTGCAGGTGCCGGAAGGCGAGAAGGTCGAGGACTGGTCCGACGATCGCTTCTGGGACGAACTGCGCCGGCGCATCAATCCGGAGGCGGCGGAGCGGCTGCAGACCGGGCCTTCGATCGAAAAATCCATCGCGCCGCTGCGCAGTTTCGTCGCCGAGCCGCTGCGCTTCGGCGCGCTGTTTCTCGCCGGCGACGCCGCCCATATCGTGCCGCCGACCGGCGCCAAGGGGCTCAACCTCGCGGTCAGCGACGTCGCGATGCTGGGCGAGGCGCTGGCCGAGTTCTATGCCGAGAAATCGCGCGCCGGCCTCGACGGCTATTCGCAGCGGGCGCTCGGCCGGATCTGGAAGGCGGAGCGGTTCTCGTGGTGGATGACCTCGCTGCTGCACACCTTCCCGGAGACCGGCGCGTTCGGCCGCCGTATCCAGCGGGCCGACTTCGATTATCTGCGCAGCTCGGTGGCGGCGCAGACCAGCCTCGCGGAAAATTACACGGGCCTGAGCCTGGGCGTTTGAGAGAGGCTGAAACGCCCGTCGTGAGGTCGTCATGGCCGGGCTCGCCCGGGCATCCACGAGGCAGCGGTGTGTCTGAAAAACCTCGATGGCCGGGACAAGCCAGCCATGACGAGGTCCTGGGATGCGGCTAGTCTGACGGCTTACAGCGTCAGTCGATGCTCAAGCCTTGGAACGCCGCGATGGTTACAGACACCGCCACGATCCTGCCGCCGCTCTTGCGCGCCCTGACGCTGCTGGAATTCATCGCGCGCCATCTCGATCCGCTCACCTTCGACCAGATGATGGATGCGATCGGCACGCCGGACGATGCCTTGCGCGACGCGATGGAGGCGGGCGGCGTTGCTGACGCCGCGCCCGAGAGCGATTGCGCGCTGCTCGCGGCCTCGGCCGCGCTGGCGCTGGCCGCCTTCGACGGCATCCGCACGGCACTCGCGAGCGGCGATGACCTCTATGCGATCTATCGCGCGCTGCGCTATCTGCCGCGCGCGCTCGAGGAATTGTATCCGCTGGCGCCGCGCCTGCCGGCCGTGAACGGCTTCTTTCTCGATGCGGCGCGACGCGAGGATGCGGCGGTTCTGCGCCTAAGGGGCCAAGCGCCGCGCCCGGGCGAGACCGGCGTCATGCATGTCGATAACGAGCGCGGCAGCCGCGGCGGCTTCTCCCTCTATGTCCCCGAAAGCTATGACGCGCAGCGCGCAATGCCGCTGGTGATGGCGCTGCATGGCGGCGCCGGACACGGCCGCGCGTTCCTCTGGAGCTGGCTGCGCGAGGCACGCAGTTTCGGCGCCATCGTGGTGACGCCGACGGCTATCGGGCGCACCTGGGCGCTGATGGGCGACGACGCCGACACGCCGAACCTGCATCGCATTCTTGATGACGTCAGCGCGCGCTGGCGCGTCGATCCCGCGCGGCTGCTGCTCACCGGCATGAGCGATGGCGGGACGTTCTGCTATGTCAGCGGCCTCGACGCCGGGTCGCGCTTCACGCATCTGGCGCCGGTCGCCGCGACTTATCATCCGCTGATGGCGTCGATGGCGGACGGCGATCGCGTGCGCGGCCTGCCGATCCGGATCACCCATGGCGCGCGCGACTGGATGTTTCCGGTGGAGGTGGCGCGCCGCGCGGCGCAGGCGCTCTCGGCCGCCGGCGCCAATGTCGCGTATCGCGAGATCGCCGATTTGAGCCACTGCTACCCGCGCGAGATCAATGCGGCGCTGCTGGCGTGGCTGCAGCAAACGACGCCCTGAAAGATTTTGTTAAATCCTTCTCCGCGCCGATTCACCACGGCGCGATTCGTTCTTTTGGAACGGAATGGAGTCGTTTCATGAACATGTCGCGATCGTGACGCCTGCATCGATGCGATCGCGCGCCGGGGTGCGACAGCGCGCACGGGGACGATCGACGAATTTGTCTTGCCCGGCTGCGGCAAATTGTGACAGGGAAGCCGCATTGCCGAAACACAGCCGCGACATCGGCTGCTATACTGACGTACTGAATTACTGGGGATGGCTCGGTGCTGCGGGGGCTCTACAGCTGCGAGTATGGGATCAACGACGTCTCGGGTCGGAGCGTGATGCACGCCGATGCCGGGAAGCTGCTGGGCGGCAACTCGGGCTTCGCCCATATGGGCACCTACCAGGAAATCGATGGCGAGATCGCTGCCGAGATCGTCACCGAGCGTCATAATCCCGACCCGAATTACAAGCCGTTGATGGGCGAGGATGTCGCCACCATCACCGGCCGCGGCCGGGAAGGGCCGGACGGCAGCATTCGTCTCGAAGGAAGCGCGACGCCGTTTCCCGGGGCGCTGTTCTGGGCGGTGCTGACGCCGATCGACGATCGCATCGTGCCGCCGCCGATCGCGCGGCGCGAGGGCGGTATCGTCAACGGTCTGTATTCCATCAGCCTGCGTACGCTCGACGGGATCGGCGGCAGTCTGTCCGGTGTCATGCTGCTGCATGACGGCCGCATCCTCGGCGGCGACGCGTTCTTCTATTATCTCGGCTCGTACAGTTGTGCCGACGGCCGCTGGAAAGGCGAGATCGTCAATCAGGAGCACACGCCCGCGCGCGGACAGATTCCGGTGTTCGGCGGCCATGAAGTCGGCATCGGTTTTTCCGGCAGCTATGACGCGCAGGGCGCCGAACTCGACGCAACGGCGCTTGCCGGCAAGCGCAGCCTGCAACTGTCCGCGGTGCTCAAGCTGATGCGGCCGGCGTAAATGCGCGCGGCGCGGCGCGCTTCCCTCGCAAGTACAACGTTTCGTTAAGGGGCGAGCCGGGGCGAATCCGCAGGACTCGATTCGTTCTTTCGGAACGAAAGGGAGTCGGATCGGGAACGCATCGCGCGCTGCCGCGCGACGATCATTCCACCAGCGGCGGATCGCGGCGCAGCGCCAGCATCACGCCCGCGAGCGTCAGCACCAGCGCCGCAATCTCGCGCAGGCCGAAGGGATCGCCGAGAAACAACGCGCCCGAACAGACGCCGACCACGGGCACGCCGAGCGAGCCGGTGGTGGCCGCCGCCGGCTTCAGGCGACGCAGCGCGCCGAACCATGTGACATAGGCGATCGCCATCGGTCCCAGCGTCATGTACAGCATCAACAGCCAGCCGCGCGGCGACAGCGCACCGGGATCGGGATGCTCGAAAGCGAGGCCGATGAGGACCATCGGCACGCAGCCGAGCGCGAGCTGCCACGCCACCAGCGCGAAGGGCTTCAGCGGAATCGGCGTGCGCGCGGTGACGCTGCCGAAGGCGAACAGGATGGCGCAGCTGAGCGCCGTAATGACGCCGATGAGCTTGGTTTGATCGAAGGCAAGGCTCTGGCCGCTGAACAGCACCGCGAGGCCGGCGAAGGCCAGCACCAGCGCCGCGACGCCCCGCAATGTCGGCCGCTCGCCCAGCACCGGCCAGGCGAACAGCATGGTCCAGATCGGCATGGTGTAGGCGAGCAGCGCCGCCTCGCTGATCGGCAGGTACTTCATCGCCAGCGTACCGAACCCCATCCATGCGAATACGTTGGTGAAAGCAGCGAAGCCGAGCCGCGGCCAGAAGCGGGGCGCCACCGCGAGTTCCTCGCCGCGCCACAGCGCGATGCCGGCGAGCAGGGCGGCGGCCGCGATCCCGGCCACGCCGCGGGAGAAAAAGGGCGGCCATTCCAGCAGCAAGACCTTCACCGCCGGCCAGTTCAGCCCCCAGGTCAGGATGGTGGTGGCGAGGAGAAGGAAACCGATAAGACGGGATTCGGGCGGCGGGTTCGACATGGGGTGTCGTTTAGGGGCAAGCCGGGGCGAAGTAAAACCGCCCGATGGCACAGCTGGGTTGCGCCAGCCGGCTTTCGGAGACGATTGGTCTTTCGGCCGGCGGGTACAAGCCAAGAATTTCGCGTCGGGGACGTTGTCAGTTCGCGGGGTTCAGGTAGGCTGAGCTTCCAACTTTTTGGGAGACCACCATGAAAAGCCTGTCTCTTCTTGCCGTGTTGACCCTGTTCGCCGCCGGTGCCGGCCCCGCCATGGCGCAATCCTGCAAAGCCGTCAGCGCCGACGGCAAGCCGCTCGCCGGCGCCGCCAAGACCAGCTATATGAAGAAGTGCTGCGAGGACAGCGCCAAGAGCGCCGAAGGCAAGCCACTCGCCGGCGCCGCCAAGAACAGCTACGTCAAGAAGTGCATGAAGGGCTGAGCACTCCGGTGCGCACCCGTTAAGGACGCAAAAGCCCCGCGCGCGGGGCTTTTGTTTGGCCTCATAACCGGTCCATGACAGATGAGGCGGTCATCGCGCAGCTACGAACCTCAAGCGCTCGTCGCGCGATTACTTGGCCGCCTCCAGCTTGTCCTGTGTTTTCGTCTCGAAATCGCCGGCGTCGTGGCGTTCGTGCAGTTGCTGTGACGGTTCGCCGGTGATGCGGTTGACGATGCGTCCGCGCTTCACCGCCGGACGCGCGGCGATCTGCGCGGTCCAGCGCTGCACGTTCTTGTAGCTCGCGGTATCGAGGAAGGTGGCGGAGTCACCGTAGATGACGCCCTTCGCCAGGCCGCCGTACCAGGGCCAGATCGCCATGTCGGCGATGGTATAATCGCTGCCGGCGATATATTCGTTATCGGCGAGACGGCGGTCGAGAACGTCGAGCTGCCGCTTCACTTCCATCGCGAAACGGTCGATGGCGTATTCGATCTTGGTCGGCGCATAGGCATAGAAGTGTCCGAAGCCGCCGCCGAGATAGGGGCCGCTGCCCATCTGCCAGAACAGCCAGGACAGGCACTCGGCGCGCCCCGCCACATCCTTCGGAATGAACTCGCCGAATTTTTCCGCGAGATAGAGCAGGATCGAGCCGGACTCGAACACCCGGATCGGCTTGTCGCCGCTGCGATCCATCAGTGCCGGAATCTTCGAGTTGGGATTGACCGCTACAAAGCCGGAGGAGAACTGCTCGCCGTCGCCGATCTTGATCAGCCAGGCATCATACTCGGCGCCCTTGTGGCCGCGCGCGAGCAACTCCTCCAGCATGATAGTGACCTTTTGGCCGTTCGGTGTCGCCAGCGAATAAAGCTGCAGCGGATGCTTGCCGACCGGCAGTTCCTTCTCGTGCGTGGGGCCGGCGATCGGCCGATTGATCGACGCGAACCGGCCGCCATTCTCCTTGTTCCAGGTCCAGACCCTTGGCGGCGTGTAAGAGGCATCAGACATCGGCAGGCTCCGCGCAATATGGATTGAATTTCAGGTATCGGAAACAGTTAGGGGCGGGCCGGCGCGGGTGCAAGACGGATGCGATGAAGGCAGCCGTGCGGATCGATCGGCTTGGCATGCCGGTGGCTCCCGTATATGGTCCGCGAGTCCGCGAAGGGACAAACGGAAGGGATGAATCCGGGCGTGTTGGTTCGTCTGACCAGAGCGAAGCGGTTGCGGGCAGGGTGGGTTGCCGCCGTGGCCTATCTGTTTTGCATTCTGGCGCCGACGCTGTCCTTCGCCATGTCCGTGGGGCAATTCGGTCCGCACTGCCTGACCGGCGCCGATCGCGTCCACACCGCGGTTCATCATCATGCCGACGGCATGATGCATGATCATCAGGCCGGTCACGCCCGCCATCATTCCGGCCACATCCATTCCGCCGATGTCGCTCACGTTGCATCGCACGATCACGCCGGCACGTACGTCGCGTCTCACGACGATGTCGATCCGGTGAAGGCCCCGCGCGCGATGGACGGGGCGTGCTGCGGCTTCATGTGCGTTTCCGCCGTTCCCGCGGAATTGACCGCGATGGCCAAGCCTTCCGCGCCGAAAGCGGTTCGGCTGTTCGAGACCTATCGCGAACTGGCCGACAACGCGCCCGCGCGGCTTTATCGTCCTCCCATTTCCTGACCTGACACCAGCGTGATGCGGTGCCGTGCCCTTTCCGGGCATGCGCACCTGTGACCCATCCTCGGTTCAGGAATTCGATATGTCAGCGCAGATCATGGCGACTGTCGCCGCTGCTTGTTCGGCGGCGTACACAGCATTCGCGGAACGACTTGGACTTTTCACCGGCGTCGTCGCCGTGGCCGTCAGCCTTGGCGGCTGCACGGCGGCGACAGTCCCGATGCTCGGCGCCGATCCGGCAGATCCCGGCGTGCGGGTCGCGCCTGTCGGCTACCGTTCGACCGTCGCGCCGTATGCCAGCCTTCGTCCGACCACGCCGGCCGGCTGGAAGGAGCAGAACCGGCGCGTTACGCCGTCACCGCAGTCCGGGCATTCGGGAGCGCATCATGACAAGCATCAGTGATGCCATGCGCTGCCCCCGGACGCTCTCGGTGCTGGCGGCGGCGCTGTTATTGTCAGGCTGCGCGACGTTCTCGCCGGACGGCGGCATGACCACCGTCGCTGGTGTGGCCGGCACCGCGATCCGAAAGGATGTCGTTGCGATCCGCTCGGCCGATGAGGCGCAGCGCGCGGAGGAGGCGGTCCGCAAACTCCTGAGCCGGACATTGACGGCCGATACGGCGGTGCAGATCGCGCTGCTCAACAATCGCGGCCTGCAGGCGGTCTATAACGAACTGGCCTTGGCGGAAGCCGACATGGTTCAGGACAGCCTGCCGCCCAATCCCGGCTTTTCGATTTCGCGCATCTCCGGCGGCGGTGTGGTGGAAGTCGAGCGCCAGGTGGTCGGCGATATCCTGGCGCTGGCCACCCTGCCGTTCCGTTCGGAGATCGCGCGCAGGCGTTTCCACCAGGCGCAACTGCGCGCGGCGCTGGAAACACTGCGGCTCGCATCCGACGTTCGCCAGGCTTACTACCGCGCGGTCGGCGGCAACGAGATGGTCGGGCTTCTGACCGACGCCAAATCGACGGCGGAAGCGACGGCGAAGCTGGCGACCCGGCTCGGCGAGACCGGCGCGCTCAACAAGCTCGATCAGGCGCGCGAGCAGGTGTTTTACGCCGAAACCACCGCCGAACTGGCCAGCGCGCGCCAGAATGCAACCAGCGCCCGTGAACGTGTCGCACGGCTGCTCGGGTTGTGGGATCGCAATCTGGCGTTTCGCCTGCCGAACGTGCTGCCCGTGCTTCCGCAGCATCCGGCGGTGCTGCCGTCGATCGAAGTGGATGCGGTGACGCATCGGCTCGATCTTCAGATCGCGCGCCTCGAACTGGACGCGCTGGCCAGGACGCTCGATCTCACGCAGGCAAGCCGGTTCGTCACGCTGCTCGACATCGCCGGCATGGCGAAGACGACGCGCGAGGCGGACGGCTCGCGGATTCGCGAGCGCGGCTTCGACGTTCAGGTGCAGATCCCGATCTTCGACGGCGGCGAGGTTCGGGTGCGGCAGGCGACCGAAATCTACAATCAGGCGTTCAACCGCCTGACCGAGAAGGCCGTCAACATTCGTTCGGAAGCGCGCGACGCTTACCGCAGCTACCGCTCGGCCTACGACATCGCGCGGCAATATCAGCGCGAAATTCTGCCGCTGCGGAAGATCATCACCGAAGAGATGCAGCTGCGGTTCTCCAGCATGCAGGTGGATGTGTTTGCCCTCCTGGTCGAGGCACGGCAGCGGATCGCCGCATTGCGTGCGGCGATCGAGGCAAAGCGCAGCTTCTGGATCGCGCAATCCAATCTGCAGGCGGTGGTGAACGGCGGCGGCACCCCCGACGCCCCGAATGAAGCCGGTCCGGCCGCGACGTCGCTCGCCAGCGGCGCCGCGCATTGAAGGAGACGGAGATGTTATCGCGAAGAGGTTTCCTTGGGACTGCGGCGCTCGTCAGCGCCAGTGCGGTCAGCGGCCGCGTGCAGGCGGCTGGCATTCCGGAAGCGCCGATCATGAACAAGGCGACGATGCAGCCACCGCTGCATCCGACCAGCGGACCGGACTATCGGCCGGTGGTGACGCTCAACGGCTGGTCGCTGCCGTGGCGGATGAACGGCGACTGGAAGGAGTTTCATCTCGTCGCCGAGCCAGTGGTGCGCGAGTTCGCCGAAGGCATGAAGGCCAACCTGTGGGGCTACAACGGCCAGTCGCCGGGACCGACCATCGAGGCGGTCGAGGGCGACAAGGTGCGCATCTTCGTCACCAACAAGCTGCCCGAGCACACCACCGTGCATTGGCACGGCATGATCCTGCCGAACGGCATGGATGGCGTCGGCGGATTGACTCAGCCGCATATCAGGCCCGGCAAGACGTTTGTCTATGAGTTCGAGCTGAAGCACAGCGGCACCTTCATGTACCACCCGCATTCCGACGAGATGGTGCAGATGGCGATGGGCATGATGGGGATGTTCATCGTTCATCCGCGCGATCCATCATTCCGGCCGGTCGATCGCGATTTCGTCTTCGTGATGAGCACCTACCTGATCGATCCCGGCACCTACCTGCCGCAGGTCAACGAGATGACGGACTTCAACATGTGGACCTGGAACAGCCGCGTGTTCCCCGGCATCGATCCGCTGCCGGTTCGCCTCGGCGACAAGGTTCGCGTGCGGGTCGGCAATCTCACCATGACCAACCACCCGATCCATCTGCACGGTCATCGCTTCGTGGTGAGCGGGACCGATGGCGGATGGATTCCGGACGGCGCGCAGTGGCCGGAGGTGACGACCGACGTTCCGGTCGGCGCGATCCGCGCGTTCGAGGTGTTGGCCGACAATCCCGGCGACTGGGCCTTTCACTGCCACAAGTCGCACCACACCATGAATGCTATGGGGCACGACATGCGCAACATGATCGGCGTGTCGCGGAAAGACCTGGCGAAGGCGGTCGGAAAGCTCGCGCCCGATGCGATGGTGATGGGGCACACCGGCATGGCCATGGGCGACATGGAAATGCCGGCGCCCGACAACACGCTTCCGATGATGACGGGCTCGGGTCAGTTCGGCTCCGTCGAGATGGGCGGCATGTTCACGGTGATGAAGATCCGCGAGGGGATCGGCCGCGACGATTACAGCGATCCGGGGCCTTACAACCATCCGCAGGGCACGGTCGCCTACGAGATCGAGACGCCCTCGCAGGAGGCGCCGCGCGCCCGAGAGATGCAGCCGGAACGCGGGGCGGCGGGCATAAAGGCCGTCAAGCCGGCGAAAGGCATGCACATGAAGCATCATTAGCAAACATCATGAGCGCTCATTCAGTGCCGCCTTGCGAACGATGCGAAGCGGCACGGCAGCTTCAGAACCTCACGCGAACCGCAACTCACTTGAAAGGAACGGATATGAAAGCCAGCAGACTCGCAACAGCGGCCCTGACACTCTCGCTCGTCTTCGGTGCCGGCCATGCCGCTCAGGCGACGATGGTGAATGGCGAAGTCAGGAAAGTCGATGAGGCGGCCGCCAAGGTCACCATCAAGCATGGGCCGATCAAGGCGCTCGACATGGACGAAGGCATGACCATGGTCTTTCGCGCCAAGGACCCGGCCCAGCTCAAGGGCCTCAGGGCGGGCGACAAGGTCAGGTTCGAAGCCGAGCGAACCGCGTCAGGCCTCGCCATCACCCGGATCGAGAAAGGCAAATAGCGTCATATCGGTGCGCGGCGGCTCCGCGCCGTCGCGCGAGAGCCGCCGAACCCGCCATATTGCCGACGCATCGCCGCATGATGATCGCGTGTGATGCGGTGCGTTCGACCCATCGAACAGCGTTATATTATTGCGGATCGACAGGAATCGCCGGTTCGTGCTACATCCGGTCCGCATTGAATAGTCGAGGGTAACGTGACGTCGTCATTCCGCATGATCCGCCATCGTTCGCTGCGCCTGTTGCGCAGGGCTGTGGCCGTGTTCGTGCTGATGACGTATCTCGGCGTCGGCATCCTGCATGGATCGCACGATATCAATGTCGCCAATCCCGCCGGATCGGCGGTGGTGTCCCTTGCCGACAAGGGAATAGGCCATGCGGATCATGGCATTGTCGGCGATCATCATTGTCATGGCTGCTTCTCGGTGTCGGTGTCGGCGCCGATCACCACCGCCGCGCTCATCGACGTGTGGACGCGCGCACCTATTCCGCATGACGCGGAGCATCGCGGACTGTCCGCCGGCATCGATCTGCCGCCGCCAAAATCCCTGACCTGACCGTTACCGCCGGGCGCATAGCGCCCACGTCTCGTTGTTCGTCAGGTTCTTGTCATGTCATCCAGGATCGCCACGCGTTTCGCGTGCGCGATTGTGCTGCTCACCAGTTCTCCGCTGGTGAACGCCGCGCATTCGCAAGCTCTCACCATGGAGACCGCGCTTCGGCGCGCGCTCGTCGCAAGTCCCCGTCTCGGCGCCGCGGAGCGTGACGTCGGCATCGCGCGCGGCCAGCGCATCCAGTCCGGCGCCCTGATCAATCCGACGGTGTCCTACGAGCAGGACAATTCGTTCGGGTCCGGTCCGTATCGCGGAACGCGTTCGGCGGAGTCGACGCTGCAGATCAGCCAGTTGTTCGAGCTGTGGGGCAAGCGCGACGCGCGAATGGCCGTCGGGCAGGCGGGGCTGGACGCGGCCGCCATCGAACGCCAGGCGGTGCGCCTTGAAGTGCTGTCCGAGACGGCGATTGCCTTCGTCAATGTCCTCGGGCTGCAGCGCCGGATCCAGATCCTCGACGAGCAGATCGAGGCGATCGACAAGATCACGCCGCTGCTGCAGCGGCGGGTGGAAGCCGGCGCGTCATCGGTGGCGGAAACGGGCCGCGCCGAGGTGGCCTCGGCGCTGGTCAAGGCGGATCGCGAACGGGTCAAATCGTCGCTGGCGAGCGCGCGGCGCGAACTGGCGGTCATGATGGGCGACACCGCTCCGGCATTCAGCGCCGTTTCCGGGCGGCTCGATGCAAGCGGTCGCCCGCCATCCTTTCAAAGCGTCGTCACCGCCATCGATGCCAACCCGCAACTGATGCGCTGGAAAGCCGTGTATGCGCAGCGCAATGCCGAACTGCTGCTGGCGCGGCTGAAGCCTTATCCGGATGTCAACGTTTCGGTCGGCTGGCGGCACTATAACGACACCGGCGACAACGCGGTGCGGCTCGGTATCTCGGTTCCGATTCCAGTCTTCGATCAGAACCAGGGCAACATCCTGTCCGCGCAGGAGCGGCTGGCCAAGACGCGGGCGGAACGGGCGGCGAACCGTAATACGCTGATCGTGGTCGCAGGACGCGCCTATGACTCGCTGCAGGGCGCGCTGCGCGAACTTTCGATCCTGCGCACCTCCGGCATTCCCAAGGCCCGCGACGCTGCCAACGCGATCTCGGAAGGGTACGGGCAGGGCCGCTATTCGCTGCTCGAAGTGCTCGATGCGCAGGCCAGTCTCGCGCAGGCGCGGCTGCGCGAGCAGGAAGCCCAGCAGAATTTCCATGTTGCCGTCGCCACCATCGAGGGCCTGGTCGGCAATCCGTTTGCGCTCGCGCGTGGAAGTGCACGATGAAAACGCCCTTTCTCATCATCATTTCGTTCGCCCTGATCGCCGCCGGCGCGGCTCTTTATGCCCGCGTGCCAGACCGCGCAACGGCATCTGCCGCCAGCACGGCGGAGCAGTCTCGGCACCGCGAAGGCAAACATGCGGATGAGGGCACCGTCACCATGAGCGACGCCAAGGTCGCGTCCTCCGGCATCGAAATACGCGCCGCCAGGCCGGCGACGCTGCACGATTCCATCGTGCTCAACGGCATTCTGCAGCCGAACCAGGAAATGCTGGTCCAGGTGACGCCGCGATTTCCCGGCGTGGTGCGCGAGATCAGGAAGCGGATCGGCGACACCGTCGAGAAGGGCGATCTGCTCGCGAAGGTCGAGAGCAATCAGAGCCTGACGGTCTATGAATTGCGGGCTCCGATGTCGGGCACCGTCATCGATCGCCAGATTTCGCTCGGCGAATACGCCACCGAGCAGAAGCCGGCCTTCATCGTCGCCGATATTTCAACGGTCTGGGTCGATCTGTCGGTCTATCGCCGCGACCTGCCGCGCGTGCGGATGGGCGACAGGATCTTGATCGACGCCGGCGACGGCGGAAATCCGATCGAGGCAAGCCTGTCCTACATTTCGCCGGTCGGCAGCAGCGACACCCAGACTGCGCTGGCGCGCGCGGTCGTGCGTAACGAAGACATGCGGTTGCGGCCGGGGCTGTTTGTCTCCGCGCGCCTCATTCTGTCGGCGAAACCGGTTGCCGTCGCGGTGCGCGCCACCGCGATCCAGTCCATCGAGAACCGCACCGTGGTCTTCGTGCGGAGCGGAGAGACGTTCGAAGTTCACGACGTCGAATTGGGCGATCGCGATTCCGAGAACGTCGAGATCGTCTCCGGCCTGCGCGCGGGCGACAGATATGCCGCGCACAACAGTTTCATCGTGAAGGCTGAACTTGCGAAAGGCTCGGCGAGCCATGAGCATTGAACTTTATCCGTCGCCTGAAGGCGCGCGCGCATTGCGGACTGCGATCCGGGTGGGATCGGAGCGGATCAGGCCGGGAATGCACCCATGATCGATGCCGTTCTGTCCTTCTCCGTCCGCCAGCGCTGGCTGGTGATGATCGGCGTGCTGCTGATGGCCGCACTCGGCGCCTGGAATTTCATGCGGCTGCCGATCGATGCCGTTCCGGACATCACCAATGTGCAGGTTCAGATCAACACCAGCGCGCCGGGCTATTCGCCGCTCGAGGTGGAGCAACGCATCACCTTTCCCATCGAGACCGCGATGGGCGGGCTTCCGCACCTCCTGAACACGCGTTCGCTGTCCCGCTACGGCCTCAGTCAGGTGACGGTGGTGTTCAAGGACGGCACCGACATCTATTTCGCGCGGCAGCTTGTCAACGAGCGGCTGCAGCAGGTGAAGGATTCGCTTCCGTCCGGAATCGGGACGGCGATGGGACCGGTTTCGACCGGCCTCGGCGAAATCTACATGTTCGCCGTCGAGGCAAAAGCCGACGCCCCGAATGCGAACGGCATGCCCTACGGGCTCGATGATCTGCGGACGATTCAGGACTGGATCATCAAGCCGCAATTGCGCAACGTCGCCGGCGTCAACGAGGTCAACACCATCGGCGGCTACGAGAAGCAATTTCACGTTCTGCCGGATCCGGGCAAGCTGATGGCCTATCGCCTCAGCTTCCGCGACGTGATGACCTCGCTCGCCGCCAACAACGCCAATGTCGGCGCCGGCTACATCGAGAAGAACGGCGAGCAGTATCTCGTCCGCACCCCCGGACAGGTCAAGGATGTCGAGGAGATCCGGCAGATCGTCATCGGATCGCGGAGCGGCGTTCCGGTTCGCATCGCCGACGTGGCCGACGTGCGCGAAGGCAGGGACCTGCGGACTGGCGCCGCGACGCTCGACGGCAAGGAGGTCGTGCTCGGCACCGCCATGCTGCTGATCGGCGAAAACGGCCGCAGCGTTGCGCAGCGGGTGGCGAGCCGGCTCGGGCAGATTGAACGATCGCTGCCGGAGGGGGTCACGCTTCGCACGGTTTACGACCGGACCGATCTGATCGATGCCACCATCGCGACGGTCCAGAAGAATCTGGTGGAGGGCGCGCTGCTCGTCATCGCCATCCTGTTTCTCATTCTCGGAAACCTGAAAGCGGCGTTCGCGACGGCTTTGGTGATCCCGCTGGCGATGCTGTTCACAATCACCGGCATGTTCGAGAACAAGGTCAGCGCCAATCTGATGAGCCTTGGCGCGATCGATTTCGGCATCATCATCGACGGCGCGGTCATCATCGTCGAAAACTGTCTGCGGCTGCTGGCGCGCGAACAGGCGCGGCGAGGGCGGCTGCTGACGCGCGCGGAGCGTTTCGAAACCATCATCGGCGCCTCGCGCGAGGTCATCAAGCCGAGCCTGTTCGGCACGCTGATCATTGCCGTGGTCTATCTGCCGGTGCTGACCCTGACGGGCGTCGAAGGCAAGATGTTCACGCCGATGGCGCTGACGGTCCTGATGGCGCTGCTCGGCGCCAGCCTGCTGTCGATGACCTTCGTGCCTGCCGCGGTCGCGCTGTTCGTGACCGGAAAAGTCTCGGAGAAGGAGAACTGGTTCATGCGGATCGCCCATCGGTCCTATGTCCCGGTGCTCGATCTCGCGATCCACTTTCGTGCGCCGGTGGCGGTGCTGGCTGCGGCCCTGATTGTGGTCAGCGGTTATGCGGCATCGCGGATGGGCGGCGAGTTCATCCCGAGCCTCGATGAGGGCGATATCGCGATCCAGGCGCTGCGCATTCCCGGAACCAGTCTGACGCAATCGCTGGAGATGCAGCAGGCGCTGGAAAAGCGGCTTCTCCGGATTGCGGAGGTGCGAGAGGTTTTCGCGCGCACCGGCACCGCCGAGGTGGCGACCGATCCGATGCCGCCATCGATTTCCGATGGATACGTCATGCTCAAGCCGCGGAGCGAATGGCCGAACCCGAAACGGCCAAAATCCGATCTGGTCAAGGAGATCGAAATGGCCGCCGAGGAGATTGCCGGCAGCGGATATGAAATCTCGCAGCCGATTCAGCTTCGCTTCAACGAACTGATTTCCGGCGTGCGCAGCGACGTCGGCGTCAAGATCTTCGGCGACGATCTGGATGTGCTGGCGCAGGTCGCCGCCCAGGTTCAGACGGTGCTGCAAGGCGTACCGGGCGCCGCGGACGTCAAGGCCGAGCAGGTCGCCGGCCTGCCGGTGCTGACGGTGAAGCTCAATCGCCGCGCGCTGTCGCGCCTCGGCATCAGCGTTGCCGATGTGCAGAACCTCGTGGAGATTGCCGTCGGCGGCAAAAGCGCCGGACTGGTTTTCGAGGGCGATCGCCGGTTCGATCTGGTCGTGCGGCTTCCGGATCATATCCGGTCCGATATCGAGGCGATCCGGGCGCTGCCGATTCCGCTGCCGCCGGTCGAAGCCCCGGCGAAGGCGACGCCAGCGGCTTTCGGCAGTTCACCGCTCGCGCAGATGCGCTATGTGCCGCTATCGGAACTTGCGGAGTTGTCGGTGGCGCCCGGGCCGAACCAGATCAGCCGTGAGGACGGCAAGCGGCGCATCGTCGTGTCGGCCAATGTTCGCGGCCGTGATCTTGGATCGTTCGTGAGCGAGGCGCAGGACCGGATCGCGCAGCAGGTCAAGCTTCCCGCCGGTTACTGGATCGGGTGGGGCGGGCAGTTCGAGCAGCTGGTCTCGGCGACGCAGCGGCTGACCATCGTCGTTCCGATCGCGCTGCTGCTGATTTTTCTGCTGCTGTTCATCAGTCTCGGTTCCGCGGCGGATGCCATCCTGGTTTTCAGCGGCGTCCCGCTGGCGCTCACCGGCGGCATCGCGGCCCTGATCCTGCGCGGCATTCCGCTGTCGATCAGCGCCGGCATCGGCTTCATCGCGCTGTCGGGCGTCGCGGTGCTCAATGGCCTGGTGATCATCACCTTCATCGAGCGCCTGCGCCGCGACGGCATGGCGATCATCGACGCGGTCCGCCAAGGAGCCTTGACCCGGTTGCGGCCGGTGCTGATGACGGCGCTGGTGGCCTCGCTCGGTTTCGTGCCGATGGCCATCGCCACCGGCGCAGGGGCGGAGGTGCAGCGTCCGCTGGCGACCGTGGTGATCGGCGGCATCGTTTCGTCAACGATCCTGACATTGTTGGTGCTTCCGGCGCTTTACGTTCTATTCCGCCGCGACGCTGCGCCGGACACGGCCCGGCACGAGTAGCGGCGTCGACCTTCGGCGATGCGCTGCCGCGCCGAGGTCGATCACGCAGTTGTGGCGGGTGGCGAACGAGCGCCTTCCGGGCGGAGCTTGCCACCGGCCGCGCGGAGGCGAGCGTCCTGATTATATAAACATATTGACGTATCTCGCCCCCCGTCTATTCTGACCGGCGTGCGCTCAAGGCACTTGGACCGTCACGTCACGACGCGCCAGACCTGAACGGTGGCGGACAGCGGCCGGTGAATTCCAGCTCTTCGCGACATCGTTCGCTGCGATGGGAGCAGATCGTCGAGGGAGAGGCCCGCAATTCCAGCTTCGCGACCATGCGGCGCGCTGAACTCAATCAATCAATCAATCTGGAGGATTCCACATGAGAGGTTTGGAAAATCGCGTTGCCGTCGTTACCGGCGCTGCCGGCGGCATAGGCCGCGCGATCTGTCGCCGGTTTCTCGACGAGGGCGTCAACCTCATCGCGATGGACGTCAATGCGGATACCTTGAAGGCCTTGGCGTCGGATCTCGACGACACCGGGGCGCGCCTGCTTCCGGTGGCGGTGGATATCACCGACTATCAGAAGGTCGACGCGGCGGTGAAACAGGGTGTCGCCAAGTTTGGCAAGCTCGACGTTCTTGTCAACAATGCGGGCTGGGACATCGCCAAGCCGTTCCTGGAGAGCGAGCCGGATCTCTGGGATCAGATCATCGCGATCAATCTTCGCGGCCCGCTGAACCTTCACAAGGCGGCGCTTCCGCATCTGATCGCCGCGGGCGGCGGCAAGGTCGTCAACATCGCATCGGACGCGGGCCGGGTAGGGTCGTCCGGAGAGGCGGTCTATTCCGCGTGCAAGGGCGGGCTGATTTCATTTTCCAAGACCATCGCCCGCGAGTGCGCGCGCGCCAACGTCAAGGTCAATGTGGTCTGCCCGGGCCCGACGGATACGCCCCTGCTGCGCTCGTTCGCAGGCGACGGCGAGTTCGGCCAGAAAATCTATGACGGCCTGAAGCGCGCGATTCCGCTGAGGCGTCTCGGTCAGCCCGACGATATTCCGGGACTGGTCGCATTCCTGTCGAGCGACGACGCCGATTTCATGACCGGGCAGGTGATCAGCGTGTCCGGCGGCCTGACGATGAGCGGCTAAGATAGTGTGACTCATCGGCTCCCTGAACGAGCATCAGGGCGCCGATCACCGACAGGAAGGCGGATGGCGTCCCCGAAACAGTTTCGACGACACCCACGCGCACCGGCTCCGGTTTCGGAGAGCGATGGCGACCGCTTTCTGGGACGATCCGATCGCCGCGCCGATCATCTCAACAACCGGATTTTCTTTCGCCTGTTTCAGGTGGCCAACACGCTGCAGAAGCAGGCGGTGAAGGAACTCGGCATCACCACGGTGCAGTGGGCTGTCCTCGGCGCGCTGTCGGATCCGAGGCCCGGCAGCGGTATCGCCGTCGGCACGCTGGCGGATTTCCTGATCGTCAGCCGGCAGAATCTGGATGGCGTCCTCAAGCGGCTCGAACGCGACGGTCTCGTCGAGCGGGTCGCTGAGGCGGACGACAAGCGGGCCCGTCTCGTCAGGCTCACGCGGCAGGGATTCGTGTTCTGGGACGATCTGCGCGCGCGCATTTTCCAGTTCTACGATCAGGCCGCCCGCGGGCTTACGGTCGAGGATCGGGCCGTGCTGGCCCATGACCTCCAGCTTCTTCAGCGCCAGTTGATGACGGTTCGTCTCGATCGGCCGCGGCGCGCGCGGACGAAGACCAGGCGCCCCTGAGACGCGGTCCGCCTCGGGCACGGATCACGGCTTGGGTTCACAACGGACAGCGTGCGGGATGTCATCCGGTTTCCCCTTCGGGCAAAACCCTCTAGCATTCGGCCTATGTCGCGATTCATACGCCTGTCGATCGTCATCGTGCTGTCGCTGCTGACCACCGCCGCGCTGGCGGGGCCGCGCCACAAGAAGCATGCGCTGCGTCCGCACAATTACGGCTTCCTGCCGGGCTACGAGCAACCGCTCAACAACGCCGCGCCGCTGTTCAAGCAGGAGGCCTCCGTGCTGCGCAACGCGCGCCGCAGGCAGCGCCATTGGTACATCGGCCCGACGCCGCGCTACTACAATTTCTGGGACGGCGAGCTGCGCTATCCCGGCCGCCCCGGCTTCTATCGCGGCCGTTACAACGGCGGCAGCATCGGCCCGTGCTGGACGCAAACGCCGATCGGGCCGGTGTGGACGTGCGGGTGAGGCGGCACGTGATGACTCCCGATCGGCCCGCCCATCACGATGGCCTTGCCGGTCAATTCGGTCTGCGGTAGCGCTCGGTCTGCCATAGCGAGGGGCGCTACGGCTACCGCCGCTTCGAGATCAACGACGGCACCACCGACCAGTTTCTGGTGTCGATCCTCACGCTCGGGGAAGGCCTGCACAACAACCATCACCGCTTCCCCCGCGACGCCTACATCTCGCACGCCTGGTACGAAATCGACATCACCGGCCTGATCATCCGCGGCCTCGGAAAACTCGGGCTGGTGCAGGATATTTTCGAGGGCGGCGCGCAGGCTACGGGCTCGGGGAATGCGGGGGGCGGGCAGCGTTCGATGGCGGAGCAGGAAGCTGAAGGGTGAAGCGCGGGTGGAGACGTTCGCGTGCGCGCCACGCGCAC
>DATMSE010000009.1:0-6707 GCA_035565575.1 Xanthobacteraceae bacterium
CACCTCGCCGATGTCGACGCTGGGCGCGAAGCGCGTGCCGCCCTTGGTCGGCCCAAGCGTCAGGTGATGCTGCACGCGGTAGCCTTCGAACACCGCAATGGAGCCGTCGTCGCAGTGAATCGGACAGGACACCGTGATGGCCCGTTTGGGCAGCAGCAGCCGGTCGCGCTCGTCTACCGGAATTTCCAGATGATCCGCGATGACGCCGAACTGCCGCGCCGCCATTTCGAACACTGCCCCGGAATAGACCGACATGTCGCCTCTCCACCTGCGATGGAACCCGCGGCGCTCGCGGTTCGTTGACGCCCACGATTGCCGCAATCATGCAACAGTTGTAGCGCAGGGTTGCACGCAGCCGCGAATTAATAGTTGCAATGGAGCGTGATAAGCGCGGCTAATGGCGAACGTCGCGCCGCGGCGAAATTCACAATAACGGGCGAGTGGATGCGGGCGCTTTTCATCGGACAGACCTATATCGATGTGACTTTCCTCACCGATCATCTGCCGACCGGCGACGAGAAGCACGTCGCCTCGGCTTACGCGGTATCGTTCGGCGGCAACGCCGTCACCGCCGCGTTCTGCTGTGCCAAGCTAGGCATCGTGCCGGATCTGCTCACCACCGTCGCGGACGACTGGCTCGGCCGCATGTTTCAGGACATGGCGGTGAAGTACGGCATCTCGGTCCATGCCCGCAAAGTAAAGACGTCGTCGTTGTCCTTCATCATGCCGAAGGATGGCAAGCGCGCCATCGTCCGGTGCCGTGACGACGATCATCTGCATCCGTTTCCGACGCTGAATCTCACCGGCTGCCGCGCTCTCCATATCGACGGCCATCAGCCCGACGCGGCGCTGCATTACGCAAAACTCTGCCGCGAGGCCGGCATTCTGACGTCGCTGGACGGCGGCGGCTTGCGGGACAACACGCATGAACTCCTCGCCTTCATCGATGTCGCGATCGTTGCTGAACGGCTTTGCGAGCAGATGGAATTATCACCGCGCGCCATGCTCGATTACCTCAAGGGGCGTGGCTGCCGCGTCGGCGGTGTCACCATGGGCGAACGTGGCCTCGTCTGGTACGACGAAAGCGGCGTGGTGCGCGAGACGCCGGCGCTAAAAGTGCCGCCAGCCCGCGTGATCGATACGAACGGGGCCGGCGACGTCTTCCATGGCGCGTATGTTTATTCCTACCTGCACGACCAATCGAAGAGTTGGCAGGAGCATTTCGCGTTTGCGCAGGCCGCGTCCGCGCACAAGATCCAGCATCTCGGCAATGAGGCCGGCCTGCCCACGCTGGCCGACATCGCCGCCGTGCGTGAGGAATTCCAGAAACCGGCGGCCGGCAAGCTCCGCGCCATCCGACCGTGAAATAGATAATTTCAGCCCGTGAGCCGCGCCGCGACACCGCGCGTATGATCGGTGGCATTGAGCAGGCACGCCAGCCGGGGCGACCCACCTATCCGTGGCGCGCGATCCGGCGGCTTGTCATCAGCGGAGGGAATGGCGTTAAATGCGCCACTTGCCCATCTCGCGAAAGGTTTGCCGCGCATGTCGACCCAGCCTTCCGATCAGCCCGCCCTGCTCGCCATCGACGGCGCCGTGGCGACGCTGACGCTCAACCGGCCGAACGCCTTCAATTCGATCAATCTCGCCATCGGCCAACGGCTCGAGCAACTGGCCGCAGAGGTCGAGGCGGATCCGAAGATTCGCGTGCTGGTGATCGAGGGCGCCGGCCGCGCCTTTTGCGGCGGCGGGGACATCCAGGTGTTCGGCGCCAGCATGAACAATCTCGAGCCGGTGATCCGTGAACTGCTCAAACACTTCCATGCCTTCATCACCGCCTTGCGGCGGATGCCGAAGGTGGTGATCTCCAGCGTTCACGGCTCGGCCGCCGGCGCCGGCCTTTCCCTGGCCTTCATGGCGGATATGTGCATCGCTGCCGACGATGCGAAATTCACCGCGGCCTACCACAAGCTCGGCATCTCACCGGACGGCGGCGGCACCATCGGGGTCACGGAGATCGTCGGCGCCCGGCGCGCCTTGCAGATTTTCCTGGCCGAGGGCAGCTTCTCAGCGCAGCAGGCCTATGACTGGGGTCTGGTGGCCAAACTGGTGCCGGCCGCTGAATTGAAGGCGGCGACGCGCGAGCTCGCCCAACGCATCGCGCAGAACGCACCGGCGGCCATTGCCGCCACCAAGGCGCTGATTCACCAATCGCGGTCGACACCGGTGGCGGAGCAACTCGACGCGGAGGTCGAGCGCATTCTCGGCTGCATGGCGCATGACGAATTCCGCGACGCGGTGAACAGGTTTCTCACCAAGTCGAAGTAGCGGTCGATCCGCTGTCGATCGCGCGACCACGCAAGTCAGGCCATGCCCGGGCTGGTCACGGCCATGGCGGCTGACCTTGTGAAGGGCTCCGGCCTTTTCGTGGAGCCTCCAAAAACACAAACGCCGGGGCGAGATCATCTCCCGCCCCGGCGTTGTTGTTAGGTCCGTGTAGCTTACGCCGCGTTGAAGCCGGCGATGGCCTTCACCTCGAGATACTCTTCGAGGCCGAACTTGCCCCACTCGCGGCCGTTGCCGGACTGCTTGTAGCCGCCGAACGGCGCGGTCCGCTCGTTCGGCACGCCCTGCAGGTTGATGTTGCCGGCGCGGATCTGGCGGCCGACCTTGCGCGCACGCTCGACCGTTCCGGCCGAGACATAGCCGGCGAGACCGTATGGCGTGTCGTTGGCCAGGCGCACCGCATCCGCTTCATCCTTCGCACCCATGATAACGAGGACCGGTCCGAAAATTTCTTCGCGGGCGATGGTCATTTTCTCGGTGACATCGGCGAAGACGGTCGGGCGCACGTAAAAGCCCTTGTTGACGCCTTCCGGCAGGCCGGGACCACCGGCGACCAGGGTCGCGCCTTCCTCGATGCCCTTCTGAATCAGTCCCTGAATCTTCTCCCACTGCGTGCGATTGACGACCGGGCCGATCGTGGTGCCCTCGGCGCGAGGATCGCCGGCCTTGGTCTTGTCGGCCACGCCCTTGGCGATGGCGGCGACCTCTTTCATCTTCGACAGCGGCACGATCATGCGCGACGGCGCGTTGCAGGACTGGCCCGAGTTGTTGAACATATGCGCGACGCCCCCGGTGACCGCCTTGGTGAGGTCGGCATCGTCGAGGATCACGTTCGGCGACTTGCCGCCCAGTTCCTGGCTGACGCGCTTCACCGTCGGCGCGGCGCGCTTGGCGACGTCGATGCCGGCGCGGGTCGAGCCGGTGAACGAAATCATGTCGATGTCGGGATGCTCGCTCATCGCCGCGCCAACCTCCGGCCCAAGGCCGTTGATCAAGTTGAAAACGCCTTTCGGCACGCCGGCTTCATGCAGGATTTCAGCGAAGATCAGGGCCGAAGTCGGGGTGAATTCCGATGGCTTGAGGATCATCGTGCAGCCGGCGGCTAGCGCTGGCGCAACCTTGCAGGCGATCTGGTTCAGCGGCCAGTTCCACGGCGTGATCATGCCGACGACGCCGATCGGCTCGCGCACCACCATGGCGGAGCCGAGCGGCTCCTCGAACTGATAGTTCTTCAGCACGTCGAGGGTGGACATCAGATGGCCGAGACCGGCACCGGCCTGCAGACGCTCCGCCATCGGCAGCGGCGCTCCCATCTCGTCGGAGACGGATGCGCCGATTTCCTTCATCCGAGCCTTGTAGATGCCGATGATTTTTTCGAGCAGGGCGACGCGCTCTTCACGGGAGGTCTGCGAGAAGGTCTCGAACGCGCGCTTGGCAGCCGCGACCGCCTTGTCCACGTCGGCCTTGGAGCCGAGCGCGATCTCGTACATGGCCTCCTCGGTGGCGGGATTGATCACCGGCGCCGACTTCTTGGCGACGGGATCAACCCAGGCACCGTCAATATAGAACTGCATGCGATTGACCATGGCGAAACCTCTCGAATGTCTGGAATATTGGAAAGGAACGGAACGCGTTCGGCGGCCATCCTTGCACGAAACTGTGGCGAAATGAACCCGCCCGGCGCGGCCCCGGTTGCGGGGGACGCATCGGAATTGTGCAATCCCTTATGAGACGCGTCTTAGAAGCGGTCACATGGACAATTGCTCGTCATGGCCGGGCTCGTCCCGGCCATCCACGTCTTAGGGCACTGACGAAAGACGTGGATGCCCGGCACAAGGGCCGGGCATGACGGAGGGATGATGCGTCCCGCCTCACAACATTACACCGCCATCTTCCGGTGGCGCACCGGAGCGCCGGCGGTGAGCCCTTCCGCGGCATCGAGGATGGCGTTGGCGTCGATGCCATAGTGCCGATAAAGATCGTCGATCGAACCGGTCTGGCCGAAATGCTCGACGCCAAGCGCTTCCATGCGGTGACCGCAGACCGCGCCGATCCAACCCAGCGCCGCCGGATGACCGTCCAGCACCGTGACGATGCCGCAGTCGCGCGGCAGCGGCGCCAGCAGCTTCTCGACGTGACTCATGTAGGGCGCACCCCGCCGCTCGCGCCGCATTTTCCGTGCGGCGGTCCATCCGGCGTGCAGCCGGTCGGCCGAGCTGATCGCCAGCAGGCCGACATCGCGACGGCTGTCGCCGAGCAGGCCCACCGCCTCGATGGCTTCCGGCATCACGGCGCCAGTGCAGGCGACCACGACCTCCGCATTCGGCCCCGGCTTGCGCAGCCAGTAAGCCCCGTCTTCGATATCGCGCGCCAGATCCGGCGTCATGATCCGCTGCGGCTGTTCGATGGTGCGCGTCGAAAGCCGCAGGTAGACCGAGCCGCCGCTGCGGGTGCCGTCGCGCGCACTGCCCTTGTCATCGAGGTCGCGCTGCATATGCGCGAACCCCCAGCGCATGATCACCGCGAGTTCATCGACGAAGGCGGGCTCGAACGAGGCGAGCCCGTCCTGCGCCATGCCGATCAGCGGTGTCGCGATCGACTGATGCGCGCCGCCCTCCGGCGCCAGCGTGATGCCGGACGGCGTCGCCGCCACCATGAAACGTGCATCCTGATAGCAGGCGTAGTTCAACGCATCGAGGCCACGCTCAATGAAGGGATCGTACAAGGTTGCGACCGGCAACAATCGCGCGCCATTGATGGAATGCGACAGACCCAGCGCCGACATCAGGATGAAAAGGTTCATCTCGGCGATGCCGAGTTCGATGTGCTGGCCCTTCGGCGAATAATCCCAGGCGAAGGTCGAGGGAATTTTCTCTTTTTTGAAGACGTCGGCCAGCGCCGCCTTGGCGAACAGGCCGCGCCGGTTCACCCATGCGCCGAGATTGGTCGACACCGTCACATCGGGCGACGCCGTGACGATGCGCGAGGCGAGTTCGCTGTCGCCACGCGCCAGTTCGTTGAGGATCAGGCCGAAGCCCTGCTGTGTCGACATCTGCGCGGCGGCAGGAAAGGATAAGCGCTCCGGCACAGGAATTGTCGGGGTTTCCAGCCGCCGCGGTCCTTGGCGGTTGAACGGCGCATCCTTAAGGAAGGCCTCCAACTCGGCCGGCGATTGCGCCAATCCTTCGAACTTGTCCCACTCGTGCCCCGGCCGGATGTTCTGCGCGTCGCGAAACGCTTCCATCTGCGCCGGTGTCATCAGGCCGGCATGGTTGTCCTTGTGGCCCTGGAACGGCAGGCCGACGCCCTTGATGGTGTAGGCGATGAAGCACACCGGCCGATCGTGATCGATCGCCTCGAACGCTTCCAGCATGTTCGCCATGTCGTGGCCGCCGAGGTTCGACATCAGCGCCAGCAGTTCGGCGTCGTTGCGCCGCTCGATCAACGCGCTGACCTCGCCCTGATCGCCGATCTCATCCTGCAAGCGCTTGCGAAATGCCGCGCCGCCCTGAAAACACAGCGCCGCGTAGACCTGGTTCGGACAGTTATCGATCCAGCGCCGCAGCGCTTCACCACCGGGCTCGGCGAACGCCGCCTGCATCAGCTTGCCGTATTTGATGATCACCACGTCCCAGCCGAAGTTGCGGAACATGGTCTCGAACTTTTCCCAAAGCCCCTCGCGCACCACCGCGTCGAGACTCTGGCGATTGTAATCGACGATCCACCAGGTGTTGCGCAGACCGTGCTTCCAGCCTTCCAGCAGCGCCTCGAAGATATTGCCCTCGTCCATCTCGGCATCGCCGACCAGCGCGATCATGCGGCCCTCGCGACGGCCCTTCATGAAGCCGTGCGCGCTGACATAGTCCTGCACCAGGGAGGAGAACAGCGTCTGCGCCACGCCGAGCCCGACCGATCCGGTGGAGAAATCGACGTCGTCGACGTCCTTGGTGCGCGAGGGATAGGATTGCGCGCCCTTGTAGCCGCGAAAAGTCTTCAGCTTGTCGCGCGTCTGATTGCCGAACAGATACTGGATCGCGTGAAACACCGGGCTGGCGTGCGGCTTCACCGCGACGCGATCCTCGGGTCTGAGAACCGAGAAATACAGCGCCGACATGATGGTCGCGAGCGAAGCGGACGACGCCTGATGGCCGCCGACTTTCAGACCATCGACATTGGGGCGAATGTGATTGGCGTGATGGATGGTCCAGGACGACAGCCACAGCACTTTGCGCGACAGGGCTGAGAGGAGTTCGAGGCGGCGTGGGTCGATCGGCATGGGACGGACTCAACAGTTCGGGTCGATCCGATGGTAGCGCTGTGCGGGGCGTCAAATTTCTCAATTTTTCACATCATTCGGAGGA
>DATMSE010000010.1:0-11050 GCA_035565575.1 Xanthobacteraceae bacterium
GCTGCCACAACCCGCCGACGAAGATCGTTAGATAGAGGTCGTCCCATCCTTGCTGGCCTCCAATCCAGCAAGAATCTTGAATCAGAATACGCCTGATTTGAAAATCAAAATCCGATTCTGCCTAACCAGGAACCGCTCTAAGTCGTTTTAGGAACAGGCCGCATTCAGGACAATGCCGGCGGTCATTCGGCCGCAGCCATCTGCTGCGTCCGCCATTGCCCAAGCAGCGCCCGCAACGACGCAGGTTTGACCGGCTTGTTGAGCACCGCGATTTTTTCCTGCGCGGCCGCGGCGCGGACATGCGGACTGCGGTCGGCCGTGATCAGGATCGCGGGAATATTGCGACCGTACTTGCGGCGGATTTCGCGGATGGCGGCAATGCCGTTGCCGCGGTCGAGGTGATAATCGACCAGGAGGCCTGTGATCTTGTCGCCGCGCGAAGCGATCGCCTCGATCGCCGCTTCCGGATCGGCCGCGACCAGCACATCGGCATCCCACGCCGTCAAAAGGGTCTTCATGCCGTCGAGGATGGCGAGATCGTTCTCGATGCAGACGATCAGCGCGCCGCTCATCGAGCTGCGCGCGACCGGCGTGCTGCTGGTGACGACCGGCGTATGGCTGGTGATGTCCTTTGCGATCGGCACGGTGACCGTGAACACGGTGCCGCCGAGGCTGTTGGCGTCGAGCGCGATGCCATGGTTCAACATGCGCGCCAGGCGTTCGACGATGGACAGGCCGAGCCCAAGTCCGCGCGCGATACGCGCGCCCTGTTCGAGCCGATGAAATTCCTTGAAGATCTCGCTGCGTTTGACCGCAGGCACGCCGACGCCGGTGTCGTGAATGACGATCTGCAGGGATTGACCGCTGCGCCGGCAGCCGACCAGGACGCGACCTTGCAAGGTATACTTGATCGCATTGGAAATCAGATTCTGCAGCAGGCGCCGCAGCATCAGGCGGTCGGACTCGACCGGCAGCGAGCATGAGACGAAGGTCAGCTTGATGCCCTTGGCGCGCGCGATCGGCGTGAACTCGATCTCCAGCGACCGCATCAGGTCGCCGATGCGGAAGCTGCCGATCGAGGGCGTCATTGCGCCGGCGTCGAGCCGCGAAATGTCCAGCAACGCGCCGAGAATCTCCTCGATCGCCTCCAGTGAGTCGTCGATGTTCTCAACCAGGCGCGAGTCTTCGCCGCCGCTCTGCCGTTCCACCAGGCTGGTCACGTACAGCCGCGCGGCATTGAGTGGCTGCAGAATGTCGTGACTTGCGGCGGCGAGAAAGCGCGTTTTCGACAGATTGGCCTCCTCGGCGAGGCTCTTGGCGCGCTCCAGCTCGGAATTCAGCCGCGTGAGCTCTTCGGTGCGGGTGCGGACGCGCCGCTCCAGCGAGGCGTTGGCACGCTCCAGCGCCTCGGCGGCTTCGAAGCTTGGCGTCACATCGGAGAAGGTGATGACGAGGCCGCGGTCGGGCATGCGATTGGCGCGAACCTCGATCACCATTTGCCGGTTCGGCAGCCGCTCGAGATAAGGGACGCCTTCCTTGGTCCAGGTCGCCAGCCGCGTTTCGGTGAAGGTCTGATGGTCCGGCGCGCTCAGCGCGTTGGTCGCGCCGAGAAAATCGAGAATCTCACGAAGGGGAATGCCGATCTGTACGATATGCGAGGGCAGGCCGAGAAGCTCGCCGAACTGGCGATTGGAGCAGATCAACTGCAGGTCAGGGTCGAAGACGGCGATGCCTTGGCGGACGTGATTGAGCGCCGTCTGCAAAATTTCGCGGTTGAAATGCAGCGCCGCGTGAGAGTCGTCGAGCAGCTTGAGCGCAGCTTTGGCGGAGAGCGTGCGCTTGCGCAGCAGCAGCGAGAGCACAAGGCGCGACGATGCCGCGCCGATGGATGACGCAATCAGATGTTCGGCGTGCTGCAACAGTTCGAATTCGGCCGGCGCCGACGGATCCAGATTGATGCGGCGATTGGCGGCGAAGGCCTCGAACGATTGCTGCGTCCGTTCGGGCCCAAGATACTGCGCCACAGTGCCCATGATGTCCTGCACCGTCACCGTGGTACGCCAGCGCCGGAAAGCCGGCGCCATCGGCGTCAGTTCGCTCGGCACGAAGACATCGGCTTGCAGGCGCTCGATCGAGGAAGGCTGGCGCATCAGGGAGAGCGCGACATATGCCAGAATGTTGAGCGAGAGGCTCCACAATACGCCATGCATCAAGGGCGGCAGTTCAGCGCCGAACAGCGCCTGCGGGCGCAGCGCCTCGATGCCGAAGGGACCGTGCTGGATGAACAGGGTCCCGACCGTGCTGCCGTCGATGAAGCTCGGCAGAAACAGCGTGTAGCTCCACACCGCGAAGCCGACCAGCATCCCGCCGATCGCACCACGCGCCGTTCCGCGCCGCCAGATCAGGCCGCCCAGGAAAGATGGCGCGAGCTGTGCGATGGCCGCGAATGACAAGAGGCCGATGGCAGCGAGTTGCGCGCTGCCCAGCGCGCGGAAGTACAGATACGCCATGATCATGATCGCGAAGATCGCGACACGGCGGATTTTCAGCACGAGATTGCCGAAGTCCTTATTGGCGATTTGCGGATTGCGCGGAAGGATGAGTGGGATCAGCAGATCGTTGGAGACCATGATGGCCAGCGCAACGCATTCCACGATGACCATCGCGGTCGCGGCAGACAATCCGCCGATGAAGACGACGACGGCCAGCAGCGGCGCCTTGCCCTCGACGGGGAGCGCCAGCACGAACATGTCGCTATCAACTAGGCCGAAGGGGAAGGACACCAGTCCCGCCAGCGCGATGGGAATGACAAACAGATTGATCGCGACGAGATAGAGCGGAAACAGCCAGCGGGCGCGGTCGACCTCTTCGGGATTGGAATTCTCCACGACGCTGACGTGGAACTGGCGCGGCAGAAACATGATCGCGAAGAACGACAGCAGCACCATCGTCAGAAAATTGCCGATCGACGGTACGTAGGTCAGCGTTCGTACGGCCTCCGGTGTCTTCATCGCGCGTTCGAACAGTTCGACGGGACCGAACATCCAGAACGTGACGAAAGCGCCGGCCGCGATGAAGGCGACGAGCTTGACGATGGATTCGGTGGCGACGGCGAGCATCAGGCCATGCTGATGCTCCGTGGCGTCGGACTGGCGGGTACCGAACAACACCGCGAAGGCCGCCATCGCCAGCGTCACGATCAGCGCGATGTCGCCGACGATCGGCACGCTGGTAATGGCGTGATCCTCGCCCATGATGGTCTCGAGCGAGGAACCCACGGCCTTCAATTGCAGGGCGATGTAGGGTACCGAGCCGATGATGGCGATGATCGCCACTGTCGCTGCCACCGCCTGGCTCTTGCCATAACGGGCGGCAATGAAGTCTGCGGTTGACGTGATGTTCTGCGATTTCGCCAGTTCGATCACCCGGCGGAGCAGCGGCGTGCAGAATGCGATCAGGATGATCGGGCCGATATAGATCGCCAGAAAGTCGATGCTGTTACGCGTGGCAAATCCGACCGATCCGAAGAACGTCCATGACGTACAATAGATCGCCAGCGACAGCGGATAGATCAGACCGGCGCCCTCGCGGCGGATCCGGCGTGTCGGCCGATCGCCATAGTAGGCCACCGCGAACAGGAAACCGATGTAGCAGAACGCGGCGGCGATGACGCCCCAATCGTGCAGCATAGTGCTCGCCTTATCGCCTCACGGATTTACCCGATGGCCCCACATGGCCCGAGCCGGGTCTTGTCACAATTCTAACGCCATTCCATTTCCGGCGCATCGCGAAGCTGCGGCAATTGCAAACGGTCCCGAATCAGGTTACACACGTATAAGTTGTGTATATCCTGATTTCTACCAGGACGTCCGCAAAATGACCGCTCAACTTCCCGGCAGGACACCTGCGACTGTCTTCATCGTCGATGATGATGCCTCGGTGCGGGACACGCTCAGCCTGTTGCTTCGAATTGAAGGGCTTGCGCCGCAGGCGTTTGGCGATGCCGGTTCATTTCTCGAAACCGTCCGGCGCCACCACCCCGCCTGTGTCATCCTTGATATCAATCTCCCAGACGAATCCGGCCTGCAGGTCCTGCGCGAACTGGCGACGTTTCGCAAACCGCCGCCGGTGGTGGTGATGTCGGGGCTGGGTGATATCGGGACGGTGGTGGCGGCGATGAAATTCGGCGCCGTTGATTTCATTCAGAAGCCGTTCGTGGCCAGCGTCATGATCGACCGGGTCCGCGAGGCGGTCGCAAGCTATCGCCGCGCCAAGGAGGAGCATATCGAAGGGCTGGTGGATTTCGCCGGCCGACACCTGCTCACTGGCCGCGAACGCGATGTGTTGTTGCAGGTGGCGCGGGGCGCATCGAACAAGGAAGCGGGACGGACGCTCGGCATCAGCCCGCGCACGGTGGAGGTGCATCGGGCGCGGATCATGGCCAAGCTCGGGGCGAAGAATGCCGCGGATCTGATGCGCATCGTGCTCTCGGAAGAGAGGAGGCTGCCTTCATTGCAGCCCGTCGCTTCGACGGTTTGACGCGACGCGTTGTTTTTATTCAGCCGCCAGCGGTGCGGCATGCAGCGGCAGATCCAGCTGCTCCCAGACCTGTACCAGGGCTTCCGCGAGCTGATCGATCAATGCGTCATCGTGATACGGCGACGGCGTGATCCGCAGCCGCTCGGTACCTTTGGCAACGGTGGGATAGTTGATCGGCTGAATGTAGATGCCGTGCTGCTGCAGCAGCAGGTCGCTGGCCCGCTTGCAGCGTTCCGGATCTCCGACGAAAACCGGCACGATATGCGTCGTGCTGGACATCACCGGCAGGCCGGCGGCATTGAGAACGGCCTTGGTCCGCGCCGCGCGTTCCTGATGGCGATCGCGCTCCCAACTCGACGATTTCAGATGACGGATGGCTGCGGTTGCCGCAGCGCAGACGGCGGGCGGCAGTGAGGTCGTGAAGATGAAGCCCGGCGCGTAGGAGCGCACCGCGTCGATGATTTCCGCCTTCGCGGTGATGTAGCCGCCGAGGCATCCGAAGGCCTTCGCCAGCGTTCCTTCCAGCACGTCGATGCGATGCATAACGCCGTCGCGCTCGGCAATGCCGCCGCCGCGCGGACCGTACATGCCGACCGCGTGGACTTCATCGACATAGGTCATGGCGTTGTAGCGTTCGGCCAAGTCGCAAATCTTGGCGAGCGGCGCGATATCGCCATCCATCGAGTACAGGCTCTCGCAGGCGATCAGTTTCGGCCGCTCCGCTCCCGCAGCGATCAGCAACTCCTCGAGATGCGCGATATCATTGTGCCGGAAGACCTGGCGCTCGCAGCCCGACTGGCGAATACCCTCGATCATCGAGTTATGGTTGAGCGCGTCGGACAGGATCAGGCAATTCGGAATCAACTTGGCGAGCGTCGAGATGCCGGTCTGATTTGAAACGTAACCGGAGGTGAACAGCAGCGCGGCTTCCTTGCCGTGCAGATCTGCGAGTTCGCGCTCGAGCTGCACCAGCGGGTGATGGTTGCCAGCAATGTTGCGGGTGCCCCCGGCGCCGGTTCCGACGCGCGTCGCGGTTTCCACCATGGCACCGACCACCTTGGGATGCTGACCCATGCCGAGATAGTCATTGGAACACCACATGACGACGGAGCGTTCTCCGTCGGGCGAGTGCCAGGTCGCGTGCGGGAAGCGGCCGGCGATGCGTTCCAGGTCGGCAAAGACGCGGTAACGTCGCTCGTCATGCAGACGATTAACGGCGTCGCTAAAGAACCGATTGTAATTCATCGCAAAATCCGGGATCGACAGAGCTGGGCCACACCATGGCACGGCTCTTTTTAGAGCCTTTCCAGGATCGCTGTCGAGCCGAAATAAGGTTTAAGGAGCCGCAGGAGGCCCTGTCGCAAACGCAGTCCCGAGTTTGCGCTGGCGCAACGTCACCAAGGAAGAGTGCGCGATAGTCGCTCAGGTGCTCCGGAAACGCAGCACGCCGTCCGGCTGAGGTTCGAGGACGAGCCGGCCCTCATTCACCATGTAATTGAGGTGCGCGATCAGTTCGCCGGCGGCAAAGCCGGTCTGGTGGGCATCCAGCGGATATTTGTGAAAGACCACGGGCACCAGTTCCGCGCAGGTCTTCGGAGCTTCACGGCAGGCGACGGCGATCATCCCGCAACGTTCTTCGTGATGATCCGCTAATTGCTTGATCCGGGTCTTCAGGCCGTAGAACGGAACGCCGTGTCCGGGCAGGACCAAAGCATCGTAGGGCAGCGTGGTGGTCAGGCTCGCCAGCGACGCCAGATATTCGCCGAGCGAGTTCTGGTCGGGCTCCACGGCCCAGACGCTGACATTCGGCGAAATCTTGCTCAGCACCTGGTCGGCCGACAGGAACAGCTTGTCGGCGGCACAGTACAGCATCACCTGATCGAGGGCATGGCCGCCGCCGGTGAGAACCTTGAAGCGCCGGCTGCCGATGGAAATTTCATCGCCATGCGCGATACGACGATAGGAAGCCGGCAAGGTGGAGACGCGCTTGAGGTAGTCCTGCCCACGCCCGAGCAACTTGTCGGTGAGATTCTCATCCATGCCGTGACGGCGGAAGAACAGCCGCTGGGCCTGTTTGCGCTCTTCGGTGCCGCGGTTCTGATGATAGACCGACTGCAGATACTCGACCTGCGACATCACCAATGGGCAGTCGAAGCGCTCAACGATCCAGCCGGCGAGTCCGACGTGATCCGGATGCGAATGCGTGACGATCAGCCGGGTGATGTTGAAGTTCTTCAGCGGCCCTTCGAAGAGGGCGGTCCATGCTGCGATGGTTTCTTCGTTGCCGAAGCCGGAATCGATCATGGTCCAGCCGTCGCCGTCGGCGAGCAGATAGATGTTCACATGGTTGAGCTGGAACGGCAGCGCCAGTCGAACCCATACGACGCCCGGCATGAGTTCGAGAATTTCGCCAGGCTTGGGCGGGGTTTCCCAAGGGTAGCGCAAAGTCCCGGCCAGACTTTGGATCGCGGGTGCTTTTGAGTGCATGGCGTGTCGCTGTAGTTGCATCCACCCGGCTTAACGAAACAATGGCCCAGGCGCCAGCCGAAAAAGCTCGCCCCAGCCCCGCGCGGGCGGAGGTCGTTCCGTCCCGGCGGAAGAGTCCGGGTAAGTTGACCGTCGGGCGGAAAGCCGCCTATTCCGCCGCCTGCGAGGGCTGAAGCGCCTTGGCCGCGTCGAGCTGGGAATGAATGCCGAGCCGGTCCAGCAGGTCCGCGTCGCGGACGGTCTGCGGGTTTTTCGTGGTCAGCAGCACGTCGCCGATGAAGATCGAGCTGGCGCCGGCGACGAAGCACAGCGCTTGCAATTCATCCGTCATGTATTGGCGTCCCGCCGAAAGCCGGACCACGCTCTTCGGCATCATGATGCGCGCGAGAGCGATCATGCGGACCAGTGCGATCGGATCGGGCCGGTCCGCGGTGTCGTTGACCGGCACGCCCTTCACCTTATTCCACATGTTGATCGGAACGCTTTCCGGATGGCTCGGCAGATTGGCCAGCAGAACCAGCATGCCGATGCGATCGTCGACCTGCTCACCCATGCCAATGATGCCGCCGCAGCAGATCTTCAATCCGGCGTCGCGGGCATGGGCCAAGGTGTCGATGCGATCCTGCATCGTGCGGGTGGTGATGATGTTGCCGTAGAATTCCGGCGAGGTGTCGACATTGTGGTTGTAGAAGTCGAGGCCGGCGTCGCGCAGTCGTTGCGCTTGCGCGGGCGTCAACATGCCGAGCGTCGCACAGGTCTCCATGCCGAGATCCTTGACCGCGCTCACCATATCGCAAACGCGATCGAGATCCTTGTCCTTGGGATTACGCCAGGCAGCCGCCATGCAGAACCGGCTTGCGCCGTTGTCTTTGGCGCGCTGGGCCGTTTCGAGGACGGCTTGCTGGTCCATCAGCTTGGTGGCTTTGACGTCGGTGTCGTAGTGCGCGCTTTGCGAGCAGTAACCGCAATCCTCCGGACAGCCGCCGGTCTTGATGCTGAGGAGACTCGCAGTCTCGATATGATTGGGATCGAAATGGGCGCGATGAACCCGCTGGGCCTGAAAGATCAAATCCGCGAACGGAAGATTGTAGATGGCCTCCGCCTCGGACCGGGTCCAGTTGTGCCGCATCTCACCAGGCGCGGCGGTGTCCTGTTGGGTCGAACCGGTCGGAGCGTTCATACGAGGTCCCTCGTCTGGCAGGTGGCGGGTCGGCCGGGTGGACCGATGGCCCATCAGGTGCCCGTCCAAGGACCACGCGCTGCCCATCGTGTCAATTGCCAAAGGTTCGGCGGCCGGAGCGGTGACCGGGCGGCGGCCCGAGCCTTGCGACGCATACCGCCGGCCTTCATTGATGATGAAGGACGACGGTAGACGCGAAAGCGAGGCTCGCGCCGTCCGGCTCTAGGCGGCGCGAATGTTGGAGAGGAATCCGTCGATCTCGGCGCGCAACACCTCGGTCTCGCGGCGCAGCGCGCCCGATGCAGCGAGCACCTGACCTGCTTCGGCCCCAGCGTTTGCCGAGGCCTGGCTGACGCCCACGATGTTGCTGGAAACCTCGCTGGTGCCAGCCGCAGCGTGCTGAATGTTGCGTGCGATCTCGCGCGTCGCGGCGCCCTGCTGCTCGACGGCGGCCGCAATGGCGGTGGTGATCTCGTTGATCTCGCCGATGGTCAATCCGATGTTCTGGATAGTGCCGACCGCCGACGTCGTCACCTGCTGCATGTTGGCGATCTGTGCGCGGATTTCCTCGGTGGCCTTGGCCGTCTGGCTGGCCAGGTTCTTCACTTCGGACGCGACCACGGCAAAGCCGCGCCCGGCTTCGCCCGCACGCGCCGCTTCGATGGTGGCGTTCAAGGCCAGCAGGTTGGTTTGCGACGCGATCGTTTGAATGAGATCGACGACGGTGCTGATGCGCGCGGCGTTCTCCGCAAGGCCCTGCATGGTGACGTCGGTCTTGCCGGCCTCGGACACCGCCTTGCTGGCGATCTCGGCGGAGGAGACCACCTGACGGCCTATTTCCAGAATGGATGACGACAATTCTTCGGTACCGGACGACACCGTCTGCACATTCACTGACGTTTCTTCCGCGGCCGACGCAACCGTATTGACCAATGCGCTGGAGCGATCAGCGGTGGCGGCCATGTTTTCCGCGGTCTCCTCCATCGTATTCGCCGACGATTGGAGACGTTCCAGCGCTGCGCGGACACTGGCCTCGAATTCCATGATCTGCTGTTCCATGCGCGTTGCCCGCTCGGCTTTCGCAAGCTGATCGCGATCACGATCAGCGCTGAGTGCGCGCGCGTGGATCATATTCTCCCGGAAAATTTCGAGGGAATTCGCCATCACGGCGATTTCGTCGTGCTGACGACCGCGCATCACCTCGGTTTCAAGGTCGCCGTCGGACAGCCGCTTCATGGCGCGCTGAAGTCCCGCGATTCGCCCCAAAATATTGCGGCCGACATAAAGCCAGACGAACAGGATCGATCCGATGAACGTCAGCGCCCCGACGATCAGCATGATCTGCGTGGAGAGCGAAATGGTCTGCCGCGCCTGATAGGAGGATTTATCGGTGTCGGCCTGCACGCCGTCGACGAGCTGCTGCACGCTGATGCCGAGTCCGGCATTAAGCTTGCGGAATTCATCGAGGATGAGCTGGCCGAAATCGCTGGAATCGAGCTCGCGCTGACGCACCTTGAAGATGCCGTCCTTGCCATCGGCCAGCGGCAGCAGCTTGTGTGCTGCGGCCTTGATTTCGGCATTGCTGCGGCTGTCCGGAAGCGCTTCCAGGCTTGCCGTTGCGCGCTGCTTGGCAGCCTGCAGCGAGGCCGCGATCTGTTCGAGCGCCTGGCTCGACGTCGCGGACAGCGCGGCCATCATGTCGGAGGCGATCAGGTTGGTGCTCGATACCGCATTGCCCAGCAGTTCGACGGCGCGCGCCGCTTCGGCAGCGTCGTCGGTGGACAGATTGGCCGAAGTGAGAATGGCATTGATATTGGCCTGTGCGGCCATCATGGCAGGATTGGCGGCGGCGATGAAGGCGGTCTGATGCGCGCGCAGCTCTTCGTAAAGTTGCTGATGGCGTGCAGCCAGCTCGAGCCGCTCCTTCGCGGCATTGCCGAGGCTTTTCACCGTGTCGTCGATATTCTTGACGTTTTCCTGCAACGCCGCGACGGTGGATTTATCGGCGCCGAGTTCGATGATCTCACCGAGTTTGCCCAGCGCGGTTTCCTGAAGCTCCTTGATCTTGGCGAGTTGCTGCGTCAGGTCGGCTTCATCGCGGGAGGACAGTACGGCAGGTCCCTGACTCGCGAGATCGGCGCTGCGTGCCGCCAATTGCAGGCTTGCAGCCAGGCGCGGAATGTCGCGTCCGCCAAGGTCCTGCATCATGCCGCCGAGCTGGCCGAGAATGACGCCGGCGCCGACGCTGATCAGGACCGCAATGCCGGCGATGACGGCAAAGGCCGTAAAAAGACTTTCCTTGATTCCCCAGTTACTCCAGCGCGGCCGCAGAATGCTCAAATGTCGCAGCCCATTGAGTGCAATTCTCAATGCCATGGTGTCCCCGCCCGTGATTTTCTTTCAATCAATCGGGGGCGCAGTATCCGGCCCTCAAGTTAATAAATCTGCGAGAACGGGGCCGGTTTCGTCATTTTATTACCGCAAAAGCAAAAGGCCGGCGCGAACGCCGGCCTTTCACGATCTGTTAACTTCGCAGGGCGCGAAGATGGGATCCTATAGGATCAGTACTTCGCGACGACCGGGGCACCCCAGTTGAAGCGGTAGTTCAGACCGACCTTCACAGTGTGCTCGTCGTTGCGGATGCGGCCGAGGAACGCGCCAGCCGGGCTGAACACGTTGACGTTGCCGAAGTCGTAGTACTGATACTCGATCTTGCCCGACCAGTTCTGGGTGAACAGGTATTCGAGACCGCCGCCGACGGTGTAGCCGTCACGGCCGCCGTCACCGCCGAAGCCGTTGGTGAAGCGGGTGTCAGCCCAGCCGTAACCGCCCTTCACGTAGAGC
>DATMSE010000011.1:0-13072 GCA_035565575.1 Xanthobacteraceae bacterium
CCGTGGTGACTAACTCGTGTGCTTTCCACCTTCGCACACGAGGCTGCGGACGCATCGCGCGTCCGGCGTTCCGCGCGCCCTCTTCCCAAGGAGGGCGAAGCGTTCCTCGCAAAACTCGGGCGCAGCGCGCCGCGAGATCGCGACGCCGTATCCATTCCATGCTTCGTGCGCTGTTTGAAATTGTGATCAGGATCTAGGATGCCCGCGCCAGCGGCGCTTTGGCCTGTGGTGCCGGAGCCGCCCGGCGCGCACGCCACTGGTTCCGCAATCGCCGCGCCTCGTGATAGCCGAGCAGCCGCGCCTGCTCGAGCGCGAACGCCGCCGAGCTGCCCGGCCCGACATGGATCAGCATCTCGACCACCTGACGCCGGCCGGTCCAGAGCTTCGCCATGAAGCCGTCTTCCGACGAGCAGGAATCGATGGCGCCGATCGCCGGATCGGCGAACAATTGCTCGGTGATCTTGTCCACCAGCAGCATTCCCGGCGAGTAGCGCGCATAGGCGGTATCGAACGCCGTCTTCCAGGTATAGGCGGTATCGCCGCCATACATCAGCACCTGCGCGGCAATCGGCTGGCCGTCGACCCGCAGCAGCGCCACCGACGCATGCCCCTCGGCGGACAGATTATGCATCAGTTGCCGCACGAAAGCGGCATCCGCGGCGTCGCACAGCAGCGCGGTGCCGCGCGCGCCCTTCCAGCTCGCCTGCTCGAGGGCGAGAAAGGTCTCGAAGGCCTGCATGACCGCCGCAGGCGTCCGGTCGTTGACGACATCGACGCTCCCCGTCGCGGACAGGCGATTCCAGTCCTGACGCAATTTCTTGCGGGTCGAACCGCTCTTCTTGATGCCGTCCTCGCGCGTTGCGAACGGGCGCTGGCTTTCCATCAGCATACGATGCGCGCCGCCGGTCGCCGCCAGTTCGCGCGCGAGCGATGCATAGCAAGGCACCTCCTGCTCGAACGAATGCAGATGCAGCACCTTCGGCAGATCGGGGTCGTTCTGTATCGCGGCGAGGAACGCCGGCATCACCGCCACGGCATAGGCGGGATCGACCACCGGCGTCGACAGGAAGGCGTAGTTGTACGGCCGCGCATCCAGCACCAGGGGCCAGAACGGCGCGATCCGTCGAATCCGCAGTGCCCACAGACCGATCAGCCGCCGCGGCGTCGCGGCATCGTCCCACGCCAGCAGCACGCGGATATCGGCGAACCCGGTCGCCTCGGCCGCACGCAGCGCCGCCGGGTGCATGAACGCATTCGACGAGGCGCGCGCGGCAAGATCGGTCCATGCGGCGGCGATGTCGCTGTTTGGTGAACAAGTGGTTACCGAGATCATCGCACCGACGCCCCGCTGTTGCGCGCTTTCGCCGGTCGGTCATACATCCGGCCGCATTGCGTTTCAGTTAAGTCGCTGCCGTATCGCCCCGGGCCCATGTTCAAACTTTGTTGGGGTTTGAGGCGCATGGATAAGTGCGGCGCAAGAGACAGATCGATGCGGTACACGGACGTTGCTATTGTCGGCGGGGGACTCGCTGGATCGATCGTCGCCGCACAACTGGGGCGCGCCGGCATCGACGCGATCCTGATCGATCCGCATCCGCGCTACCCGGCCGACCTGCGCTGCGAAAAGCTGAGTGCCGATCAACTCGCCATCCTGCGGCGGACCGGTCTCGCCGATGCGGTGCTGCGCGCCTCGACCCATGATCGCGAAGTGTGGATCGCCCGGTTCGGCCATCTGCTGCAGAAGCGCGCGAGCGATCAGCACGGCATCATGTACGACACGCTGGTGAACACGCTGCGCGCGGAAATTCCGCGTCGCGTTGAGTTCATCGTCGGCAAGGTGTCGGCGGCGGCGACCAGCGCGGAGCGGCAGATCCTGACTCTCGCCGGCGGCGAACGGATTTCCGCGCGGCTGATCGTGATGGCGAGCGGGCTCAACATCGCGCTGCTGCATCAACTTCATCTCGAACGCCGCGTCATCAGCGCCTGTCATTCGATCACGCTCGGCTTCGACATGGCGCCGGTCGATCGTGCGGCCTTCGATTTTCCGGCGCTGACCTATTACCCGGAACGCGCGAGCGATCGCGCCGCCTATCTGACATTGTTTCCCGTTAGCGAGGCGATGCGCGCCAACCTGATGGTGTACCGCAACGTCGACGATCCATGGCTGCGGCAGATGCGTCATGAACCCGAGGCCGCGCTCAATGCGCTGATGCCGCGCCTGCGCCGCATCGCCGGGGATTTCAAGATCGTCGGGCCGGTCAAGATCCGCCCGGCGGACCTTTATGTGACGCTCGGCTATCGCCAGCCCGGCGTGGTTCTGGTGGGCGATGCCTTTGCCACCTCATGTCCGGCCGCCGGCACCGGCTCCCACAAGGTGTTCACCGACGTCGAGCGGCTATGCAACGTGCATATCCCGGCATGGCTGCGAACGGACGGCATGGACGCGGCCAAGATTGGCGCATTCTACGACGATCCGGTGAAGATCGCCTGCGATGCGGCCTCCACCGCGAAGGCCTATCACCTGCGCGCGATGTCGATCGAGGATGGTTTACGCTGGCGCGCGGCGCGCTGGTCGCGCTTTCTGGTCCGGGCTGCGCAAGGCAAGCTGCAGCAGGCGCGGCGGCTGTTGCGGAAGGACGCACGGGCCGAAGCGATCGGAGCGCATCCGGAAATCGGAAAGGCGGCCTGATGCTCGCCGCCTATGCACCACAGCAACGGCGTTCGGGCGCGTCAGCCCCGCCCTTACTCCTCATCGTCGTCGTCGTCATCATCTTCATCATCGTCGTGAACGACATGGCTCTGATCGTCCCATAGCTTGCGATAGAAGCCGTTGGCCGCGAGCAGTTCCTCGTGCGACCCGCGCTCCACGGCCCGGCCCTCATTGATGACGATGATCTCGTCCATCTCCACCACCGAGGTGAGCCGGTGCGTGGAAAAGATCATGGTCCGGCCGCGCGCCAGCCGCAGCAGCGTGCGGTTGATGGCGGCTTCGGTGGTCTGGTCCAGCGCCGAGGTCGCTTCGTCCAGCAGCAGCACCGAGGGATCGCGCACGATGGCGCGCGCGATCGCCATGCGCTGGCGCTGACCACCCGACAACGTATCGCCCCGCTCGCCGACGACGGTGTCGTAGCCTTCCGGCAGGCTCATGATGAAACGGTGAATCTCGGCCTTGCGGGCCGCGGCTTCCACTTCGGCATCGGTGGCGTTCTCCTTGCCGAGCCGGATGTTCTCGCGGATCGACATATTGAACAGCACGTTGTCCTGAAACACCACCGCCATGTTCTCGCGCAGCGACTCACGCGTCACCTTGCGGATATCGACGCCATCGATCGTCACCCGGCCCGCGGTCGGCACGTAAAGCCGCAGGATGAGATTGAGCAGCGTGCTCTTGCCCGACCCGCTCGGCCCGACGATGGCGACGGACTTGCCGAAGTCGATCCTGAGATCCAGGTTGTCGATCACCGGCCGCTCGCTGCCTTCATATCCGAACGTGACATGATCGAAGGTGATGTCGTTGGTGATCCGCGGCAGATCCGGTGCGCCGGGACGGTCGACCCCGCGCGTCGGCTCGTCCAGCAGTTCGTTCATGTGCCGGATCGCCGCCGCCGCCTGGATCGACACCGGGATGAAATGCATCAGATGGGCGATGTTGTAGGAAATCTCCCAGAAGGCGCTCTCGAAGGTGACGAAGGTGCCGATGGTGATGTGGCCCTTGGTGGCGAGATAGGCGCCGAGCGCAAGAACGACGAGATGCAGCAGCAATACCGAGACGTTCACCGAGCGCTCGACCATGCTCGACAGGAATGTCGCCGATGCGATCTTCTTCTGGGTCTGGGTGTTGCTGACGGTAAACCAGTTCAGCGCGCGGCGTTGCAGGCTGAACGCCTTCACCACCGCCTGCGCCGCGATATTCTCCTGCACCATGCCGAGAATGGAGGACTCGGCGACCTTCTGCTCGTAATTGGCCTTCACCGCCTTCGGCGTCAGGATGCGCGGGCCGATCAGGGTGATTGGAAAGATCAGCAACGCCACGGTGGCGAGTTGCCAGTTCAGGAAGAACATCAGGATCAGACCGGCGACCAGTTCGAGCGCGGGGAGCACCGCGCTGTTGGCCAGCGTCTGCATCGAGGTTTCGAACGCCGCGAGGTCGACCGAGAAGCGCGAGAGAATCTCGCCGCGCTTGGTCCGCGCAAAGAAGCTCGAAGGCAGATCCTGGATATGGCCGAACAGCCGCGCGCGGACATCCGAGATGATCGACGCCGAGAGCCAGGCATCCCATTTCTCGTACCAGATCGAAATGATCGAGGTGATGATGCCGGCAATCGCCAGCACCGACAGGATCCGCATCAGGACGCCGAAGTCCTCCTCACCGAGCGCGTCGTCGATCAGGAACTTGAGGCTGAGCGGCATGATGACGTTGAACAGCGTCTCGATCAGCAGACCGAACGCGACGAACGACAACGCCTTTTTGTAATTGCCGAAATAGGGCCGGACGAACCGGTAGATGGTCGCGAGCGCGCCGGCGGCCTCGCTGGCGGTATAGACGACGAGTTCCTCGTCGTCCTCGTCGTCGAGGTCTATCTCGTCGTCGAGATCGTCGTCATCATCCGCGTCTGGGCTCTTGGCCGATTTTGCCGTCGGATGAGGAAGGGCGGGGCGCGGCAACGTCTCGCCATCCTGCGCGAGCGGTCGCGCAGCCGGGCCGTCGCTCAGTGTTTTGGAACCGGAACTGTCCGAAGGGGTCTTGGCCACAATCCATCAGCCGCTAAGGAGACGGGCCCGCGCATCGGGACCGCGATCCCGATCTGTCTGTCATCGACGCAAAGTGATGCCGTCGCATTGTCGCCCTGCCCGGCCGCAAAACCACTCTGCACTCCCTGCAATCTGTCACGCCAAGCGACAAACCGCCAGCCGGCATCCAGCCGTCTAGTCGTCGGACTCAACCTTGTCGAAGAACGAATAACGCAGGCTGTCCGCGTCGGCATACCAGTTTCCGGGACCCTTGTTCGCCGCCAGTGTGGCGGCCCAGGCCTCATCGAGACAGTCGTTCCGGCTCATCGCCAGATCGAAGCCATTGTTGAAGAAGATCTCCGACCACTCCCACCAGGTCCCGAGCTTCTTGACGCCGCGCAGCAGGTCATAGCGGTCGATCAGCTTCGGATCGAAGTCGCTGGTGACCGAGCCGAACACGAGGCCGGTGCGCACCACCCGATGCAGTTCGCGGACGGCGCTGCGAACCCGCCGCTCGGTGACGTGGCACAAACAGGTCTCGAACACAAAATCGAACTCGCCATCCTTGAACGGCAGGTCGATGACGGAGCCGAGCAGATTGAACTCACGCAGGGCCGCCGGAGTCTTGGCATGAATCGCGCGATTGTTTTCGACGCCCCAGGCATCGACCCCGAGCGTGCGCAAGGCGCCGACCAGTTCGCCGCTTGCCGAACCCGCCACCAGCAAGCGGTAGCCATCGCGCTTCTGCCAGACGATTTCGATCAAGGTCTTGAGATATTTCGGATCGGAGAACTGCTGCCAGACCTCGCCATAGCGGCCAACACCGCGATAGTTCTCGAAATAAGACGAATCGATCTTTGCGCCGCGATTGCCCTTTTCGCGCGCGTAGCGCAGACGCATGGTTTCGGTGACGACGATGTCGGTGGCCGCATCGGAAGAATCGAGCAGCCCGTTCAGCGTCGAGTCGAACAGATAATCGCCGACCAGCACCAGACCCGGATGCTGCTTCGGTTCAGGGCGATGATTGGTCGCGACATCGCGCACCGGCACGCCGCCGGGAATCGCATTCACCGACGACAGCCAGCGATGAATCTTGCCCTCGAGGAAATGCGCGCGCGCATCGCCGAACGAGGCAGGCAGCGATTTCAGCGCCGCATCGATCAGTTCCTGATCGCCGAGATTGGCGAATGCCAGGGCATCCGAGCCGGGGATGAGAAAATTCAGCACACCGTTGCGTCCGACGTCGTGACGCGCGCCCTCGTTATAGACACAGCAGCCGCCGAACGCTTCCGACATGAACCATGCGCCGGGAATCTGATCGCCCCAGAACGGCGAGTCGAACAGCAGTGAAACGCGCAGATAATGCGCCGGCCGATCGAAGTAAGCGATGTGCTTCACCATCGACTTGCGAAGCTGTTCGCCGTCCCAGCGCATCGTCGCCAGCCAGCTGTGCGGCAGGCACACCATCACGAGATCGAATTCCCGCGTCTCCGGTCCCTTGCCGTTCATCATGTTGAGCTGATAGCGGCCCTGCCCGGTCTTGCCGACCTCCAGCACACGATGGTTGAGCTGGATGTCCGCATCGACCTCCGCCTGCAGGCACGAGATCAGTTGCTCATTGCCGTTCTGAATCGAGTACAGGCCGATATAGCCGTCGACGTCCATCACGAAGTTCTTCAGGGCGTTGAGGCCGTTGGTGTTGTGGCTTTCGGTCGCGATATCGGAGCGCGCCATCACCTTGAGGAATCGTTTCGCGACGGGATCGGTTACCTCGCGATCGAGCAGGTCCTCGCAATTCACGTCGATCCACGGATGCTCGTTATCCTGCGCGCCGACGCCTTCGTAATATTCGGTCGGAGAGATCATCTCCTCGCAGCGCCTGCGGAACGCGAGGATGGCATCGGCGGTCTTGTCGCCGTATTTGCGGCGCATGCCCGGAACGTCATTCAGCAATTCGCCGTCGAGCATCACCTGTTCGGCATCCATCGGGATGGTCTGCAGGCCGAAATGCTGGATCAGATCGCGCAGCGGGTCCGGACCTGTCATCGAGTAGTCGTAGATTTCGGCCACGCCGGCCTCATAGAGCGCGGGCGCGGAATCGAACTTCCGCGACATCACTTTGCCGCCCAGCCGGTCGGACGCCTCAAAGATCGTCACGCGGCACAGCTTCCCAAGCTTCTTCTTGAGATACCAGGCGCTCATCAGGCCGCCCGGGCCCCCACCTATGATTGCAAGATCAAGCATCTGTCACTTTCGAAGCGCAATTGCCGCTTCCTGCGTCCGCTGCGACGACGCATTCCGAGCCTTTGCGGAGTCAGCTAACCCCCGGACCCTCGTCTTCCTAACGTCGAGACGTATGACGGTCACTGGCCCGCACTATCGCCGATTTGGGCCAGCCCCCTCAAGGGAAAGCGCTTTTCACCTGAAGGAAAGATGAACAGAGCAGTATTCCAGCCACACCGATGCGAATTTTCCCGGAAAGCCCTGGCCGGCCTTCCGGGGCGGCTTCCTCGGACGCCTTGTTCCGGGACGACCCCGCCGGGCGGCGGCTGGGGATTTGCGGCCCGGCTACGCCCCTGTGCCGAGGAAAGCGGCCCCCCGGCCGCATTCAACAGGATCGCCGCCGGTCGGCCGGACCGGATCGTCAGGACAAAAAAGAAGAGGCCGGCTCGCGCCGGCCTCTTCCATATTCGAACGATCGTGCGTCACTCTGCCGGCGGCAGGGCCAGCGGCTCGGCTTCCGGCGCGGCCGGGGTGATCGAGGCCTGCTTCTCGCGCTCGTCGAGGATCAGGCGATCGCGCTTCATGGCGACCTCGCGGATACGGGCCATCGAGGCGCCGGTGCCCGCCGGAATCAGCCGGCCGACAATGACGTTCTCCTTGAGACCTTCCAGCGGATCCACCTTGCCGTTGACGGCGGCTTCGGTGAGCACGCGGGTGGTCTCCTGGAACGACGCCGCCGAGAAGAACGACCGCGTCTGCAGGCTCGCCTTGGTGATGCCGAGCAGCACCGGGGTGCCGGTCGCGGGCTTCTTGCCCTCTTCCTTCGCCTTGGCGTTGAGCGCGTCGAACTCGATCTTGTCGATCTGTTCGCCCGCGATCATGTCGGTCTCACCCTGGTCGGTGATCTCGATCTTCTGCAGCATCTGCCGAACGATGACTTCGATGTGCTTGTCGTTAATCAACACGCCCTGCAGCCGATAGACTTCCTGGATTTCGTTGACCAGATAGGCAGCGAGTTCCTCGATGCCCTTGATCGCCAGAATGTCATGCGGCGCCGGGTTGCCTTCAACGATGAAGTCACCCTTTTCGACGATGTCGCCATCCTGCAAATGGATGTGCTTGCCCTTCGGAATGAGGTACTCGCGAGTCTCCTCGTTCTTGTCGACAGGCTCGATCGAGATGCGACGCTTGTTCTTGTAGTCGCGACCGAAGCGGATGGTGCCGGCGATTTCGGCGATGATCGCCGCATCCTTCGGCTTGCGCGCTTCGAACAGTTCGGCGACACGCGGCAGACCGCCGGTGATGTCGCGCGTCTTGGCGCTCTCGGTGGAGACACGGGCGAGAATGTCGCCGGGCTTCACCTTGCTATCGACGTCAACCGACAGAATGCCGTCGACCGAGAGCATGTAGCGCGCATCGCCACCGCGCGGCAGCTTCAGCACCTTGCCGTCCTTGCCCTTGATGACGATCGCGGGCCGCAGGTCGGCGCCGCCACGCGTCGAGCGCCAATCGATGACCACGCGCTTGGCGATACCGGTGGATTCGTCCAGCGTTTCCGAGATCGACTGGCCTTCCACCAGATCCTCGAACCCGATGGTGCCCTCGACTTCGGTGAGGATCGGGCGAGTATACGGATCCCACTCCGCGATGCGCTGGCCGCGCTTGACGGCATCGCCCTCATCGACGTGCATGCGCGCGCCGTACTGGATGCGATGGGTCGCGCGCTCGGTGCCGTCGGCATCAACCACGGCGACGACCATGTTACGGGCCATCGCAACCAGGTGACCTTCGCTGTTGCGCGCGATCGCCTTGTTTTTGATGGTGATCTTGCCGTCGAAGTTCGACTCGATGACCGACTGCTCGTTGAGCTGCGCCGCGCCACCGATGTGGAACGTACGCATCGTCAACTGCGTGCCGGGCTCGCCGATCGACTGCGCCGCGATGACACCGACCGCCTCGCCGTGGTTGACCGGCGTGCCGCGGGCCAGATCGCGGCCATAGCACTTGCCGCAGATGCCGTTGACCAGTTCGCAGGTCAGCGCCGAGCGGATCTTCACCTCCTGGATGCCGGCCTGCGCGATCTGCTCGACGTGGCTTTCCTCCATCAGGGTATTGCGCTTGATCAGCACCTTGTTGGTCGCCGGATCACGGATGTCCTCGCACGCGGTGCGGCCGAGGATACGCGAGCCGAGCGACGCCACCACCGTGCCGGAATCAACGATGGCGCGCATCTTGATGCCGAGCTTGGTGCCACAGTCGTCCTGCGTGATGATGCAGTCCTGCGCGACGTCGACCAGACGGCGGGTCAGGTAACCCGAGTTCGCCGTCTTGAGCGCGGTGTCCGCCAGACCCTTGCGGGCGCCGTGGGTCGAGTTGAAGTACTCGAGCACCGACAGACCTTCCTTGAAGTTGGAAATGATCGGCGTCTCGATGATCTCGCCCGACGGCTTCGCCATCAGGCCGCGCATACCGGCGAGCTGACGCATCTGCGCCGGCGAACCACGCGCACCCGAATGAGCCATCATGTAGATCGAGTTGACCTGCGCCTCGCCGCCCTTCGGATTCTTCTTAACGGCGGAGATTTCCTTCATCATCTCCTTGGCGATTTCCTCGGTCGCCTTCGACCAGGCGTCGACGACCTTGTTGTACTTCTCGCCGTGGGTGATCAGGCCGTCGTTGTACTGCTGCTCGAAGTCCTTGGCCATCGTGCGGGTCGCATCGACGATCTTCCACTTCGAGTGCGGCACCACCATGTCGTCCTTGCCGAACGAAATGCCGGCCTTGAACGCATTGTAGAAGCCGAGCGCCATGATGCGGTCGCAGAAAATCACCGTCTCCTTCTGGCCGCTGTGGCGATAGACGTGATCGATCACGCCGGAGATCTCGCGCTTCGTCATCAGCTTGTTGACGAGGTCGAACGGCATCTTCGGCGATTTCGGCAGCACCTGCGCAAGAATTGCGCGGCCGGCCGTGGTGTCATACCAGCGGCTGACCACCTTGCCGTCCTCGTCGACGCCTTCCCATCGGTACTTGATCTTGGTGTGAAGGTGGATCACCTGCGAATGCAACGCGTGCTCGATCTCGGCCATGTCGCCGTAAAGCTTGCCTTCGCCCGGCAGGCCCTCGCGCAGGATCGAGAGATAGTAGAGACCCAGCACGATATCCTGCGACGGCACGATGATCGGCTGACCGTTGGCCGGATGCAGGATGTTGTTGGTCGACATCATCAGGACGCGCGCTTCCAGCTGCGCTTCGAGCGACAGCGGAACGTGCACGGCCATCTGGTCGCCGTCGAAGTCGGCGTTGAACGCCGAGCACACCAGCGGGTGAAGCTGGATCGCCTTGCCCTCGATCAGCACCGGTTCGAACGCCTGGATGCCGAGGCGATGCAGCGTCGGGGCGCGGTTGAGCAGCACCGGGTGTTCGCGGATGACCTCATCGAGGATATCCCAGACCTCCGGACGCTCCTTCTCCACCAGCTTCTTGGCCTGCTTCACCGTGGTTGAGAGGCCCTTGGCGTCGAGGCGCGAATAGATGAACGGCTTGAACAGCTCCAGCGCCATCTTCTTCGGCAGGCCGCACTGATGCAGCTTGAGCTCGGGGCCGACCACGATCACCGAACGGCCGGAGTAGTCGACGTGCTTGCCGAGCAGGTTCTGACGGAAGCGGCCCTGCTTGCCCTTCAGCATGTCGGCGAGCGACTTCAGCGGACGCTTGTTGGCGCCGGTGATGACGCGGCCGCGGCGGCCGTTATCGAACAGCGCATCCACCGCTTCCTGAAGCATGCGCTTCTCGTTGCGGATGATGATGTCCGGCGCGCGCAGCTCCATCAGCCGCTTCAGGCGGTTGTTGCGGTTGATGACGCGGCGATACAGGTCGTTGAGGTCGGAGGTCGCGAAACGGCCGCCGTCGAGCGGCACCAGCGGACGCAGATCCGGCGGGATCACCGGAATCACGGTCATGATCATCCATTCCGGCTTGTTGCCGGAGTGGCGGAAGGCCTCCACGATCTTCAGGCGCTTGGCGAGTTTCTTGTGCTTGATGTCGGATTCGGTTTCCGCCATCTCGGCACGGATCTGCGCCTCGAGCTTTTCGAGCTCGAGTCCCTTGAGCAGTTCGCGGATCGCCTCGGCACCGATCATCGCGGTGAACGAGTCCTGGCCGTACTCGTCCTGCGCGCGCAGATACTCTTCTTCCGACAGCAACTGGCGGTCCTTGAGCGCGGTAAGGCCCGGCTCAAGCACGACGTAGTATTCGAAGTAGAGAATCCGCTCGAGGTCCTTCAGCGTCATGTCGAGCAGAAGGCCGATGCGCGACGGCAGTGACTTCAGGAACCAGATATGCGCGACCGGCGCCGCCAGTTCGATATGGCCCATGCGCTCGCGACGGACGCGCGACAAGGTCACCTCGACCGAGCACTTCTCGCAGATGATGCCTTTGTACTTCATCCGCTTGTACTTGCCGCACAAGCACTCGTAATCCTTGATCGGCCCGAAGATGCGTGCGCAGAACAGGCCGTCGCGCTCGGGCTTGAAGGTCCGGTAGTTGATGGTTTCCGGCTTCTTGATCTCGCCGTAGGACCACGACAGAATCTTTTCCGGCGACGCGATCGAAATCCGGATCTGGTCGAAGACCTGAGCCGGCGTCGTCGGATTGAAGAGGTTCATGATCTCTTGGTTCATGGTGTTCTCCTTGACCGCTTAGGCAGTCGTCAGAAATCGAATTCCGTTTTCGTCGTGCCCGGGCTCGTCCCAGGCATCCACGTCTTCAAACCACCATCGCAGCAAAGACGTGGATGGCCGGGATAAACCCGGCCATGACACCGCACCTGTTATTCGGCCGCTTCCGATGTCGGCGCCGGGTCCTGCTTGGAGTTGTGCAGGTCGACGTTGAGACCAAGCGAACGCATTTCCTTGACCAGCACGTTGAAGGACTCGGGGATGCCCGCTTCGAAGGTGTCGTCGCCACGCACGATGGCCTCGTAGACCTTGGTGCGGCCGGCCACGTCGTCCGACTTCACGGTGAGCATTTCCTGGAGCGTGTACGCCGCGCCGTAAGCCTCGAGCGCCCACACCTCCATTTCGCCGAAGCGCTGGCCGCCGAACTGCGCCTTGCCGCCCAGCGGCTGCTGGGTGACGAGCGAGTACGGACCGATCGAACGCGCATGGATCTTGTCGTCGACCAGATGGTGCAGCTTGAGCATGTAGATGTAACCCACCGTCACCTTGCGATCGAACTGATCGCCGGTGCGGCCGTCATACACCACCGACTGTCCCGACTTGTCGACGCCGGCGAGCTCCAGCATCTCCTCGATGTCGCTTTCCTTCGCACCGTCGAACACCGGAGTTGCGATCGGTACGCCCTTGCGCAGGTTGGTGCCGAGTTCGACCAGTTCGTTGTCGTTGAGCGACTTGATGGTTTCGTTCTCGCCGTAAACCTTCTTCAAGGTCTCCTTCAGCGGCTTGACGTCCTGCTTCGACAAATACGCGTCCACCGCCTGGCCGATGCGCTTGCCGAGGCCGGCGCAGGCCCAGCCGAGATGGGTTTCGAGAATCTGACCGACGTTCATGCGCGAGGGCACGCCGAGCGGGTTCAGCACGATGTCCGCATGGGTGCCGTCCTCAAGGAACGGCATGTCCTCGATCGGAACGATCTTCGACACCACGCCCTTGTTGCCGTGACGGCCGGCCATCTTGTCGCCCGGCTGAATCTTGCGCTTCACCGCGACGAAGACCTTGACCATCTTCATCACGCCCGGCGGGAGTTCGTCACCACGCTGCAGCTTCTCGACCTTGTCGAGGAAGCGCTGCTCGAGGCCCTTCTTCGACTCGTCGTACTGCTTCCGCATGGCCTCGATCTCGGCCATCAGCTTGTCGTTCGGCGAGGCAAACAACCACCACTGCGACTTCGGATACTCGTCGAGCACCGCGCGGGTGATCTTGGTATCCTTCTTGAAGCCCTTCGGGCCAGCAATGCCCTGGCGGTTCTCGAGAAGATCGGCCAGACGACCGTAGACGTTGCGGTCCAGGATCGCCTGCTCGTCATCGCGGTCCTTGGCGAGACGTTCGATTTCCTCGCGCTCGATCGCCAGCGCGCGCTCGTCCTTGTCGACGCCGTG
>DATMSE010000012.1:0-34277 GCA_035565575.1 Xanthobacteraceae bacterium
GTCAGGTATCTCTCAAGGCCGTACACTTGTCCCGGCCATCCACGTCCTTCACGATACGGAGCGGTCAAGACGTGGATGGCCGGAATAAATCCGGCCATGACGACGTTGAGCGCTTCGCTGCATGGATATTCTTAAGCAGAAAAGGGACAACCGGCAGGCCGTCCTTCAGCTTTTCTTCTCGTCGATCGGCACGCAATAGAGTTCGAGCCGGTGATCGACCAGCGTGTAGCCGAGCTTGCGGGCGATCTCCCGCTGCAGCACTTCAATTTCCTCGGAGGTAAACTCGACCACGGTGCCGTCGCGCAGATTGATGAGATGATCGTGGTGGCTGTCGCGCATGGTCTCATAGCGTGCGCGGCCCTCGCGAAAGTCGTGGCGCTCGATGATGCCGGCATCCTCGAACAACTTCACGGTGCGATAAACCGTCGAGATCGAGATCTTGTCGTCGACCGCCGCGCAGCGCCGATACAGTTCTTCGACATCGGGATGATCGACCGCTTCCGCCAAAACGCGCGCGATGACGCGGCGCTGCTCGGTCATGCGCATCCCGGTGGCGGCACAGCGCGCCTCGATGCTGGCCGATTTCGACGTCGGTGCGGATTTCAATGCGGTCATGGCCCTCGTACTCCGGGGAGAGTCCCCTCTTGCCACCCCTCGATGGCTAGGACAAGTCGCGGCGCATCACCAGTGCGTTCCGCTCTTCGCCGCCGGCTTCCCGATAGTAGCGCTCGCGGCGGCCGACCACGGCGAAGCCGGCCTTGTCATAGAGCCGCCGCGCCGGCTGATTATTTTCCTCCACCTCGAGGAAGACGGTGTTGACGCCGCGCCCCGCGAGGTGGCCGAGGTGGGTCAGCAGCAGGCCGCGCGACAAGCCGCGGCCGCGCTGGCTCGCGGCCACGGCAATTGAGAGAATTTCCGCCTCGTCCGCCGCGAGCCGCGACACGGCGAAGCCGATTACCTTGCCGCCCTGGCGCAGCCGGTGCACCAGGGTGTTGGGTTCCCGCAGCATCGCGTCGAATTCCGCTTCGCCCCATCCGCGATGAAAAGCGGCGCCATGCAGGCGGGCCAGAGCCGCGATGTCGTTGCGGGTGGCAGGTTCGACGACCGGCGTCTCTGGGGTCCACCATGCGGCGAGGGGATTCTTCATGGCGCGGCGGCCAGCAATCCGGATGCCGGCTTGGCGTCAGGGGCGCGCAGATAATAGGGCCGCGCCGGCGCGCTCTCCGGACTGACGGCCGCTCCGAGCCAGGCGACCCAGGCGATATCGGGCGCCGGTCGTGGCTCGACCAGGATCGGCGGCGTGCCGTCGGGCCAGCGTGCGGCAACGATCTGCGCGGCGTTGCCGACCAGGATCGGCGGACCGAACCGTGCAGCCTCGAGCGCGGCGGCGACGGGCACGACATCGGGCCGCATCAGCGTGGTGCCGTTGCCGCTGGCGACCTGCAGATAGACGTGATCGTGCCGGGCATCGATCACCGACATGATCGGATGGGTGCCGCTCTCGCTGACATAAGGCGCCGCGAATGCCGTCAGCGTCGTCAGCCCCACCACCGGTTTCTGCGCGGCGAGCGCGATGCCGCGCGCCGCAGAGAGACCGACGCGCAGGCCGGTAAAGCTGCCGGGGCCGGTGGTCACCGCGATGCGGTCCAGCGCCGCAAAGGCCATCGCCGCCTGTTTCATGACGCGTGCAATCAGCGGCATCAGCGCTTCGGCGTGGCCTCGCTGCATCGGCTGCGTTTCATGGGCGATCAGCCGCGTCGACTGCGTATCGAGAATGGCCGCGGAGCATGCGTCGAGCGCGGTATCGATGGCGAGGATCAGCATGAGACAGCGATGAAGTGAGCGAATAGCGAATAGTAAGTAGCGAATAGATTAGCATGAAACGGGCGCGCCGCGCCCATGCATCTGCGGCTTCTGTCTTCTATTCGCTACTCCCTACTTACTATTCGCTTCCTACTGCACCGCTTCGACTTCGGTGACTTCCGGCACGAAATGTTTGAGCAGGTTCTGGATGCCGTGCTTCAGCGTCGCGGTCGAGGAGGGGCAGCCGGAGCAGGCGCCCTTCATGTTGAGATAGACGATGCCGTCGCGGAACCCGCGGAACGTGATATCGCCGCCATCATTGGCGACCGCCGGCCGCACCCGTGTCTCGATCAGGTCCTTGATGATGCCGACCGTCTCGGCATCTTCCTCGCTGAAGAACTCGTCGGCATCCGTATCGGCGTCGCCCGCCTCGCTGCCATCGGCCATCAGCGGGCCGCCCGACATATAATGTTCCATGATGGCGCCGAGGATCGCCGGCTTGAGGTGCTGCCAGTCGCTATCATCCTTGGTGACGGTGACGAAATCGGAGCCGTAGAACACGCCGGTGACGCCGGGAACGTCGAACAGACGCTCGGCCAGCGGGGAGCGCGCGGCGTCCTCGCGGGAGTTGAATTCCATGGTGCCGCTCGACAGCACGGTGCGTCCGGGCAGGAATTTCAAGGTGGCGGGATTAGGGGTCGCTTCGGTCTGGATGAACATGATTTTCTCCGCTCGCGACCGGGGTCAAGGCCCGGCGCGTGGATCGTTTTTAGAGCATTTCGCGAAGGAGCCGTAGAAAAATAAGCCCCGTCGCCGATATCTCGCCGCTGCCGGCGGCGCGGCCTGCACGGCTTGGCGAGCTATCCGATTCCAAGATGGCGAGGCCGCCGGCCCGGATCAAGGCATCGCACAAAATTTAGTGTATTCAACGCGTTAGGATAGGGCGTCGATTTCCTTGTCGGTCAGGTTGCCGGGGACAATGGTGACCGGGATGGGAAAGGTGCCGACGGTCTTGGCCAAAGTGGTGATGATCGGTCCGGGCCCCTCGGCGCCGACGCTGGCCGCCAGCACCAGCATGGAGATATCGACATCCTTGTCGATCACATCGAGAATCTGCGCATGCGGCACGCCTTCGCGAATGACCCGCTCCGGCGTGATCGCGGCGATGCCGTTGGCGCGACCGGCGGCGCGGTCCAGTGCAGCGTTGGCGATCTCTTCGGCTTCGGCCTTCATGATGTCGGCAACGCCGAGCCATTGCTGATTGTGATCCTCGGTATCGATGATGCGCAGCATCACTACGCCGCCGCCGACACGCACGGCCCAGCGGCTGGCGTAATAGACCGCGCGATCCCATTCCGCGCTGTCGTCAACGATCACCAGGCACTTCGGCTTGTGACCCTGCTCGTAACTTCGTCGTTGCGTGCTCATGCATGTCCCGATGCTTGAGGGGAATTCGGAAGGTTCACGGTCAACGTCCAGAAAATCGTGCGACCCGGTAAATCGAATGGCCACGGCGATGACGAATAGCTCCGTCATGCTGCCACGGTGCGGGCGTATTCGACAAGGTATTGTCCCGCGCCGCCGCTTCGGTTAGCGCAAGCGCCAGCCTGACCGGCCGGAAGTGAAAAACTACCGTCGGCGGATGAAGCCGACGATATCCTTCACGTCCTTGATGGTCTGCTCGGCGATCGCGTTGGCGCGCTCGGCGCCGTCGATCAGAACGCTGTCGACATAGGCATGGTCCTGCGACAGCCGCTTCATCTCCGCGGTGATCGGGCCGAGTTTCGATACCGCAAGCTCGACCAGATTCGATTTGAATCCGGAGAATTGCGCGCCGCCGAATTCGCGCAGCACCTCGCTCTTCGGCCGGCCTGACAAGGCGGCGAAGATGCCCACGAGATTGTCGGCTTCGGGACGCGATTCCAGGCCCTTCTCTTCGCTGGGCAGCGGTTCGGGATCAGTCTTGGCCTTGCGGATCTTCTGCGCGATAGCGTCGGCATCGTCAGAGAGATTGATGCGCGAATAATCCGAAGCGTCGGACTTCGACATCTTCTTCGAGCCGTCGCGCAGGCTCATCACCCGTGTTGCCGGACCTGTGATCACAGGTTCGGGCAGCGGAAAATACGTGGCGGGCTGATTGTTCGCGGCAATCGATTCGGAAAAGTCATTGTTGAACTTCTGCGCGATATCGCGCGCCAGTTCGAGATGCTGCTTCTGGTCCTCGCCGACCGGCACATGCGTCGCACGGTAAAGCAGGATGTCGGATGCCATCAGCACCGGATAGTCGTACAGGCCGACCGAGGCGTTCTCGCGATCCTTGCCGGCCTTTTCCTTGAACTGGGTCATGCGGTTGAGCCAGCCGAGCCGCGCCACGCAGTTGAACACCCAGGTCAGTTCGGCGTGTCCCGCGACCTGGCTTTGGTTGAAGATGATGTTTGTCTTCGGATCGATGCCCGCGGCAATGAAAGCCGCGGTGACCTCGCGCGTGCAGCGGCGCAATTCATCCGGTCCGCCCCACACCGAGATCGGCACCGTGATGGCGTGCAGATCGACCACGCAATAGATGCATTCGTAGCTCGATTGCAGTTTGACGAAATTGACGATGGCGCCGAGGTAATTGCCGAGATGCAGATTGCCGGTGGGCTGAACGCCGGAGAAAACGCGCGGAGTGGTCATGGTCTGAAAGTTCCTCTGAAGGCCGGGGTTGGATGCCGGCCTTGGATGATTTGGCGCATGACGTGACCCGGCCCGGAGGGCGGCGAAGCGCAAACCGCTTCACAGTTTTCGGCATCATGCTCGCCGGGGCGTTGCTTGCCACGGCGGCTTCAGGCGTGCAAGTCGGGCTTTCGCATCGCCCGGATCGCCTCCCGCGGACGAACCACGCCCAGGAAGGCGAGGCTCGCGACGTAAACGGCGATGCCGGCCGTGATCAGAGCGGCCACCGCGACGGCCACGACAAGGCGATGCTCGCCATGGAGCCACGGCGCGAGGCCGCGCACGGCAAGCCAGAGCAGCGCCCCCATGACGACAGCGGCGAGACCGACCCGCGGCAGCCGCCGGCGTGTCGCCGGATCGAGCGCAAGATCGAACCGCACTGCGGCCCAGCCGGCCAGCAGCAGCGCACTCACCCAGGACCCGAGCGCGATGCCAGCAGCCATGCCGGCAACAGCATACGCGCGGCTGAGCATCAGCGCCGCAGCGACGGTGACGGCGAGTCCGGCAAAGGTCGCCAGCATGGGCGTGCGAGTGTCGCCGCGTGCGAAGAAGGCTGGTGCGAGCGCCTTGAACAGGACATGGGCCGGCAGACCGACCGCGAGCGATGTCAGCGCGAGTGCGGTGGCGCGGCTGTCGGCGCCGGAGAACGCGCCGTGCTCGAAGAGCAGCCGTACGATCGGCTCACTCAGCAGCATCAGGCCGAGCATCGCCGGAAGCGTCAGCCCGATCGCGAGTTCGAGACCATGCGCCGCGGCTTTTGCGAACGAGGCATCGCCGGCACGCGCAGCGCGCGTCAACTCGGGCACCAGCACCGTACCCATCGCCACGCCGACGATTCCAAGCGGAAGCTCGATCAGGCGATTGGCGAAATAGAGCCAGGAAATGGCGGCCGGCGAGGTCGAGGCGATCACCGCGCCAGCGACGATCATCAATTGCGGTGCTGCTCCGGCGATCATGCCGGGAAGGGCCTGGCCGAGGAATTTGCGCATCTCGCGATCGAACGCCACGCGAATGGGCCGCGCGATGCGGCCATCGCCGATCGCCAGCGTCAGTAATTGCAGGAAGCCGGCAACGCCCACCGCCGCCGATATCAGCAGCGCGGCGAGCGCCGGATCGCGTGGCGACAACAACAGCGCGGTCATGGTGCCGATCAGCGCAGCATTGAACAGAAGCGGCGAGAAGGCGGTCAGGGCGAAGCGGTGCTGGGCATTGAGCAGCGCCATCATAACCGTCACCGGTCCGGCGAAAGCGAGATAGGGCAGCATCAGCCGCGCATCGCCGACCGCGAGCAGAAACGATGGCTGACCGATAAAGCCGGGCGCAAGCGCGGCCATCACCAGCGGCATCAGCAGGCCGATCACCCCCGCGCTGATAAACACCGCGAGGCTGACGGTGCCGAGCACGCGCCCGGCAAATGCCGCGGCCGCCGCCATGCCGTCGCGATCGTGCGCGCGCCAATAAGCCGGCACCAAGGCTGCGTTGAGCGCGCCTTCCGTGAGCAGCCGCCGCGCCACATGGATCAGTTGAAAGGCCGCCAGAAAGGCGTCTGTCACCGGCCCCGTCCCCAGCAGCGCTGCGGTGAGCGCATCGCGCATGAAACCGAGCAGCCGTGAGGCCAGCGTGCCGGTGGAAACGGTGACGATGTGGCGGATCATCGGGCCTGTCGCGCGACTGCTTCAAGGATGGATGCTTGCTGGCGCATGGCAGAACGTGTTAGGCGCAGCCAGCGCAAACCAGGGGTACTCGCAAGGTTCTAACTATAGTACCGCTTTCGAGCGGAAATTCCTGAAGACGGGCCTTCGGCAACCGGCGCAGGAATTTCCAGATCGGCGGAATGAGCCGACTTTGACCGGATTTTTCCGGCTATCGCAATCGCCACAATCGGATTTTTCGACGATGACCTCTGTGAAATACGACGTGCTCGCAATTGGGAATGCCATCTTCGACGTGCTGGTGCGCACCGACGAGGCGTTTCTTGCTGCGCAACAGATGACCAAGGGGTCGATGGCACTGATCGACGAGGCGCGCGCCGCGGCGATCTATGAGGCGATGGGACCGGCCACGACGATGTCGGGCGGCTCGGCCGCCAATACCATTGTCGGGGTCGCGGGATTTGGCGCGCGAGCGGCCTATGTCGGCAAGGTGAAGAATGATGAGGTGGGTCGCGCTTACACGCACGATATTCGCGCGGCGGGTGTTGCCTTCGATACGCCGGCGGCCGCCGACGGTCCCGCCACCGGCTGCTCCTACATCCTGGTGACGCCGGACGGCGAGCGCACCATGAACACTTATCTCGGGGCGGCACAGAACCTGACGCCGAGCGACATCGACCCGGCGCAAATTGCGGCGTCCGCCATCATCTATCTCGAAGGTTATCTGTGGGACCCGCAGAGCGCCAAGGAAGCCTTTCTCAAGGCGTCCGAGATTGCCCACGGCGCCGGCCGCAAGGTGGCGCTGACGCTGTCGGATTCGTTCTGCGTTGATCGCTATCGCGACGAGTTTCTCGACCTGATGCGCCGCAAGATCGTGGACGTCGTATTCGCCAATGAGAGCGAACTGCATTCGCTTTACCAGACCGCCGATTTCGATACCGGCCTCGGCGCGCTGCGCAAGGATATCGGGCTCGCCGTGGTGACGCGGAGCGAGAAAGGCTGCGTCGTGATCGAGAACGGCAACACGACGCCGGTGCCGGCCTATCCGATCAAGGAACTGGTGGATACGACCGGCGCGGGCGATCTGTTCGCCGCCGGCTTCCTGGTCGGTCTGGTACGGGGCGTCAGCTGTGCCGAAGCCGGACGGTTGGGTGCCCTTGCTGCCGCGGAAGTGATCCAACACATCGGCGCGCGGCCGCTGGTGTCGTTGAAGGACCTTGCCCAGCAGAGCGGGCTGCCGTTGTAAATCGCCGTCATGCCGAGCATAACGAATTGAGGAGTTTACAAGATTTACCGCAAAGACAGCATGCTCTCTCCCCCGCTTGCGGGGAAGAGGTGGAGAGGGGTCGCTTGCTTGCAACGAAAATGCCGTTGCTCCCTCCCTAACCCTCCCCCCAAGCGGGTGAGGGAACGGCATATTGTCGTCGCAAGCCCTTACGCCGTCTTCGCGGCCTTCAATCCAAGCCGCTGCTCCACCTGTTCGCGCATGACGAACTTCTGCACCTTGCCGGTCACCGTCATCGGAAATTCGTCAACGAATTCGACATAGCGCGGGATCTTGTTGTGCGCGATCTGCCCTTCGCAGAATGCGCGCACCTCGGCCTCAGTGAGCGTTTCGCCGGGACGCACGCGAACCCACGCGCATAATTCCTCGCCGTAGCGGGAATCGGCGACGCCGAAGATCTGCACGTCCTGAATTTTCGGATGGCGGTAGAGGAATTCCTCGATCTCGCGCGGATAGAGATTCTCACCGCCGCGGATCACCATGTCCTTGATACGGCCGACAATGTTGCAATAGCCCTCGTCGTCGATCACCGCGAGATCGCCGGTGTGCATCCAGCCGCCCTGGTCAAGCACCTCGGCGGTCTTCTCGGCATCGTCCCAGTAGCCGAGCATGACGCTGTAACCGCGCGTGCACAATTCGCCGCGCTCGCCGCGGGGGACCACGCGGCCTTCGAGATCCACCACCTTGACTTCGACGTGAGGGTGGATGCGGCCGACGGTGGAGACGCGGCGCTCCAGCGGATCGTCGGTCGAACTCTGAAAACTCACCGGACTGGTCTCGGTCATGCCGTAGGCGATGGTGACCTCACGCATGTTCATCTCGTCGTTGACGCGTTTCATCACTTCGATCGGACATGGCGCGCCTGCCATGATGCCGGTGCGGAGTGACGAGAGGTCGAACGTCTTGAAGTCGGGATGGTCGAGTTCGGCGATGAACATCGTCGGCACGCCGTAGAGCGTGGTGCACTTCTCGTTGGCCACGGTCTGCAGCGTCGCCCGCGGATCGAAACCCTCGCCGGGATACACCATGGTGGCGCCGAGCGTCACCGAGGCGAGGTTCGCCATGACCATGCCAAAGCAGTGATAGAGCGGCACCGGGACGCAGATGCGATCCTGCTCGGTGAGGCGCATGGCACGGCCGACGAAGTAGCCGTTGTTGAGGATGTTGTGATGCGTCAGCGTCACGCCCTTGGGTGAGCCGGTGGTGCCGCTGGTGAACTGGATGTTCACCGGATCGTCGAACTGAAGAACTTTCCCCAGCGCCGCGATCTGATCGCGATGACGCTGCTGGCCCATGGTCATGACGTCCTCGAACGTTACCGTGCCGGGTGCTTTCGGGCCGCCGACCTGAATCACCGCACGGAGTTTCGGCAGGCGGGTGGAGTTCAGGTTGCCGGGTTCGGCGCGCGCGAGTTCAGGCAACAGCGTATTCAGCATCTCCATGTATTTGCTGGTCTTGAATTCGGTTGCGGTGACCAGCGCGGAACAGCCGACCTTGCCGAGTGCGAATTCCAGTTCGCTGAGCCGGTAGGCCGGGTTGATGGTGACGAGGATCAGGCCGGCACGAGCTGCGGCGAACTGCGTCAGCGTCCATTCCGGCCGGTTCAGCGACCAGATGCCGATGCGTGCGCCGCGCTCCAGCCCGAGCGCGAGGAATCCCGCCGCCAGCGCATCGACGCGGGCGGCGAAGTCGCGCCAGGTCCAGCGGACATTGTGGCTTGGCGACACCAGCGCCTCGCGATCGCTCCAGCGCGCCACGGCACGGTCGAGCGCGTGGCCGATGGTTTCGCCAAGCAACGGCGCATCCGAGGTGCCGCAGACGTAGCTGTCGAGAGGTTCTGTCATGGCGAACTCCTGGATTGCAGGCGATGGGCGGAGGTGGCTCCGCCCATCGCTATGGCAGTTTAGGCGGCGCGCTGGGTGTTGAGGCCGGCATAGATACCGGATTCAAACGCTGCGAAGGCCGCGAGGCATTTCGGATCGGCGAACGGCAGCACCTGCATCAGGATCACACCGGTGATGTCGCGCGCCGGGTCGATCCAATAGTAGGTGTTGGCGAGGCCCGCCCAGGCGAGGCTGCCGGGGCTGCGGCCTTCCGGTGTCGGTTCGGTGTTGATCATGAAGCTGAGGCCCCATTTCTTCACCATCCCGGGATAGAGATCGACATCATAGGTGGCGAACGCGACGTGCGATGTCATCTTGCCCATCGTCAGCTCGCCAATGTGATTGTCGCCCATCATCGTCACGGTTTCCGGCTTGAGCACCTGATGACCGTTGCCGCGGCCCTTGTTGAGGATCATCTGCGTGAACTTCACGTAGTCGGCCGCCGTGCCGTAGAGGCCGCCGCCGCCCATCTCGAATTCGGGATTCTGTTCAAGTTCGAATGGGATCGGCTGCAGCGAGCCGTCTTCGCCGCGCGCATGCATGCCGACCAGCCGTTGGCGCATCGCATCGGTGATCTTGAACGCGGTGTCGTCCATGCCGAGCGGCTTGAACAGATTCTCGCGCAGGTACTCGCCGAGCCGCTTGCCGCTGACGGCTTCCACCGCCTTGCCGACGAAATCGATATTGGTGCCGTATTCCCAACGCGAGCCGGGATCGGTCATGATCGGCGTCTTCAAGGCCGCGTTCTGGCAGGAGGTGATGCCCGGCGTGCCGGTCTTCTCGAGATATTTGACCATGTCGCCGTTCCACATGTCGTAGCAGAAGCCGGCGGTGTGGGTCATCAGGTGGCGCAGCGTGATCGGCCTGGTGGCGGCGCGGAGTTTCGGATTGCCGTCGGCATCGAAGCCCTCCAGCACCTGCGGCGCCGCGAGATCCGGCAACACCTTGCCGATCGGTTCGTCGAGCGACAGCTTGCCCTGCTCGACGAGTTGCATGGCTGCGGCGGTGGTGATCGCCTTTGTCATTGAGGCGATCCAGAACACGCTGTCCGCCGTCATATCGGCACCAGTGCCGAGATCGCGTTTGCCGAACGCGCCCTGGTAGATGGTATCTTTGCCGGTCGCGGCGACGGCGACCACGCCAGGAATCTGTCTGGCATCGCTCATCTGTCGCAACGCCTGATCGATCTGAGCCTTGCTCTGCATGCTTACCTCCCTGCGGTTTTTATGCGGCCGAGTTTCCCCCCGGACCGTCCGCCGGGCAAGTAAGGCCAAAGTGATAGGTGCCCGCCGCACCGCAGCGGGAGGCGGGTTCCGCCCGTTCGCAGAGTAACGTGTTCGCTGAGGCCGGCAACGGGATCTACCCGCCGCCGAACCGGCCGTGGCGGCCGACACCGGAGGCAAAGCGCGTCGCGCCCGCCAGCGTCTCGCCGGAATTGATCACCTCGAGCCCGCCGCGCATTTCGTTGGCGATGGCCTCTTCCTCGTCGGCGATATCCCATTGCCTGAGCGCCGACATCCGGTCCGCGCGCATGCAGGTCTGCGGGAATTGCGCGATCTGCTTGGCGAGAGCGACCGCCTCGGCGCGCGCCATGCCGTTCGGCACCACGCGGTTGGCGAGGCCCATGCTCAGCGCCTCCTGTGCCGGCACCGGACGTCCGGTCAGGATCAGGTCCATGGCGCGGGAATGGCCGATCAGGCGCGGCAGGCGGATGGTGCCGAGGTCGATCAGCGGCACGCCGAAGCGGCGGCAGAACACCCCAAAAGTGGCGCCTTCGGCGGCCACGCGCATGTCGCACAACAGCGAGAGTTCGAGACCGCCGGCGACGGCAAAGCCCTCGATCGCGCCGATCACCGGTTTGGACAGCCGCAAACGGCTCGGCCCCATCGGTGCGATGGAATCGTGGCCGCCGATCTCGCGCCGCTTCTCGATATCGCCCGCCGCGACGGCTTTGAGGTCCGCGCCGGCGCAGAAATGGCCGCCGACGCCGGTGAACACCGCGACCGAGGCGCTGTCGTCAGCGTCGAACGCACGGAAGGCGTCATAGAGGATGCGCGCGGTGCGGCCGTCAACGGCATTGCGTCGTTCGGGCCGGTTGATCGAGATGATGGTGACGGGGCCGTCGCGCTCGACGAGAACGGCATTGTCGTCGGTCATGGGGATTCCTCTCTGCGTCCGGTTCGTTTGGCAGAACCTATCGGTCGTCGTGCCCGGCCATAGCCGTTCGGAGCACGGCGTCGCTTCCGCTCGCCTATGTGCCGGGCATCCACGTCTTGATGCGTCTCCAGTAAGGAAGACGTGGATAGCCGGGTCAAGCCCGGCGATGATGTGTGGAGAGGTGTTGTAAGCGGTGAGGGGAGGTTGCCCGCTTATCCCACCTTCAACTCGCTCCCCGTCAAGCGCCGATAGGCGTCGAGGTAGCGCTTGCTGGTGGCGTCGACCACGGAGGCGGGCAACGGTGGCGGCGGGGCTTCGCCGTTCCAGCGGCCGGCGCGGCGCTCGGTGTCGAGATAGTCGCGCAGCGGCTGCTTGTCGAAGCTCGCCTGCGCGCGGCCCGGTTGGTAGGCATCGACCGCCCAGAAGCGCGAACTGTCCGGCGTCATCACCTCGTCAATCAGGATGATGTTGCCATCCGTGTCGCGGCCGAATTCGAATTTCGTGTCGGCGATGATGATGCCGCGTTCGCGGGCGATAGCTTCGCCTTTCGCATAGACCGCGCGGGTCATCGTCTCCAGCGCGGCGGTGGCGTCCGTGCCGATAATCTCGCGCATCCGCGCGATGGTGATGTTCTCGTCGTGGCCGGTCTCGGCCTTGGTCGCCGGGCTGAAGATCGCGGGCTCCAGCTTGATGCTCTCGATCAGCCCCGAAGGCAGTTTCTCGCCCGCCAGCGTGCCGGACTGCGCGTATTCTTTCCAGGCCGAGCCCGAGAGATAGCCGCGGATCACGCATTCGATCGGAAATACCGTGGTGCGCTTGCACAGCATCGCGCGGCCCGTCAGCGACGCGCGATGCGCGCGCAGCGCCGGCACCTGCGCGACGATCTCGTCGGCATCGGCGCTGATCATGTGATGCGGCACGGTGCCGCCGAGCTGACGAAACCAGAACGCGCTGGTCTGGGTCAGCACCGCGCCCTTCATCGGAATGGTTTCGCTCATCACCACGTCGAAAGCGCTGATGCGGTCGGTGGTCACCAGCAGCACGCGGTCGTCGCCGGCGTCATAGATATCGCGCACCTTGCCGCGCCCGAGACGTGGCAGGGGCAGGTCGCTGGCGAGCATCGTGGTCATGGCGGGTCACTTCCAGTGAGGACGGAAAGCCCGGTGATACGCCGGGCCGGGCCGCCTGCAAAGGCCAGAGTCTTTTGTTTGCGCATGATCTTGTCCGAAAACCGGTCTCCACTTTTCGGGATCATGCGCTATCGCTCCGGCAGCGGGATGAATTCGGTCTCGTCCGGCACCGCCTCGAAGCGTCCGCTCTTCCAGTCCTCCTTGGCCTGCTCGATCCGCTCCTTGCTCGAGGAGACGAAATTCCACCAGACATAGCGCGGTCCTTCCAGCGCGGTGCCGCCGAGGAACATCATCCGCGAGGGCCGGGTGGCGCGCACGGTGATGCGGTCGCCGGGGCGGAAGATCAGCATGCGCGGCCCCTCGTAGCGGTCGCCGGCGATGTCGATTTCGCCGTCAACAATGTAGATCGCGCGTTCCTCATGGTCGGCGTCGAGCGGCACGCTCTTGCCTTCGTCGAGCGAGACCTCGACATAAAACCACGGCGACACCATATCCACCTTCGACGCCACGCCGAACGAACTGCCGGCGATGACGCGCGCGGTGAAGCCGGTGTCCTGGACGCTCGGCAGGCTGTCGGCGCCGTAGTGCTGGAAGGTCGGCGCGATCTCCTCGCGGTCCTTCGGCAGCGCGATCCAGCTTTGCAGGCCCAGCATCTTCTGGCCGTTGGCGCGCTGTACGTCCGGGGTGCGCTCGGAATGCGCGATGCCGCGTCCGGCGGTCATCAGGTTCATGGCGCCGGGCTGGATTTCCTGCACGTTGCCTTCGCTGTCGCGATGCATGATCGAGCCGTCGAACAGGTAGGTAACGGTGGCGAGCCCGATATGCGGATGCGGCCGCACGTCCATGCCTTGGCCGGAGACGAACTGCACCGGACCGAAGTGATCGAAAAAGATGAAGGGTCCGACCATCTGGCGCTTGCCGTGCGGCAGCGCGCGGCGGACGGCAAAACCGTCGCCGAGATCGCGGGTGCGCGGCACGATCACCAGATCGAGTGCATCGCAGGTTTGCGGATCGCCGAGGATCGGATCGTTGGACGGCATCCAGCTCATGGCTCACCTCGCTGCTTCCGGAAAGGTGCGGTCATTATCCTGCCCGATCGCAGGTGTTTCAAGGCAAGGGGTTGCGCATGTCACGCAAGCGTGTCCGTGCGGCTGACTGAGGAGCGGTGACATGACCGATGCGACTTATCCGCCGCTTGACACGCTGAAGCCTGTCGCAAATGACGTCTGGATCGTCGATGGACCGCTGATCCGGTTCGGTCCGCCATTGTTGAGGATGCCGTTTTCGACGCGCATGACGATTATTCGCCTTGCGGGAGCGCTTTTCATCCATTCGCCGACGCCTCTGACCGATGCGTTGAAAGCGCAGATCGCGGCCATCGGGACGCCGCGCTGGATCGTCGGCCCCAATCGCATCCATTACTGGTGGCTTCCGGAGTGGCATGAAGCGTTTCCCAATGCCGCAGTCTATCTTGCGCCGCGGGTGCGCGAGCAGGCTGGCAGCCGGATCGACTTCGATTGTGTGGCGCTCGATCGGGCTCAAGGTTTTCCGTGGGACGACGCGGTCGCCACATTGCCGGTTGCCGGAGATTACTTGACGGAAGTTGTTTTCTTCCATCGCCCCAGCCGGACGCTGATTCTGACCGACCTCATCGAGAATTTCGAAGCGGACAAGCTGCCGTCGTGGTGGATGCGGCTGCTGACGCGGCTCGGTCGCGTGCGCGATCCCGATGGCTCGATGCCGCGCGACATGCGGGCGACGTTCAAGGATCGTGCCGCGTTGAGGGCGGCGGTTGAAACCATGATCGGCTGGAATCCGGAGCGCGTGATTCTCGCGCATGGCCGCTGGTATCCGCGCGATGGCGCCAGCGAACTGCGTCGCGCGTTCCGCTGGCTGCTTGGATGAGAGAGATGGACGCTGTTGCGCGAAAGCCGAATGTGTCCGGGTCGTCGCCATGCTACAAGCGCTCGGTCACAGGGAGGATACCATGCCGAAAGCCTATTGGATCGCGCGCGTCTCGGTTCGCGAGCCCGATCGTTATCCGGAATATGTCGAAACGGCGCGGCCGGCGTTCGAGCGGTTCGGCGCGAAATTTCTGGTTCGCGGTGGCGCGTTCGAGGCGCTGGAAGGCAGCAACCGCAATCGTAACGTCGTGATCGAATTTCCCGATCGCGCCACCGCGCTGGCCTGCTACAACAGCCCCGAATATCAGGCGGCGGTCCGCATCCGTCAGCAGATCGCCGACGGCGATGTCGTCATCGTCGACGGTGTGTCGTAAGACAAGCAGTCTGTCTCAGGCGCGGCCGAGCTGGATTGCGTTGGCCGCGCGGTCGTAGGTTTCCAGCGACAGGATGGCGTCGGCGAATTTTTCCGCCTGGCCGTCCAGCACCGGGCGCGCCAGCGTGAGAAACTTCTGGCGCATCGCCGCCGAGTCGGGAAATGACGTCGGCTCGCCGGACGGATCGGGATAGAGCTCTTCATGCACGCCATCGTCGGTAGTCACGGTCACGCGCGCGCCGAAGGGATGAGTGCGGCCGACTTCGAGCCGGTCGTCCTGGACCACGTCGATCTTATCGGCGAGCGCATTGATCGCCGGATCGCCGAGCCGCGCATAATCGTCCCAGCCGAAGCGGCCCTGATCGAGCGCGAGCGCGCCGGTGAAGAACATCGAGAACTGGCCGCCGACGATGGAGGTCGGATGGCGTTTGGTGGCGGCATCGCCGGTCAGCGTGATGCCGTTGCGATGCAGGCCGATCTCCACGCGCTTGATCTGGTCCGGTGTGAGGTTGTGGGCGCGGCGCATCGCGAGGAGCGCGTCGATTGCGGCGTGGGTGTAACGGCAGCTCGGATACGGCTTCACGCCGATTTTCATCGTTTCATAGATTTCGCCGAGTCCAGCGGTAGCCTTATCGGGATGTGGGTTGTCGCTATAGCCGACCAGGAGGCCGTGTTTGCCTTCCACCGACCCCGTCGAGCCGAGGAAGCCGTCGCGGGCGAGCGTCGCGGCGATCACGCCGTTCATCGCGGCGGCGCCGACCTGATAGCGCTTGTTCCACGAGCCGTTGACGAGGAATTGCAGCGAGCCTGCGGCCTGGCTGCCGGAGACGCCGAAGGCGGACACGATCTGCTCTTTGGTCAGGCCGAACAGTTTTGCTGCTGCCGCCGCCGCGCCGTAAGTGCCGGCGGTGGCGGTGGGGTGGAAGCCACGTGCGTAGTGCGAGGTCGGATCGAGCGCGTTGCCGAGCCGGCAGCAGACTTCATAGCCGGCGACGATGGCCGTCAGCACATCGCGGCCCGATGCGTTCACCATTTCGCCGACAGCAAAGGCCGCCGGCACCACCGGTGCGCTGGGATGCAGCGACGAATCGGCATGGGTGTCATCGAAGTCGAGTGAATGGCCGAGCGCGCCGTTCAGCAGCGCGGCCACCGCTGGCGTCCAGGTCTTGCTGTCACCGACGACCGTCGCGGCGCCATCGCCATCGAGCGAGAGGGCCTTTAGCATGGCCAGCAGTGAGGGCGTCGACTCTGCTTCGCGCCGCGCCCGCACCGCGCTGCCCAGAAAATCGAGGGTCAGGCTTTTTGCCCGTTCCCGCACGTCGTCCGGAATGGCCTCGTAGGTGAGGCCGGCGACATAGGCGGCAAGCTTGGCGGTTTCATCGGTCATGGGCAGGTCCTCGCGATCGGCCGGCACGTTAAGCCGCCGGTGCGGGCCGTTCAAGCTGCTGCAGTTGCATTGCTGTGCCGCTCAGCGCGCCTTCAGCGCCTCGAGAGCATGGCGGGCGAGGCTCGCCGCGTCGTGGTCGCCGGTCGCGGCCCTGGCCATGATCGCATTGCTGAGGAAGCTGACCACATCCGACGGCAGGCGCAGCGGCAATTCGTCGAGGCACAGCTCCAGCGCCTTGGTCATGGCGGAAAGGGCATCAGGGCCGAAGGCCTGCGCCCGCTGTGCATCGTTTTCGGATTCAGGTACGGCGTCCGGCTCCTCATGCTGCGGCTGGGCGCGCAAACGGGCGGCTTCCGCCAGCACCGACAGGTAAATCAGCGCGGTATCGGCGAGTTGACTTTCCTCCAGATCGCCGATGGCGTGTTGCTCCGCGTCTTTTGCCAGCGCCACAATGCGCTGCGCCAGCCGCCTGCGATTGTCCTCGGTATCGGCCGCAGAGCCCTCGCGTTCGAGAAAACGGGCCCAGGCGTCGTCAAAGGCCCTTGCCAATACCAGCTTGGTTTCGTGATCGATTTCCGGGGAGATGGGGACCATCGCTTGTCAACGGCGCACGCGGCGCCTGGTTCCTTCGTGGTGAGGCGCGCGACGGGGCGTCGCGTCAGTTTAAAAAAGACGGGGACGCATATTGCGAACGGATAGATCCGTCGCAGGTTCACGGTAACGTCTTATTCGCCGACCAGCCTTCAGGGACCCTCGCAGGGCGGAGGCGCTGCAAGCGTTCCGGAACGACCACAGCAGACCGACTGGAATTGCCATGTCCCACCCGTCGGGATCAGGAGTGATGTTCTCCGCGACTATAGACCGGGCCGGATTGCCGCGTCCATGCAGCGTCGCGCGCGAGGACATGTCATGAGCGGTATGGGGCGGCGGATGACCAACTGGATCACGACGCGCCGCTCGCAGATCGCACTCGGCTTGCGGGTGATGACGGCCGCACTGGCGGCGCTTGCTGTTGCGCTGGCCTTGCGGCTGCCGCTGCCGCTTTGGGCCGTGTTGACGGCGGTGATCGTGACGCAGATGAGCGTCGGCCGTTCGATCAAGGTGACTTCGGATTACCTGATCGGCACCATCGGCGGCGCGGTTTATGGCGGCATCATCGCGGTGCTGTTTCCGCATGCAACGGAACTGTCGCTGCTGGCCGTGCTTGCGCTCGCCGTCGCGCCCTTGGCGATCGTGGCAGCGATCAATCCGAGTCTCAATGTTGCGCCGATCACCGCGATTATCGTGCTGCTATTGCCGTCGATTACCCATGGCAGTCCGCTGCAGTCGGCCATTGATCGGGTGATTGAGGTGGCAGTCGGCGCTTTTGTCGGCCTCGCGGTATCGTTTGCTGTCGTGCCGTCGCGCGCCCACAATCTCGCGGTCGCCGCCGCGGCGCGAATGCTGGAGCAACTCGCCGTCGCGCTCGACGAGCTGCTGAAAGGATTGGCTCGCGGCCTCGACACCGACACGCTGCATCGGCTGCAAGATGGTATCGGGGAAGCTCTGACCGGTCTCAATGCGGTTGCGGTGGAGGCGGAGCGTGAGCGCGTCGCGCGGGTCGCGATCGGACCGGATACCGGCCCGTTGCTGCGTACGCTGCTTCGGCTGCGGCACGACCTGGTGATGATCGGCCGCGCCACGGTGGTCAGGCTGCCGGCCGATCTGCAGTCGCAGCTCGGGTCCGTACAAACCGAAGTGCGCCTTGCGGCGGTGGCCTATCTGCGCGCCAGCCGAACGGCGCTGATGGCGCGCGCCGCGCCGCCCTCGCTTGATGAATTTGAAACCGCGCTGCGGCACTATTCGGAGCAGGTGACGGCCCTGCGTCGCGAGGGCCGGACGCGCGAACTTCCGGTCGACGTCATCGAGCGGTTCTTCATGGTCGGATTCGCGCTCGAGCAATTGCATCAAAATTTTATCGATCTGCGCCGCTGCGTTGACGTCTGGAGTGGCGCACAACGCGCCTCGTTTAGCCGCTCGGCGGCTTGAGGCATCGGCTTTTCGCCTATCGCGGCGGATTTGCGTATACTTTCCGAGATTGCCAACAGGCGAGTGCATGTGATGCAGACCGGTCGATCCGGGCGCGTGACGAGACCGGGGCGCCCGGCCAGGACACCCGAGCGGGCCGTTGCCGGGTCGGATTGCGCCGCGGCGTTTCAGGCGATGGCGCGCGATTGCCTTGCGCAAATGCAGGCCGCGTGCTCCGGAACGATCGCGGGCCATGCCGAGGCGCTTCACCAGATGCGGGTCGCCATCTCGCGGCTGCGCGCGACCATCGCGTTCTTCGCGCCGATGACATCCGATGCGGCCTGGCGAAAGCTGAAGAAGGAATTGGCATGGCTCTACGCCATCCTGGGAGACGCGCGCGATGCCGACGTCATGTCGGCGCTGCGGCGCCGCAAACGCTATCGAGAATGGGCGGCGCGGATCGGCACACATGACGACAGCGAGAATCGGGAGATTCATCGCCGCGTGGTCGCGGCAATCCGGTCGAAGCGCTTCCGCCGGTTGTTGGATGCGCTGTTGGGATGGGTGGAGCTTGGGCCGTGGCTGACGAGGCGGGATGACGACGGACTGCGCATGCGGGCCGAACCGTTGAGGGCATACAGCCAGCGCAAGCTCGAGCGTTGGCGCATGCGCCTGATCCGCAAAGGGCACGGGCTTGCGACGATGGACGGCAAGTTGCGCCATCGCCTTCGCATCAAGGTGAAGCGCTATCGTTACGTATTGGAAGCGCTGGGCGAGACTTGCCCGCCTGGCACCCGCAGCAAGCTGCGCCACCTCCACAAACCTGCGAAACGGTTGCAGCGTTCGCTTGGCGATCTGCGCGATCTGCAACGTCTCCGGGCCGGCGCGTCCAAGCGACCGCCGGGCTATCGGAAGCAGAAGAAAGAGCTGCTGGCGGCAGCACGCGCGGCACTGCACGACATCAAGCGGCCGCGCTCGCTGCCTCCGTTTTGACTTCGGTATCTACATCGGATGAAAACGCGCTAAGATCAACGCCGCGTTGCGAAGCCGATCGCTTTGCATCGCAACGGCTCGAACAACAAGAAACGGAGGAATCGATGCTGATCCCGCTGGCCGAAGTGCCGCGCTGGTACGCTGACCGGAAGCCGAAAGGGACCATCGCGGTTCGCCACGGCACCGATGAACTGATGTGGGACATGCTGGAGCGTAACGCCAACCGCCGTGCGCGGGCATTCGCCGAGCGCGGCGTCAAGGCTGGCGATTTCGTCGCCATCGGTCTGCCCAACAGCAATGCCTTCTACGAGACGAGTTTTGCGGTCTGGAAGCTCGGCGCCACGCCCACTTCGCTATCGCATCGTCTGCCGCGGGGCGAAGCCGCGGCGATTCTGGACATCCTCAAGCCGTCGCTGGTGGTCGGTGGCGAGCCTGACTGGAATGCACCCAATTCCGTGCCGCGCGATTTCGAGCCTCAGGGCGTTTCCGACGAGCCGCTCGATCGTCCGGTTGCGCGGTACTGGAAAGCGATGACCAGCGGCGGCTCGACCGGACGGCCGAAGATCATTCTCGATCATCAGCCGGCCGTCACAGATACCGCGGCCGCGCCGCCATTGCTGATGGAACAAGGCGCGGCGCTGCTCAATCCGGGGCCGCTCTATCACAATGCGCCATTCATCGTGTCGCATTTCGCGCTGTTCGCCGGCGGCAGCGTCACTGGCATGACCAAGTTCGATGCCGAGGAGACGCTTCGCCTGATCGATCGCTACAGGCTGGAGTGGGTCAATTTCGTTCCGACGATGATGCATCGCATTTGGTCGCTGCCGGAGCACGTGCGCAATCGCTATGACATCTCCAGTTTGAAGACCGTATTCCACATGGCGGCGCCGATGCCGCTATGGCTGAAGGAGAAGTGGATCGAATGGCTCGGGCCCGAAAAGATCTACGAGCTTTACGGCGGCACCGAACGTCAGGGCCGCACGGTGATCTCCGGCACGGAATGGCTCACGCATCGCGGCTCGGTCGGCAAGGTCGACCCGACGGCCTGCGCGATCCGCATCATCGGCGAGGATGGCAACGATGTGCCGGTGGGTGAGACCGGCGAAGTCTACTTCATGCCGGCCGACGGGATCGGTACGACCTATCATTACATTGGCGCGGAGCCGAAGCGGCGCAGCGATGGCTGGGAATCCATCGGTGATGTCGGCCGGCTCGATGAGGACGGCTATCTCTATCTTGGGGACCGGCTCTCCGACATGATCCTGCGCGGCGGCGCCAATCTCTATCCGGCCGAGATCGAGGCGGCGGTGCTGGCGCATCCGGACGTGCATTCGAGCATCGTGGTCGGCCTGCCCGATCCCGAACTCGGCAATCGCATTCACGCGATCATCGAGATCAAAGCCGGGGCCGATCCGCAGGCTGTCATCAACGGCATGGACGCGGTGTTGCGCGATCGGCTGAGCCGCAACAAGCACCCGGAGAGCTACGAGGTGTCGCAGGTGACATTGCGCGATGATTCCGGCAAGACGCGCCGGACCCTGTTGCGTGACGAACGGCGCGCCTGGCTGGAGCAGGGGCGCGAATTTCGATTGTACGCGGCACGTCAGGAGATGAGAGAGGAGAGCAAGATATCATGATGTCCCCGGATGCCGTCGCGCGGCTGTTGTCGGATCAGATCGCCAACCCCGATACGCAGTGGAGCCTGGGGACGTTTGGCGCCATCGCCGAATTTGCCCGCGATCGGGACGAGCCGGTGAACCTGATGGTGTCGGATCGCGAGATTGGCGCGGTGACAGCGCGGGGCGGCATCGCGTTGCGGCTGCGCGACGATGTCCGGCCGTTCGCTTCGGAGAGTCTCGCCAAGCAGCACTGGAATCACCGCGTCGCGATCTGCCTGCCCGAGCAGCATTGCGGGATGAGCCGCCGTGCGGTTCTGACCGAGCTCGGCCGCGATGCGGACGCGTTGCGCGCCGAGGATCGCGACGCGGTGTTGTTCGACCTCGGCCTCGATGCGCCGCAGGCCGATCTCTGCATCCGCGTCGCAGATCCGGAGGTGGCGGGCGAACTGCGCAGGCATGCCGGCCGTGCCGTGTTCGAGGCGGGCAACCCGGCAATGGGCGTGATCCTGGCTGCCAATCCGCATCGCGTGTTCATCAGCCGTGTCGGGCGCGCCGAGGTCTATCAGCCGATTCCGCCGCATGACGGCAAGAGTCCGGAAGGCCCGCATACGCATGTCCTGCCGCGACTGCTGAAGAGTGGCCGCACCCACCCGGCGACGGAGCCGGTGCCGGAAGGATGGGTGCCGTGCGCGCATTTCTATCCGGCACATCCCGCCAAGGACGCGAGGGGGCAGGCGCGTACGTTCGAGCGCTCGCGGCACGAGGCGTTTCAGCGCCTGCTGGCGGAGCTCGGCGCGCCGGAAAGCGCGATGCTGAAGCAGGACGTCATCGCGGCGGTGGAACGCGGGGAGACGCCGTGGACAGAAAGCCGCGTCAGCGGCCGCAGCGCACGCGCCACTGTCCGCATAGCCTTGCGGCAGATGAGGGCTGCCGGCCACGCGTCCGGCGCGCTCACAGCATGGCTCGCGACATTCGATCGCGCAGAATCACCGGACGAGGATGCGGACGATCTGTCGCGCGGCCATGCCGACTGAGACAGCTGGTGCCGTGCGTCAAACGTCGACGTTGGCGCTGTGCGAATTGTCCTGGATGAATTCGCGCCGCGGCTCGACGATATCGCCCATCAGCTTGGTAAAGATATCGTCGGCTTCGTCGACTTCCTTGATCTTGACCTGCAGCAGCGAGCGCGCATTGGTGTCGAGCGTGGTTTCCCACAGCTGGTCCGGGTTCATTTCGCCAAGCCCTTTGTAGCGCTGCAAGGCGATGCCCTTGCGGCCGGCGTCGGTCACGGCTTCGAACAGGCCGACCGGACCGTAGATCGGGACTTCGACATCCTTGCGCCGGAGAATGCCAGGACGGGGATAGGTTTCCTGCAGCCGGGCGGCGAATTCGTCGAGGCGTCGGGCGTCGGTGGAGGACAACAGCGCGCTGTCGATGGCCGCCACTTCCCGGACACCGCGCACCGTGCGCTCGAACAGGAAGCCCTCGCCTTCGACGAAACGTCCGCTCCAGCCGCGTTCGACCTCGTCAGCCAGCACATCGAGCCTGCGGGCGATGTAGTCGGCCGCGGCGGTGGCATTGGCGGCATCGCCGCTCATACCCGGGTTGAGCACGCCGGCAATAGCAGCCTGTTCGACGACGCCGCGATTGTAGCGGTGATGCAGGTTGTTCAGCACGCCACGGATAATGCGGGCATCCTCGACCAGCGCCAGCAGATCGCGGCCGCCGCGCACATCGCCGGAGGCGGTCTGGAAGCTGCAATCGTCAAGACCGGTCGCGATCAGGTAGTCTTCCAGCGCGCGCTCGTCCTTGAGGTATTGCTCGGACTTGCCGCGCGTCACCTTGTAGAGCGGCGGCTGGGCGATATAGAGATGGCCGTTCTCGATGAGCTGCGGCATCTGCCGGAAAAAGAACGTCAGCAGCAAGGTGCGGATATGCGCGCCGTCGACGTCGGCGTCGGTCATCACGATGATCTTGTGATAGCGCAGCTTCGACAGGTCGAAATCGTCGCGGCCGATGCCGGTGCCGAGCGCGGTGATCAGCGTTCCGATCTGCTCGGATGACAGCATCTTGTCGAAGCGCGCGCGCTCGACATTGAGGATCTTGCCGCGCAGCGGCAGCACCGCCTGGAACTCGCGGTTGCGGCCCTGCTTGGCGCTGCCGCCGGCCGAGTCGCCCTCGACGATGAACAGCTCCGATTTCGCCGGATCGCGTTCCTGACAATCGGCGAGCTTGCCGGGCAGGGACGCGATGTCGAGCGCGCCCTTGCGCCGTGTCAGTTCGCGTGCCTTGCGCGCGGCTTCGCGCGCGGCTGCGGCTTCGACCACCTTGCCGACGATTGTTTTCGCTTCCGCCGGATGTTCCTCGAACCACGCTGCCAGAGCTTCGTTGATGACGTTCTCCACCACCGGGCGAACCTCGGACGAGACCAGTTTGTCCTTGGTCTGCGAGGAAAACTTCGGGTCGGGTACCTTTACCGAAAGCACCGCGGTGAGGCCTTCGCGGCAATCGTCGCCGGTCAGCGCGATCTTTTCTTTCTTCGCCATGGCATCGGCATAGCCGTTGACCTGACGCGTCAGCGCGCCGCGGAAGCCGGCGAGATGGGTGCCACCGTCACGCTGCGGGATGTTGTTGGTGAAGCACAGCACGTTCTCATGATAGCTGTCGTTCCACCACAGCGCGGCCTCGACGCCGATTCCGTTCACATCGGCGCGCACCATGATCGGCGACGCCACCACGGGCTTCTTGTTGCGGTCGAGAAACTTGACGAATTCCTCGACGCCGCCCTCGTAACGCATCTCCTCGCGCTTCTCGACCGGGCCGCGCAGGTCGGCCAGCAGAATATTGACGCCGGAGTTGAGGAAGGCGAGCTCGCGCAGGCGATGCTCAAGCGTCGCGAAGTCGTATTCGACGTTGGTGAAGGTTTCAGGGCTGGCATAGAACGTCACCTCGGTGCCGCGCTTGCCGTGGGCCTCGCCGATCACGCGCAATGGCGCCAGCGATTCACCATGGGCGAACTCGATCAGATGCTCCTTGTCGTCGCGCCACACCCGCAGGATCAGCTTGCTCGACAGCGCATTGACCACCGAAACGCCGACGCCGTGCAGGCCGCCTGAGACCTTGTAGGAATTCTGGTCGAACTTTCCGCCGGCATGCAGCTGGGTCATGATGACCTCGGCGGCGGAAATGCCTTCGCCCTTATGGATGCCGACCGGAATGCCGCGGCCGTCGTCACGCACCGTGACCGAGCCGTCGGCATTGAGGATCACCTCGACGCGGCTGGCATGACCCGCCAGCGCTTCGTCGATCGCGTTGTCCACCACCTCGTAAACCATGTGGTGCAGGCCGGAGCCGTCATCGGTGTCGCCGATATACATGCCCGGTCGCTTGCGCACGGCATCGAGGCCCTTGAGGACCCGGATCGATTCAGCGCCGTATTCCACGGAAACAGGAAGCTCGGTTTCGGCAACGGATTGCCGGGCGGGTTCGGTCATTCTGGTGTCCCGATTCCAACGTTCGCATGTTCTTGCAGCGATCTCTGACGTAGCGGTCGGACTCAGAGGGGCACTGGCAAGTTACGGCCCTGGTGTGGTCCCGGTTCGAAGCTCGCTCGACGGATGTGCGAAGACAGTGAAGCGAACTTCCAAGCCGCCACCCCAAGGCCTTTGAGGGTGTCTCGAATCAGCAGGAAACAGCGCTGCTGAACCGCCTATTTCTGCCATGAAACGGGCGATGCGCCTAGCCCAAAGTCGCGCCCGTCAAGGCCTTGAATAAATGGGCATTTTTAACGGTTTTTCAAGGGCGGAAAGGGTTGGTTTCCCGGGCTGCGCCGGCGGCGCTTCCCGCGCCGGTTTCCGCGGTCATCCGCGGGCCGATATCGGCCCGCGCTGAAGGCTGTTTTCGATGCGAAACTAGCTGTTCGAGATCTCGCCGCTGATGATCGGTCCGAACAGTTCCCAGCGGTCCCCGGTGAACCGCATCATCTGCAGCTGTTTGATCGGCGCGAAGTCGTCGGGCCCGGTATTGATGGTGATACCCGGCAGCAGCAGTCCCAGTTTCAGATCATGGAGGCTGGCAGCCTGCTTCATGATATTCTCGCGGCTCAGATTATCGCCGCTGGCCCGCAGAACCCGTGCCATGGTTTCGGCGACGGCATAGCCATAGACCGTAAAGGCGCTGGTTCGGTCACCATCGGGATAATATTTGTCCATGAACGCGAGCCAGCCTTTATAGGCGGCGTCGTTCTTCCATTGCGGATCGGTGGGATCCTTCAGATAGGCCGTCGACAGAATGCCCTTGGCGTGATCGAAGCCGGCAGGCTTCAGGACAGCGCCGACCGAGGCCGAGACATTGTTGAGGATATGCAACGGCCGCCAGTTGATCTCGGCAGCTTTCCGGATTGCCTGCGCCGCAAATTTCGGCGTCGTGATGTTGAAGAACACGTTGGCTCCGGACGCCTGCAGGCTGATCAATTCGGAATCCACGGTGGGCTGAGTGGTATCGTAGGAGAGTTCGGACACGATCTTCAGCTTGTCGCCGAGGCCGTCCTTGAAGCCTTTGAGATAGTCCTTTCCGTAATCGTCGTTCTGGTAAAGGATCGCGATCCTGGCGTCGGGATGATGCGCGAGCAGGTATTTCGCATAGACACGTGATTCGCTCTGGTAGCTCGGCTGCCAGCCCATGGTCCATGGAAAATGCTTGGGGTCGTTCCATTTGCTGGCGCCGGTGGCGATGAACAGCTGCGGCACCTTCTTGTCGTTCATGTAGTGCTGGATCGCGGTGTTGCTGGGCGTGCCCAGACTGTTGAAGATCAGCAGGACCTCGTCGTCCTCGACAAGGCGGCGCGCCTGCTCCACCGCTTTGGGTGGGCTGTAGCCGTCGTCGTAGGAAATGAAATCGATCCTGCGGCCGTTGATGCCGCCCTCGGCGTTGATCATCTTGAAATACGCCGCCTCGGTCTGTCCGATCGTGCCGTAGGCAGAGGCGGGGCCGCTGTAAGGCATGATATTGCCGATCTTGATATGGCCGCGACCGGGGCCCTGTCGTTCGGGAGCGGCCACTGCCGCGCCGGTGAGCGGGGCAGCAAAATTCAGTGCGCCGATCGCAAGACCGGCCTTGAGCAAGGTTCGCCGTTGAATGCGCTGATCAAAAAGATTGGTGGTCATAGACACATCTCCTGGTTCGAGGCAGCCCCCGATTTCACGAGATGCATTTGCGTGGACTCACGCGGACCGCGCGGGCGCAAATCCCCCGCATCCGCGGCAAATGTAGCTCCGCCAACGTGAATGGAACATGTCCTGCGGATTAATTCCGCTGCACCTACGGAATTGCCGGGCCTGGTGGGGAACGAGCCGGCGGGACGACCAGCCGCTATGGCCGTCGGGTGATCCGCCCCGCCTCGACGTCGAACAACTCTCCGCGCGCGCCGATGTCGGCGAACGCTGCGGGATCGGCGCCGGTCATCCAGACTTGCGCGCCCAGCGTCATCAATTCTCCGAACAACGCGATGCGGCGGCCAGGGTCGAGATGCGCCACCACCTCGTCGAGCAAGAGCAGCGGAGTGATGCCGGTCATCTCAGCGACCAGACTGGCATGGGCCAGCACGAGGCCGATCAGCAGCGCCTTCTGCTCGCCGGTCGAAGCGTCCTTCGCCGGCATGTTCTTCGGCGCGTAGATCACCTGGAGATCGGTGAGATGCGGCCCGTCCAGCGTGCGTCCGGCGGCCGCGTCTCTCGTGCGGGCTTCTCGCAGGACATCGCGATAGCGATCTTCTACGGCAGTGGCTGGTTCGCGCGCCAGCGCCGTTTCGATCCAGCCATCCAGCGCGATGGCCGCGGAGGGAAATGCCGAGGCGGCGGCTCGCTGTTGCAACGCCGCCGCGAGCCGCGTTACGGTTTCGGCCCGCATCGCCGCAACGGCGACCGCCAGCTCCGCCGTTTCGCGCTCGACCGCATCGAGCCAGTGCGAGTCCGGCCGGCGCTCCTCCAGCAGGCGGTTGCGTGAGCGCAGGCTGCGGTCGAGTGCGGACACGCGGCCGGAATGCTCGGCGTCGATCGCGAGCACGAGGCGATCGAGAAACCGTCGCCGCTCCGATGCGGGGCCCGTGAACAATCCGTCCATTGCCGGCGTCAGCCACACCATGCGCAGATGGTCGCCGAACGCTGCTGCGGAGGCGGCCGGTTCGCGGTCAATACGGCAGCGGCGGATGATGCCCGCATCGCCCGCAGGGCCATCGATGCCGGTTCCCAACGTGGCCAGGCCGAGCGCGCCCTCGACCTCCGCGGCGACCGCCCAGGCGCCTTCGCCGGACTGGTTCGCCACATCCTCGAGCCTTGCACGGCGCAAGCCACGGCCCGGGGAGAGAAACGAGATCGCTTCCAGGCAATTGGTCTTGCCGGCGCCGTTCGGTCCCGTCAGCACGACGAGATCGGCCTGTGCAGTCAGACTCGCCGCCCGATAGTTGCGGAACTGGGTCAGGCTGAGGCGCTGGATGCGGGACGGGATCATACGATAGCGTCATACGCGGGGTTGACCTGCGTATCCATCGTCCGCGTAAGCGGACATGTCAGAAACTCCATGTTCAGATGATGGATTGCCGGGTCAAGCCCGGCAATGACGACGCGTTTGTGCTGCAATGCCGTGCATCAAACGGCTATTCCGAAAGAAACGCCGAACCGCATCACACCCGCATCGGCATCAGCACGTAGAGCGCGCCCTTGGCGTCCCGATCGTGCATCAGCGTCGGCGAGCCGGGATCCGCAAGTTTCAGCACCGCGACCTCGCCTTCGATCTGCGCGGCAATGTCGAGCAGGTAGCGCGAGTTGAAGCCGATATCGAGGGCATCCGCAGCATATTCGACTTCCAGCTCCTCCGTGGCGCTGCCGGAATCCGGATTGGTCACCGACAGCACCAGCTTGCCCGATGACAGCGACAGCTTGACGGCGCGCCCGCGCTCGCTGGAGATCGTCGAAACGCGGTCCACCGCCGCTTCGAAATCCTTCTTGTCGACGCGCAATTCCTTGTCGTTGTTCTGCGGAATCACGCGGCCATAGTCGGGGAAAGTGCCGTCGATCAGTTTGGACGTCAGCACAACATTGTCGAGCGTGAAGCGGATCTTGCCCTGCGACAGTTCGATGGTGATTTCCGCCTCGGTGTCTTCGATCAGCCGCTGCACTTCACCGACGGTCTTGCGGGGAACGATCACCCCCGGGATGCCGCTGGCACCCTTCGGCAGCGGCAGGTCGACCTGCGCCAGCCGATGGCCATCAGTGGCGACGGCGCGCAGCGTTTCCGATTTCGCGCTGCCGGCGGCATGCAGATAGATGCCGTTGAGATAATAGCGCGTCTCCTCGGTGGAGATCGCAAACTGGGTGCGGTCGATCAGCCGCTTGACGCTGGCGGCCGGCAGCGAGAAGGCATGCGACATATCGCCAGCAGCGAGATCCGGAAAGTCGCTTTCAGGCAGTGTTTGCAGCGTGAAGCGGCTGCGGCCGGCGCGGATCGCCATGACGCCGCGGTCGCCATCGCTTTCCAGCACGATCTGCGAGCCGTCGGGCAGCTTGCGCACGATGTCGTAGAACATGTGCGCCGGAACCGTGGTCGAGCCGGCCGTCGCGGTTTCCGCCGCCAAAGTTTCGGTGACTTCGAGGTCGAGGTCGGTGGCTTTCAGCGACAGGCGCGCATTTTCGGCGCGGATCAGCACGTTGCCGAGAATCGGAATGGTGTTGCGGCGCTCGACCACACGATGGACGTGGCCCAGCGACTTGAGCAACTGCGCGCGTTCGACGGTAACCTTCATCGCTAACCTGCCCGATCCGGATTTCGAACCATGTGATGGAGATGCCGGGCAGCCGGAACGGCGCCACGGCAGATGGCCCCGCAAGGTCGAACAATGACGGGCTTTGGTCAACCCCGCGGGGGGTCCGCAGGGTGGCTTGTCGCGCGGTCAAAGGCAAGGGCGGAGAGGGCCCTTATGCAGCGGATTCTTCGCGCCTTGCGCCGCCCGCCGCTGCTCCGGCCGCTATTCCTGCAATTGGCGCTTCAGCAGTTCGACCTCGTCGGACAATGAGACGTCCTTGGCCACCAAGGCCTCGATCTTGCGTACCGCGTGCAGCACCGTCGTATGGTCACGGCCGCCGAAGCGCCGGCCGATTTCCGGCAATGAGCGAAGCGTCAGCGTCTTGGCGAGATACATTGCGACCTGGCGCGGGCGGACCACGTTGGCGGTGCGCCGCGACGACAACAGGTCGGAACGGCTGACATTGTACTGGCGCGCCACCACGCGCTGAATATCCTCGATCTTGATGCGCTTGGGTTCCTGGGGGCGTATGAGGTCGCGAACTTCACGCTCCGCCATTTCCAGCGTGACCGGCTGAGCATTGAGCTTGCTGTGCGCCAGCAGGCGATTGATGGCGCCCTCAAGATCGCGTCCATTGTGGGTGATGGCCTTGGCCAGATATTCCAGCACCGGCGTGGGCACTTCGAAAGAGGCGTGATGGGCGCGCGCTGCATTGACGCGCGATTTCAGAATGCCGAGCCGCAGATCCTCCCCGAGCGGGCCCATTTCGACAACGAGGCCGCCGGCGAGCCGGGAACGGACGCGGTCATCGAGACTTTCAAGGTCCGCCGGCGGACGATCGGCCGCGATCACCACCTGGCGTCCGGCATCGATCAGTGCGTTGAGCGTGTGGCAGAACTCGGCCTGCGTGGACTTGCCTTGAAGAAATTGCAGGTCATCGATCACCAGCACGTCGATGCCGCGCAGCGCTTCCTTAAAGGCGAGCGCGGTGTGCGATTTCAGCGCGGCGACGAAGCCATACATGAACTTCTCGGCGGTGAGATACAGCACCTTGCGCTCGTTGCCGGAATTGCCGGCCCAGGTCACTGCCTGCAGCAAATGGGTTTTGCCGAGGCCGACGCCGGAATGGATATAAAGAGGATTGAACATGACGTTGTCGCCGCGGCGGCCTTCGGCGACCTGGCGCGCGGCCGCCTGTGCCAGCGCGTTGGAGCGGCCGACGACGAAGGTCGCGAAGGTCAGGCGGGGGTCGAGCGGCGAGCCGCCGAGTGCGTCATGGTTCGCCGAAACCGGTGCGGTCGCCACCGCGCGCAATTCAGGCGTGGCGCGGCCATTGAGGCGCTGTTCCGCCGGGCGCGCTTCAGCCGGTGCCATCGTTTCCTTGGCCGGCGTGAGGCTTCGCGCGGCGGTACGGACCGTGACGTCGACCCGGATGACCTCGGGCATCTCCGCCTGCCAGCACAGCAGGACGCGATCGGCATAATGCGTCTGAATCCAGCTGCGCAGAAACTTGGTCGGGACCGTCAGATGCACGCTCTGGTCCTGCACGCTTTCAAGATCCATGCGTGCAAACCAGCTTGAATAGACGTCCTCGCCGACACTCGAGCGAAGACGGCTTTTTACCCGCGACCAACGATCCTGTTCCAAGTTCGACATTGTTTTTTGACTTTGCTTGATTGTGTTGAAGAGTTGAATGGCGACGAAATCCCGTTGCCCGCGCTGTGGTGCAGCGGCGTGCATTCGCATTGCATCGACGCAATCTCAGATGCCGTGCCTCCGGCTCACGCCGTGTCGGCTTCAGTTGCGACGTTGGATGAAAAGCGAGATCGGGGCTAGGACGGGAAGTCGTTGGGAGCGCGGGCCCGGGGTTGCGCCGATGCCGAATTCGGCACGGAGGAAACCAGAGAGATCACTTGATGCGTTAGGCCAGTGATACCGACGCGCATGAAAAACCCCCCTTTTTGCCACGACCATTCATGGCAATGCTCAACCGTTTCTCGATCAGTCCGCGTGCCGCGAACCAAAACGGTTCGCGCGCATGCCTGCCCGCACTCAATGCCTTCCTCAAGGCGGTCCGCCGGATGTTTCCAGCATCGACGCGGCACGTATTTCTGGTCGCTTCCCCTTTTGTGCTGCGGAGCTCATGACGAGCTTTTGACAGCGGGAAATTCAGGCACAGAAACACCGTTCTCATGAAGCCATGAGCGACAGCCTGCCGATCGCTTGGAAAGCGCCGCTCACGTACACATCGCCACCGATCTGCACGCCCGCCCCATTTCTCAAACCGCACTGATCTGAAGAACTGGGAGCGCTGCGGACGATTAAGAAATACACGAGCCCCAGTTTCTCGCAACGGGCTTGATGTCGCGTTGGTCCTCACATCGATCACTTGGCCCGCGCGTTTTTCTCGACGCGTGTCGTATCGCGTGGACAAGGTTTTGAATCTGCGCACGGATTCGAAGTGCGTAAGCGGCGTGTCGGAAATCTGTCACGCAAAAAAGATTTTCATAATTCATTTACGTTCGACCGCCACGGATATCATTTTTGAAGCGCTGCTGCGCGCTATGTGGATAAGTGATTAGCGAGTCGCGGATTTTTCTGCGCCGTTCTTCAGGGTAACCCTCGCGGTGCTGCGGGGCCGGACCGCGTGTGATGTCGCAAAAGCAATGCGGACGCGGAAGTCAAGCGCAATGACAGGCAGCCAAGTGTTGCCGTGTCGCCGTGTGATGTTTAGGCATCTCTCAAACGGCGCTCGCGAAGATCGAGTCAGGCATTCTCCTCGCTTGCCGGATGCGATCGCAAAGGCAAAGCGTTCGACCTGCATTCCGGCATGGAGTGCAAAGCGCGGTCGCACGCGACTGCAGTTCGGAGAATGTCCCTGTCGGCAGGTTTTCATCCGCAAGGTCACAGTGTCACGCTGTGAACTGCGCCAGACCCGGATCGAAGCGGCGGCTTCTTCTCCTGCAATCCGGTTCTTCTGCGATGCGAGAATGATCAGGGCCGACCGCGTGGCCCGTTGGTCATGCGCCGCGGAAAGATGACATCCCGCGCATCGCATTGCGGCAAACAAAAAGCCCGGCGGAGCCGGGCTTGTCGAAAACACGTTGCTATCGGTCGCGCGATTACTTCGCCAGCTTGGCGATCCGATGCGCGAGGCGCGACACCTTACGGCTGGCGGCATTCTTATGGATGATGTGGCGCTGCGCGGCCTGCATCAGCGCGGGTTCGGCCAAGGCCATTGCGGAAACAGCGGCTTCGCGGTCGCCCTTGGCCAAGGCTTCTTCGACCTTGCGAACCGAACCGCGCATCTGGGTGCGGCGCGCTTTGTTGACGATGGTGCGGCGGGCAATCTTGCGCGTCGCCTTCTTGGCGGAGGACGTATTAGCCATGCTCTTCCTGATCCTTCAGCAGCCGCCGGTTTCGGCAGGCCGGGCTGATTGACGTCGGTCGTTCGAAAGGGCGCTCGACGCTTGCGTGTTTCGGGATTGTCTTTGAACCGCCACGCTCGAAGCTACGGGCCCGGACTGCGGCAGCGCTCAAAGAACAGCGGCGGCAGGATTGCGCCTGCCGCCATTTGGCCGCCCTTATAATGGGCCTGGCTGGGACCGTCAACGGGTGTCAGGGCCGTGCCGGAACCGGAATTGTCGCCATCAGGGCCGGTTTTGCGGTCTCATGCGGTTGAATTCCGGTGCCACCCCCGCTATTGCCCGAATCCGACCGGATTTGTGGTCCGCCACCGCACAGTGACAGGTGATTGCATGATCAGGGGCTTGTTTCGTCTCATCGGCCTGCTGTTCCTGGCGGGAGCCTTTGTCTTTCTGGTCTATGACGGAGCCCGATCGATCGCCGATCAGACCCTCCGGCTAACGCCGCTGGGCGAGTTCTGGAACGATATTCATCAAAGCAGCCAGCAGGCATTGCGGACCATGGTGGAAGGAACTGCCCCGTGGCTCTGGACCGATGTCATCAAGGTCATTCTCAATCAGCCGGCCTGGGCGATCATGGGCGTGCTGGCGCTGGTGCTGCTGCTGATCTTTCGGCCACGCAAGCCGCTGATCGGCTACGCCCGCGACTGACGCTCCATCGCGGAGCTTGGATCGGCCCAGGGGGAGCTCCCCTCGTAAAGGTGCTGCGCGGACTTATATGGAGAGGTGCCGCCGGCTGTCGGCCGTCCCCCGCCGGATTGTGATATAAGACCGGCAGATGCGGCTCACCAAAATCGTCGGGAGGTCTTCATGCTGTTCATGCGCAAATCCGTCGAAATGCCGAGCGCCGCGCACGCACTGCCGGGCCGCGACGAGCCGATCCCCACGGCCAAGTATCATTTCGTCAATGGGCACCCGCTGAAGGGACCTTATCCGGAAGGAACGGCGCAGGTGGTATTTGCGCTCGGCTGCTTCTGGGGAGCCGAGCGTCTGTTCTGGGAATTAGGCGACGCTGTATATGTCACCGCGGTGGGCTATGCCGGAGGCTACACGCCCAATCCCACTTACGATGAGGTCTGTTCCGGGCAAACCGGCCATGCCGAGGTCGTGCTGGCGGTGTTCGACCCGACGCGGCTGTCCTATGCGCAGTTGCTGAAGACGTTCTGGGAAAACCACGATCCCACGCAGGGGATGCGCCAGGGCAACGACATCGGGACGCAGTATCGATCCGCCATTTACACCTTCGACGAGACGCAGCAGAAGGCGGCTTTGCAGTCCCGGACCGCCTTCGGCAAGGCGCTCGCGTCCAAGGGACTCGGTGCGATCACAACCGAGATCAAGCCGGCGCCGGCGTTCTTCTTCGCCGAGGATTATCACCAGCAGTATCTGGCGAAGAATCCGGGCGGGTACTGTGGGCTGGCTGGAACCGGTGTGGCGTGTCCGATCGGAATCGGTGTGACAGCTTAAAGCCTTGGTCGAAGGCGAAAGCTTCGCGCCTATTCACACGCTTTATTAACCTTAACCGCACCATAACAAAGCTTGTCTCGTGACAAGGGATAAGCCTGTGCGAAGAGTGCGTGCGTTGGGAAGTATCGCTGCGGCAGCGCTCAGCGCCGTCGCGCTGTCGGGCTGCATGCATCGGCCGGGGCCGGTGGCGAGCGGCCATCCGCCGGGCAGCCTCGACCGCCTCGCCTATGGCGGATCGCCCGCGGTCCCGTCGCCAGCCCCTGCCGCCCGCACTGAGGCAGCCTCCTCCGGCGGCGCCATCGCCGCCTTGCGCAACAGCTTTGCCGCCACGCCGCGTCCCGGTCCGGGATATGCCGCGCCGCGCGTCATTCCCGCCCGCGCGGCCTATCGCCCGCAGGTGACGGTGCCGGCCTATGATTCCGAATACCGCCTCGATGCCGGCGACAAGCTGCGCATCGTGGTCTACGGCCAGGACGGCCTCACCAATTCCTATGCGGTCGGCGCCGGCGGCGCCATCACCATGCCGCTGATCGGCGCGGTGACGGCGCGCGGCCTGACCCCGGCGCAGCTCGCCGCCAGCATCGCCGCCCGGCTGCGCAACGGCTATATCCGCGAACCCTATGTGGCCGCCGAGATCGAGGCCTACCGGCCGTTCTTCATCCTCGGCGAGGTCGCCGCG
>DATMSE010000013.1:0-7450 GCA_035565575.1 Xanthobacteraceae bacterium
AAGGCCGAATATCAGGCGATGCGCGCCGCCGGAAAACCCGCAAAGGTCGCCATCATCGCCATCGCACGAAAGCTCCTCATCGCCCTCAACACAATGGCTCGCGACAACAGACCGTGGAGAGACAATCCCCATTGACCACAATCACAGTCGCCAGTTCTTGTTCTTTGGCCTTCCGGATTGCTTCGCGGAGCCTGTGCCCGGACAGCGCGAAGCGCTGATCCGAGTGCTCGCAATGACGATGGTGTTTCCGTCATGGCCGAATTTATTCCGGCCATCCACGTCTTGCTTGCTGACACGTTTTTAAGACGTGGACGGCCGGGACAAGCCCGGCCATGACGACGCCCGTGATGACGTGTCGTCCCTCCCTGCGCGGGGACGACGATTCTCGTGTTGTGAGTCGATCAAAAATATCTGGCGCGTAACGCTTCACCGCTCGCCGACAAATTCCTTCGGCGTTTTGCCGGTGACCTGACGAAACGCGTGGCAGAAGGCGGGAAAGCTGTTGTAGCCCATCTCCGCCGCGGTCTGCTTGATCGAGCGGCGCGGATCGAGGGCCCAGCGCTCGATCGCGGTGGCGACGCGGGCGCGCTGGCACCAGCTCTTGAAGCTGAGATGCGTCTCGCTGACGAACAGCCGCGACAAGGTCCGGGCCGAGGTGCCGACCTGCCGCGCCAGTTCGGCGATGTCGTGCGTCCGCATCGGCGCGGCGAGCACCAGATCGGCGGCGGCCCGGCAGCGCGGCTCGCGCGGCAGCGGAATGAACGTGGTCGGGTCTTCGGCCTGATGCAATTCCAGCATGATCAGGCGCAGCAGCAGGCTGTCGCGCGCCTCGGTGCGCTCCCGCTCGAACAGCGCCAGAACGGCCTCGCGCAGCAGCGGCGAGACACGGACCACGAATTCCGCATCGAGGCCGCGGTTGTTGCGGGTCAGCCAGTCAATGTCGAAATAGAGCGTGCGCATTTCGATGTCGGCGAGCACGCCGATGGCATGCTCGAGCCGCGCCGGCACCCACACCGCGCGGCCGGGCGGCACCAGCCAGCGGCCTTTCGGTGTCGTCACCTGCATGGTGCCGCTGGCGGCGAACACCAGTTGCGCCTCGCGATGGATGTGGGTGTCGTGATGGGTACCCTTCGGATACCGCGCGGCCAACAGGTGCACGCCGGCGCCAACATGGCCTTCCAGGGCGATCGGCATTTCTGGCTTTTGCGCGACAGTCATTGGCGGAATCCCGTGAACGGCATGTCCTATAGTGTACCAGCTTTTTACTTTTCGCAGGATCTGTCCATGAACGACGCATCACAGGTTATCCGATATATCAACGCCGCTCATTTCATCGATCACTACGCAATGCTGATCTTCGCCGCCGCAGTCATCATCATGGGGCCGGCGATGGGAATGAGCTATTCGGAACTACTTCCTTATGCGACGCCTGCATTCGTAGCCTTCGGCGCCGGCTCGCTGGTCACCGGCTGGCTCGGCGACCGCTGGAGCCGCCGCCACATGATGGTGATCTATTTCTTCGGCATCGGCGTCGCGATGATCGCAGTGGGGCTGGTGCAGACACCGCTGCAACTCGGCGCGACGCTGCTGGCGGTCGGCCTGTTCGCCTCGATCTATCATCCGGTCGGCACCGCGATGCTGGTGTCCTATGCCGACAGGCTGGGCAGCGAGATGGGCGTCAACGGCCTGTGGGGCAATTTCGGCGTGGCGTCGTCGGCGCTTGTGACCGGCGTCATCGGTCAGTATCTCGGCTGGCGCTGGGCCTTCATCCTGCCCGGCCTCGTCACCGCCGCCATCGGCATCGGCTTCATGCGCGCCGTCGCCCACGAGGATCGCAGAGGCACCAAGCAGGCGGCCGCCCAGGTGCGCATCGCCAAGAACGAGATGTGGCGCGTGCTGCTGTCGCTGCTGGTGGTGGTGATCGCGATCTCGACCACCTTCAACGCCATCACCGTGGCGCTGCCGAAACTGTTCACCGAGCGGCTGACGGATCTGACCCACAATGCCGCGTTGATCGGCGTGATCGCGGCCGGGGTCTATGTGTTCGGCGCGGCGACGCAATACACCATCGGCAAGATGGTGGACCGCTACTCGCTGAAAGCCGTGTTCCTGCCGATGTCGATCGTTCTGCCGCCGTTGCTGTATGCGGCGGCCACGGCCAGCAACTGGGCGCTGATCGCCGCCGCGATCGGCATCGTCATCGGCCTGTTCGGGCAGATCACCGTGAACGACGCCATGGTCGGCAAGTACACGGCGGAGGAATGGCGCTCGCGCGCCTTCGCCGTCCGCTACTTCGTCGGCTTCACCGCCGCCGGTGCCTCGGTGGGGCTGGTGGCCTGGCTCTACGGGCAGGGCGGCTTCGGGCTGATGCTGCAGACTTTCGCGGCACTCTGCCTGCTGGTGGTGGTCGCGGCGCTGATCCTGCCGCGGGAGACGCCGGCGCCCGCGCTGAGCCCGATGACGACCTGACCGGAGCTCGCACAGCGCTCCGGCACGCGGCCGGGGCGGTTCGAACAAAAAGGCTGGCGCATGCGCCAGCCTTGAAAGCCAGTATTCCTGTAAAATTCAACAGTAGAGCAATCAATGGGCCCGCTCGCGCGGGAAATTGAGATGTGCAGTGTGACGTGCAGCATCCCGCCTTTCCCTACAATCACGGCCCATCGGCGCGCTTCCCCCATTTGGGTGGGAGGCCAAAATATTAATGTCGCGCGTGCGCCACAGCGCGTTTCCGGCTGATGGGCCGTCGGTCCGCGCCGATCTGTTCGCGGGAATCCGCGGAAATCAGCACAGGGCGGGCGGCGTCTTCCGATTCGGCCACGCTTCGTTCCAGCCCCGTTCCGGAGGTTAACGTGGCCCCGCCGCGGCGTCGCGTTTTGGGACAGCAGTGCTGTCCGGCCGGCAGGCCGGAGCCGGCCGCGCGTCTCGGATCGGATGAGTGGGCGTGGCTGACCGCGCGGCGTCCGGCGTCAGCGATTTGCGGAAGCGGCGGTCGCGCTTGAGGTGCCATTCGCGGCTCATGGCTTCGGTGCGCGTGGCGAACCGCTCGACATGGAGCAGCACCCATTGCCGGCCGCGGGTCGAGCGCGCGCCGGTGCCGGCGTTGTGCTGGGCCAGCCGCCGCTCCACATCCAGCGTCCATCCGACATAGGTGAGGTAGCGGCCACACGCCGCACTGCCGATCACATAAACGAACGATTCCGTCGCTGGACTGGTCTGGGTCATGGAGGCGGCGATTGGCGATTGGGACGACGGGCGAGACCGAGGTGGCGATCACGATCGGCCGCAGATATCAATAAACCGTTTGCGTGACGAGGACGCCGCCGCGACGCGGCATCCGGCGGCTGGAAGGAGCGACGATGCGTGGCATGGCGATGGCGATGACAGTGGCATGGCTGGGCGCGGCGCCCCTGGCCGGCGCCATGGCGCAGGATGTCCCGGGGATCGAGATCTGCACGGCCGAGAAGGACATGGCGCGCCGGACCAGTTGCCTGCAGAGCAACGTCGATTTTCTCAAGAAGACGATGACGCAGATGTCGCTCGACCAGCAGCGCAAGCTCGATGCCGCGAGCCGGCAGATCGAGGCGCTCAAGACAGCGGTCGCGGCGTTGCAGAAGCGGGTGGATGACTTGCAGGCCGCGCAGAAAAAGCCCGAGCCCGCCGCGCCGGCCAAGGATGGTACGACGGATGGCAAGGATGCGGCGAAGGAGGGTGCTGAGGGCGCGAAGAAGTAGTTAGAGCATTATTTGCCGATGCTGAATGTGAGGCCGTCACCCTGAGGTGCTGGCGGGTAGCGCCAGCCTCGAAGGGCGAGGGCCGCGATCCTTCGAGGCTCGCTTCGCTCGCACCTCTGGATGACGGCACACTCTTCAATTCCAGCCAGTCGCGCTCCGGATCGTCATGGCCGAATAAATCCGGCCACGACGTTGCAGGCTGTGAGTCGTCTCTATGGAACGAGTGCCGGTCGAAGCATGACGAGACCTTTACGAATTCTTCTCGCCGCTCATCAGCGGGCCGAACAATTCCCAGCTCTCGCCCTCGAATTTGATCATCTGCAATTGCTCGATCGGTCCGAAGTCGGTCGGGCTGGTCTTGATCCGCACGCCCGGCAGGTAGATGCCGATCTCGAAATCGAGATTGGCCGCCTGCTTCATGATGTTCTCGCGCGTGAGATTGTCGCCGCATTGCTTGAGCACCTGCTCGAAGCCCTTGGCGACGCCATAGCCGAACACGGTGGCGCCGTCGTCAAGATTTCCCTCGGGATAGTACTTCTTCATGAACTCGCGCCATTCGTTCATGGCGGGATCGTTGTCCCACTTCTTGTCCTTCGGGTCCTTCATGTAGGCGGCGCTGAGAATGCCCTGGCCGTTCTCGTAGCCCGCGGGCTGCATCACGCTGCCGACCGAGATCGACACGTTGGTGAGGAAGTGGACCGGCTTCCAGTTCAGCTCCGCGACTTTCTTGATCGCCTGTGCGGCGAACTTCGGCGTGGTGATATTGACGAAGATATCCGGATTGGCGGTTCTGATCTGCACCACCTGGGAATCCACCGTCGGCTGCGACACCTCGTAAGGCACTTCGACTTTGATCATGCTGACCTTGTCGCCGAGCCCTTCCTTCAGCCCGATGACATAATCCTTGCCGAAATCATCGTTCTGATAAAGCAGGCCGATGGTCTTGCCCGGATAATGCTGCAGGATGTAGGCGGCATAGATGCGGGCTTCGACCTGATAGCTGGGCTGCCAGCCCATGGTCCATGGATGGTTCTTCGGATCGTTCCACTTCGCCGCGCCGGTGGACACGAACAGTTGCGGGATCTTCTTGCTGTTCATGTATTTCTGGATCGCCGTGTTGCCCGGCGTGCCCAGCGGATTGCCGATGAACAGCACTTCGTCGCTTTCCACCAGCTTGCGCGCCTGCTCCACGGTCTTCGGCGGACTGTAGGCATCGTCATAGGAGATGAAGTTGATCTTGCGTCCGTTGATGCCGCCTTTCTCGTTCAGCATCTTGAAATAGGCGGCTTCGGTCTTGCCGATCGTCGCATAGGACGAAGCGGGGCCGCTATACGGCATGATGTTGCCGATCTTGATTTCGGTATCGCTGGCGCCGGGGTCGTATTTCTTCTGGGCGTTGGCGCTGCCGGCCATGGCCGTCATCAACACCGCGGCAAGCGCCGCCGTCGTCACGTGAGGCACGTTTCGTCGCATATCGCTCTCCCTGAATGTCCCTTGTGTGCGCCAAGGCCTGATCCGTCTTGGTGCGGATCTGAGAGCCGGACGCTGCGCAAGTATGCATGATCGGGAGAGCGGCGCTAGTGGTCCGATTTTAACATTTGCCTCCCGTTTCAGCGGGGTTTGCGCAAATGTTAAAATCCAAGGACCACTAGAAGCTATATTTCCAGTGGAGTTTTGAGTTTGGCATTCGCTCGTCGGAATTGCTGCAAAGCGATGAGCGAATGCCAAATTCACTCCACTGGTGAAGGCTTTGTTGCAGGCGCGAATTGCGCGTTGTGAAATTCGCGTGTGCGGTCAGCGTCCCTTGAAGTTCGGCGGCCGCTTTTCGAGGAACGAGGCCATGCCTTCGCGAAAATCTTCGCTGCGGAATAACGGCAGCAATTGCAGGAAGACATGATGGACGTGGTCGCCGAAACTCTCCGACAGGCCGGAGCGCATCATGCGCTTGGCGGCCTGCACCGCGAGCGGTGCGTTCCCCGCGATCTCCGCCGCGACGGCGTTCGCCCGCGACATCACGTCGCCGGTCGCCACCACCTCGTTGGCGAGGCCCATGGCGAGGCTCTCGACGGCGGAGAGCGTCCGGCCGGTGAAGATCAGTTCCGCCGCCTTGGCCCAGCCGATCATGCGCGGCAGAAACCAGGTGCCGCCGGATTCCGGCACCACGCCGCGCTTGACGAAGGCGGCGGCGAATTTCGCGCCCTCGGCCATGATGCGGATGTCGCAGCCGAGCGCGATGTCCATGCCGTAGCCGGCGGCGCTGCCGTTCAGCGCGCAGATGGTCGGCTTCTCCATGTTGAAGAGGATGGTGGGCGGCGCGGTCTTGAGATCGAGCGTGGTGACGGTGCTGGTTGTATCGTTCTGCGACCCGATGCCGCTGCCCTTGGTCGCCGCGTTGAGATCGAGCCCGGCGCAGAAGGCGCGCCCGGCACCGGTGAGAATGACGACGCGCACCGCCGGGTCGGCGTCGGCCTTCAACAGCAATTGGCCGAGCAGCATCAGCATCTCGCGCGAGATGGTGTTCAGCCGCTCCGGCCGGTTCAGCGTCAGTGTCGCGATGCCGTCGCGCACGTCATAGAGCACTTCGTCGTCGAGGGTCTTGGCGGCGGGGGCGGGCTGGGTCTGCATCATGCGAGTCCTTCTCGATTGTCGTTCACCCGGTACGAAGCCGATGGCGTCATCCTGAGGTGCGAGCGAAGCGAGCCTCGAAGGATCGCCGTCGCCCTTCGAGGCTGTCGCTGTGCGACAGCACCTCAGGGTGACGGCTTCACTAGCTCATCAGGCCCAGGAACGAAGGTCAATTGTGATCGACGAGTATATTGATCGGTCACAGGATGTGCATGGCAGACGCGCGGCCTCGCTGGATGACGCGCCTTGGCAGGCCAAAAGTTGTTTGCTTTACTCGCCTCGCGTCGCGCGCGATGATCGCGGCACGACCACAGCACGACAAGAAAAGCAAAGGAATCTCCATGGCCAATGTCCGCGTTCTCGCCACCGATCTCGCGTTTCCCGAAGGTCCGGTGGTGCTGCCGGATGGCTCGGTGGTGCTGGTGGAAATCCGCGCGCAGCAACTGACCCGCGTCTGGCCCGACGGCCGCAAGGACGTGGTTGCGAAAATGCCCGGCGGGCCGAACGGCGCGGCGATGGGCCCGGACGGCAAGATCTACGTCTGCAACAATGGCGGCTTCAGCTGGACCGCTTCACGCGGCACCATGATGCCGGGCGCGCCGGCGCCGCACGAATATATCGGCGGCTCGATCCAGCGCGTCGATTTGCAAACCGGCAAGGTCGAGACGCTGGCGGAGCGTTGCGGCGAGCACCCGTTGAAGGGGCCGAACGATCTGGTGTTCGACAAGGAGGGCGGGCTGTGGTTCACCGATCTCGGCAAGCGTCGCGCGCGCGACATGGATGTCGGCGCGGCCTATTACATGAAGCCGAACGGCGGCGAGGTGGTCGAGGCGGTGTTCGGCATGCTGCCGGCCAATGGCATCGGCCTCTCGCCGGACGAGAGCATCGTCTATGTCGCCGAGACGCCGACCGCGCGGCTGTGGGCTTATGATCTGTCCGCGCCGGGCGAGGTGAAGCCGGGCGAGGTGATCTATCGCGGCGAGCGCGGCCGCCCGATCTGCGGTCTCGGCGGATATCAGATGTTCGATTCGCTGGCGGTCGAAGCGTGCGGCAATGTCTGCGTCGCCACGCTGGTCTCGGGCTGTATCTCGGTG
>DATMSE010000014.1:0-10243 GCA_035565575.1 Xanthobacteraceae bacterium
TACATCTGGCTCGGCACCGACAAGCGTTTCGATGCCTTCACTTTCGATTTCCGCAAGACGGCGCACGGCTGGTTTCAGGCACATATCTATCGCTTCGACGCCAGCACCTCGACCTTCATCGTCGAGACAACCGATGAGGTGTTCAAGGCGCATGGTCTCGACAAGATGGATCAGGACGCGTCGATCGCGTTCTGCGAAACTCTGTTCGCCGAGACGCTGGACGGCCACAAGCTGCTGTCGAATGCGCGGCATTTGCGGGGGTCGGCATGGCTCAATTTCGGCCGCCTGATATGCGACACCTGGAGCCACTTCAACGGGCGGAGCCACGTCGTGCTGATGGGCGACAGCGCGCATACCGCGCATTTTGCCATCGGCTCCGGCACCAAGCTCGCCATCGATGATGCCATCGAGCTAGCGCGGCAATTCGATCTTGCCGGTCATGGCCGGGGCAGCATTCCCGAGGTGCTGACGCGCTATGAGGAGGTCCGCCGCGTTGACGTCGCGCGCATTCAGAACGCGGCGCGCAATGCCATGGAATGGTTCGAGGTGGTGGGTCAACGCTACGCCGATACGCTGGAGCCGGAGCAGTTCATGTATTCGATGCTGACGCGCTCGCAGCGAATCAGTCATGAGAATCTGCGCCTGCGCGACAAGGCGTGGCTGGAGAATTTCGAGCGCTGGTTCGCACAGCGCGCGGGCATCGAGGTGTCGTCGAACGGACCGCCGCCCCCGCCGATGTTCACGCCTTACAAAGTGCGCGACCTGCATCTGCACAATCGGATCATGGTGTCGCCGATGGCGATGTATTCCGCCGTCGATGGCGTGCCGAACGATTTTCATCTGGTGCATCTCGGCGCGCGCGCTGACGGGGGCGCGGCGCTGATCTTCGGCGAGATGACCTGCGTGGCGCCCGAGGCGCGCATCACGCCGGGCTGCCTTGGCTTGTGGAATGACGAGCAGGAAAGGGCGTGGCAACGTATCGTCGATTACGTGCACCGGCATACGCCGGCGAAGATCGGCATTCAGCTCGGCCATGCCGGCCGCAAGGGATCCACCCGTGTGGCATGGGAGGGCATGGACGAGCCGCTCGCCACGGGCGGCTGGCCGCTGATCTCCGCATCCGCCTTGCCCTATCTGCCGCATTCCGATGTGCCGCGCGCAATGACCCGGGCTGATATGGATCGCGTGATCGCTGAATTCGTCGCGGCGACACGGCGCGCGGCGCGCATCGGCTTCGATATACTCGAGTTGCACGCCGCGCACGGTTATCTGTTGTCGAGTTTCCTGTCGCCGCTGACCAATATCCGTGATGACGAATACGGTGGCAGCCATGAGAACCGCGCGCGATTCCCGCTGGAGGTGTTTCGCGCCGTGCGCGCGGCATGGCCGGAGGCGAAACCGACATCGGTGCGATTGTCCACGCATGACTGGTTCGATGGCGGCAACACGCCGGAAGACGCGGCGATCTTCGCGCGCATGTTCAAGGATGCGGGCGCCGACTTGATCGACTGTTCGTCGGGGCAAGTGGTGAACGATCAGAAACCGGTATACGGCCGGCTTTACCAGACGCCGTTCTCGGACAAGATTCGCAATGAGGAGCATGTCGCCACCATCGCGGTCGGCGCGATCTCGGAGGCCGACCACGCCAATTCGATCATCGCTGCGGGCCGCGCCGATCTCTGTGCCATCGCCCGGCCGCATCTCGCCGATCCCTCTTTCGTCATCCACGAAGCGGCGAAGATCGGTTTCGCCGGGCAAGCCTGGCCGAAGCAGTATCTGTCGGCGCGTGCACAGTACGAGGCCAATCTGGCGCGGGCGGCTGCGGAAGCGGCGGCGCGATGAAGCCGCATGGCCGGCGAAGGTTGTGCCGGTGAATGACGTCGTCATGATGAGAAGCGAAGCGACAAAACGATGCGCCCCTTGTTCCGGTCATTTTCTGAATTGCCGCGCATCGCTCGCAATGACGGTGGAATGAATCCCGCCCCGCGCCATCGTGAGCTGTCGCCAACCGATGGAAATCAACGAACATGCAGCCAGGCACAATGAAGGCGACGCGGTGCGGCACCTGGGCCTCGGTCACCACGGTCTCGCCGCCGCACGATCTTCTCGCTAAAAATGCTTCTTATTGAGAGGCCGCGCCGGTGCAAACGACAACGGCGCGCCTTACGGCGCGCCGTGAGCCAGATGTCCGCAGACGAGTGACTGTCAGCCGGCGTTGGCGACCGCGCGCTGCGTCATCACCTTGATGAGGTTGGCGCGATAGTCGGCGCTGCCGTGAAGATCCGTCATTAGTCCGTCGGCCGGGAGCTTGATGCCATCGAGGGCGCCGGCGGACCAGTTGGTCTTCAGCGCCTGTTCGATCGCGGCCACCCGCATCACACCGTTCTGCGAGGCACCGGTGGCGGCAACGCGCACCTCGCCGCCCTTGGTTTGGGCGACGAACACGCCGGTCAGCGCGAAGCGCGAGGCCGGATGCCGAAACTTCGCATAGCCTGCCTTGGCCGGGATCGGGAAGGAGACCGCGGTAATGATCTCGCCGTCCTCGAGCGCCGTGGCGAACAGACCCTTGAAGAAATCGTCCGCCGCGATGCTGCGCTTGTTGGTCTTGACCGTGGCGCCCAGCGCCAGCACCGCCGCCGGATAGTCCGCCGCGGGATCGTTATTGGCGAGCGAGCCGCCGATGGTGCCGCGATAGCGGACGGCGGGATCGCCGATCATGCCGGCAAGCTGCGCTAAAGCCGGAATTGCTTTCTGCACATCGGCGCTGGTGTTGACGTCGTAATGCGTCGTCGCCGCCTTGATGGTGACGGCATCGCCGCTCACCTCGATGCCGATCATCGCCGGAATCCTGGCAATGTCGATCACATCGGACGGGGCGGCGAGGCGCTGCTTCATCACCGGCAGCAAGGTTTGTCCGCCGGCCAGGAATTTCGCCTCCGAACCCTTGCCGAACTGCGCCACCGCGTCGTCGATAGAGGAGGCGCGATGATAGTGGGTCTCATACATGATGCGTCTCCTCGAGCTTACGCGCTGGCCTGAATGGCGTGCCACACCCGGTCGGGCGTCGCCGGCATGTCCAGCTTGTTGTTGCCGATGGCGTCGGTGATGGCGTTGATCACCGCCGCCGAGGCGCCGATGGCGCCGGCCTCGCCGCAGCCCTTGACGCCGAGCGGATTGCCCGGACACAGCGTCGTCGTGTGCTGCAGCTTGTAGGACGGCACGTCGTCGGCGCGCGGCATCGCGTAGTCCATGAAGGAAGCGGTGATGAGCTGGCCGTTGCCGTCATAGACCGCGCTTTCCAGCAGCGCCTGGCCGATGCCCTGGGTCAGGCCGCCATGGACCTGCCCCTCGACGATCATCGGGTTGATGAGACGTCCGAAGTCGTCCGCCGCGACGAAGTTGACGAACTCGGTCTTGCCGGTGCCGGGATCGACCTCGATCTCGCAGATGTAGGTCCCGGCCGGGAAGGTGAAATTCGACGGATCGTAAAAGGCGCTTTCCTTCAGGCCCGGCTCCATGCCGTCCGGCAGATTGTGCGCGGTGTAGGCGGCGAGGGCCACCATCGGCAGCGCGATCGACTTGTCGGTGCCGGTCACCTTGAACTCGCCATTCTCGATGACGATGTCGCTCTCCGACGCCTCCAACTGATGCGCCGCGATCTTCTTGGCCTTGGCCTCGACCTTTTCCAGCGCCTTGACGATGGCGCTGCCGCCGACCGCGAGCGAGCGCGAACCGTAGGTACCCATGCCGAACTGCACCTTGTCGGTGTCGCCGTGCACGATGGAGACCTGGCTCACCGGCACGCCCAGGCGCTCGGCCACCAACTGGCAGAAGGTCGTCTCGTGCCCTTGGCCGTGGCTGTGCGAGCCGGTGAGCACTTCGATGGTGCCGACCGGATTGACGCGGATTTCGGCGGATTCCCACAGGCCGACGCCGGCACCCAGACTGCCGACCGCTTTGGACGGCGCGATGCCGCAGGCCTCGATATAGCAGGACAGGCCGATGCCGCGCAGCTTGCCTTCGGCCTTCGCCTTGGCCTTGCGGGCCGGGAAGCCGGCATAGTCGATCGATTTCATCGCGGCGTCGAGCGACGCCTGGAAGTCGCCGGTGTCATAGGCCATGATCACCGGCGTCTGATGGGGGAATTCGCGGATGAAGTTCTTGCTGCGCAGTTCGGCCGGATCGACCTTCAACTGCCGCGCCGCGGTTTCCATCAGGCGCTCGAGCAGATAGCTCGCCTCGGGCCGACCGGCGCCGCGATAGGCGTCGACCGGCGATGTATTGGTGTAGACGCCCATCACTTCGGCATAGATGGCCGGAATGTTGTACTGGCCCGAGAGCAACGTCGCGTAGAGATAGGTCGGCACCGACGACGAGAACAGCGACATATAGGCGCCGAAATTGGCGTAGGTCTTCACCCGCAGGCCGAGGATCTTGTTGTCCTTGTCGAAGGCCATCTCGGCGTGGGACACGTGATCGCGGCCATGGGCGTCGGTGAGGAACGCCTCGGTGCGGTCGCCGGTCCATTTGACGGGACGGTTGACCTTTTTCGAGGCCCACAGCGTCACCATCTCTTCCGGATAAATGAAGATCTTGGAGCCGAAGCCGCCGCCGACATCGGGAGCGATCACGCGCAGCTTGTGCTCGGGAGCGATGTTGTAGAACGCCGACAGCACCAGCCGCGCGACATGCGGATTCTGCGAGGTGGTGTAGAGCGTGAAGTGCTCCTCGGCTTCGTCATATTGCGCGATCGCCGCCCGCGGCTCCATCGCGTTCGGCGCGAGGCGGTTGTTGACGAGGTCCAGCTTGACCACGTTGGCCGCCTTGCTGAAGGCGTCGTTGGTCGCGGCTTCGTCGCCCAGCGCCCAGTCATAAACCACGTTGCCCGGCGCCTCGGGATGAAGCTGCGGCGCGCCGCTTGCGATCGCCGCCTTGACGTTGGTGACGGCAGGCAGTTCCTCGTATTCGACCACCACGGCTTCCGCGGCGTCGCGCGCCTGGTTCTTGGTCTCGGCGATCACGACCGCCACCGCCTGGCCCACGAAGCGCACGATCTCCGGCGCCATCGCCGGCCATGCGCCCATTTTCATGGGCGAGCCATCCTTGGAGGTGATGGCCCAGCCGCAGATCAGGTTGCCGACCTTGTCGTCGACGATCTGCTGTCCGGTCAGCACCGCGACCACGCCGGGCATCTTCTCAGCGGCGGAGGCGTCGATGCTCTTGACGCGGGCATGGCCATGCGGGCTGCGCACGAACTGCGCGTGAGTCATCCCCACCAGCTTGATGTCATCGACGTAGCGGCCCTTGCCGGTGGTGAACCGCCTGTCTTCCTTGCGCAACACGCTTGCGCCAATGCCTTCGACTCCCATGGGACATCTCCTTGTCCGACCTCGCGCCGTGCGAATGAAGCATCAGGCCGGGTCGTATGATCATTCATGCGATCGTCGCGGACCTCGTCGCGGGCCGCGAATGACGTCTATTCGGCGGCGTTGGCGACGCTCATCCGGCCGGCCGCGTCGAGAACCGACTTCACGATATTGTGGTAGCCGGTGCAGCGGCAGATGTTGCCCTCGAGCTCCTGCCGCACCGTCGCTTCGTCGAGCTTGCCGCCGTGGCGGTGAACGATGTCGACCGCCGACATGATCATGCCCGGCGTGCAGAAGCCGCACTGCAGTCCGTGATTGTCGCGGAAGGCCTCCTGCATCGGATGCAGCTGATCGCCCTTGGCAAGACCTTCGATGGTGGTGATGTTGGCGCCGTCGGCTTGCCCCACGAGCATGGTGCAGGATTTCACCGCGCGGCCGTCGATATGCACCACGCATGCGCCGCATTGGCTGGTATCGCAGCCGACATGCGTTCCGGTCAGATTCAGATGATCGCGCAGGAAATGGACCAGCAAGGTCCTGTCTTCGACGTTGCCGGAAACAGCCTTTCCGTTCACCGTCAAGTTGACTGTCGTCACGAGACACCTCCCGTTGAACTTTTTATAGTTCTAAATAGAAGCATCTATCCGGAACTTTGCAACTGTAATCTTCGCCGCGTCGCTGCCGCGGCGGGTTGCCGAGACCGTTCGCGCTCCGCCGACATGCGCCACGTGCAAACCGGTATCGGGATTGTAGGAATGGCCTTTCGTCGAGGATCGGCATCGATTTTGTTGAGCGTCGCGGGGCGACGGCGCGGATGACAAATTTATGTCGGGCGCCGCGATGGACATACCGCCGCGACGGCGATTCCGGGGTTCCGCTTGACAGCTATCAGGCGAGCCGCAACTCTTCGTGAAGCGATCTCTGTCTTGAGGCCGTTCGTCAACCGGAAAGGGAGAACTCCAATGGCCAACGAGAACACATCCAGCAAGAGCGGCAAGGCCGGCGACATGCCGCTGTTCGATTTCACCAAGATGCTTGAGCAGTTCAAGATTCCGGGCGTGGATTTCTCGGCGATCATCGAGCGCGAGCGCAAGAACATCGAAGCGCTTGCGGAAGCCAACCGGGTTGCGTTCGAGGGCTGGCAGGCTTTGATCCGTCGCCAGTCGGAGATCCTTCAGGAATCGATGCGGCAGGCGATGGCTGACGCGCAGCAGGAGAACGCGCTGAGCAAACGCGCCGAACTGGCAAAGGAGCGGTTCGAAGGCGCTCTCAACAACATGCGCGAACTGGCGGAGATGGCGACGAAATCGCAGAAGGACGCATTCGATATCGTGCGCAAGCGTGTCGAGGAGAACTTCGAAAACTTCCGCAATCTCGGCAAGAAGAGCGATTAAGGTTATCGTGTCCGGCTCATTCCTGGGACGGACGCCCTGTTGGCGCGGCGGATCGGCCACGGGTCGCGGCAGCGACGCGGCGCGCGAGCGACCATTGCGCGCGATGAAACATCGTTGCGATGAATGCCGGACCGACGGCCGCGCCGTGCGCGCAGGCTCGTTGCACCCGCGGCACCACGCACGAGGCGTCACACTTCCAGCCACTCCTTGCGGACGGTCTGATTGGCGGTGAGTTCGGCGGGCGTGCCTTCGAACACGATGCGGCCATGGCCCATGACATACACACGGTGGGAGATGCGCATGGCGATCGACAGCTTCTGTTCGACCAGCAGGATGGCGATGCCCCGCCGGGCGATTTCGGCGATCAGGTCGCCGACCTGCTGAACGATCAGCGGCGCCAGACCCTCGGTCGGCTCGTCGATCATGATCAGTTCCGGATCGCCCATCAGCGTACGGCAGGTGGTCAGCATCTGCTTTTCGCCGCCCGACAGCACACCGGCCGCGGTATCGGCGCGCGCCTTCAGGTTGGGAAACATCTCCAGCATGTCGTCGAGCCGCCACTTGCCGGGCTTGCGGGTGTCCTTGATGCCGAGCAGCAGATTCTGCCGGACGGTGAGGCCCGGAAAGATGTCGCGGTGCTCGGGAACGTAGCCGAGGCCGAGGCGGGCGATGCGATGGCTGGGCAGGCCGGCGATGTCCTGTCCCTTGAAGCGGATCGCGCCGTGCGGCGCGACTTCGCCCATGATCGCCTTGACGGTGGTGGAGCGGCCGACGCCGTTGCGGCCGAGCAGGCTCACCACCTCGCCAGCGTCGATATGCATGCTGACGCCCTGCAGGATGTGGCTCTTGCCGTAATAGGCGTGCAGGTCCTCGACTTCGAGCATCAGGCGGCCTCCTCGCCGAGATAGGCTTCCTTGACCTTGGGGTCGGATCGAATCTGTTCGGGCGTGCCGGACGCGATGATGTGGCCGTACACCAGCACGGAGATGCGGTCGGCAAGGCCGAATACAACGCTCATGTCATGCTCGACGATCAGAAGCGTGCGGCCCTCGCTCAGCCGGCGGATCAGTTTCACGGCGCGTTCGGTTTCCGCGTGGCTCATGCCGGCGGTCGGCTCGTCCAGCATGATGACATTGGCGCCGCCGGCGATGGTGATGCCGATCTCGAGTTCGCGCTGCTCGGCATAAGTGAGCAGGCCCGCGGGAACGTCCCGCCGTGCGGTGAGGTGGATGTCCTCGAGAATCTCGGCGGTGCGCCGCCGGACTTCCGGCAGGTTTTCGATATTCTTCCAGAACGCATAGCGCTGCCCGGTGGCCCACAGCACGGCGCAGCGGATGTTTTCCCAGACCGTCATCTTGGCGAAGACGTTGGTGACCTGGAACGAGCGGGACAAGCCGCGCCGGTTGATCTCGAACGGCCGCAGGCCTGCGATCGGCTCGCCATTGAGGCTGATGTCTCCCGAGGTCGGCGCGAGATGGCCGCTGATCAGGTTGAAGGTCGTCGATTTGCCGGCGCCGTTCGGGCCGATGATGGCATGACGCTCCCCCTTGGCGACGGAGAGATTGAGATCGTGAATGATGCGCACGTTGCCGAAGCTCTTCTCAACGGCGCGCATTTCGATGGCTGTCGTCATGAGAGATATCCTCGCTCGCGTGCGGCCGTTGTCGCGCGGTCCCATGCCGCGGCGATGCGGCGCCAGGTCATGCGCGCCACGAAGAAGCCGCCGACGGTCAGCACCGCCGCCGCCAGCCATGTCATCGGGTTCGCGGCCTCGAAGGGGATTCGGAACAGGCGTATGGTGCTGCCACCCGCGGAGCCTTGCGAATAGGCTGCGAGAATCTCGATCACGAGAATGACGCCGCAGGCGAACAACACCGTCGGCACGATCGCGAGGAGATAGGCCGGCAGGACCATCGGCAGGGTGCCGGCCCGGAGCAGCGGCCGATGCATCATCACCAGGCTGGCGAGACCGCCCGGCGCGAACATCACGATGCCGATGAAGATGATGCCGAAATAGAGCTGCCACACCGTGGTGACGTCGGACAGTTCGAGTTGCAGCAGCGTGACGACGACCGCGCCGATGACCGGACCGAAGAAATAGCTGACGCCGCCGATGAAGGTGGCGAACAGCACGATGCCCGACTGCACGGCGCCAAGATAGGCGGCGTTGGCGATCTCGAAATTGATCGCGGCGAGCGCGCCCGCGATGCCGGCGAAGAAGCCGGCGAAGCAGAACGACAGGTAGCGGATCACATGCGGATCGTAGCCGATGAACTGGACGCGTTCCGGATTGTCGCGCACGGCATTGCACATCCTGCCGAGCGGCGTGCGCGTCAGCGCATACATGGCGATGGCGGAGACCACGAGCCAGAAGCCGATCAGGTAATAGACCTGAATCTGCGGTCCGAAATTCCAGCCGAACAGCGCCGGCAGATCGGTGCGGTTGGTGGTGATGCCGGCCTCGCCGCCGAAGAAGCTGCGCAGGATCAGCGATGACGATGCCACCAGTTCGCCGATGCCGAGCGAGATCATGGCGAACACCGTGCCGGCCCGCTGCGTCGAGACCCAGCCGATGACGATGGCGAAGGCCAGCCCGGCGAAGCCGCCGATCAGCGGCACGACCGGGAGCGGTATCGGCAGTTCGTGCGCTGCAATCGCGTTCATGCCGTGAATCGCGAGGAAGCCGCCGAGGCCGTAATAGACGGCATGGCCGAAGGAGAGCAGTCCGGTCTGGCCGAGAAGGATGTTGTAGGACAGCGCGAAGATCGCAGCGATGCCGATCAGGCTGAACGTCGTATGCGCGCCGCCCGACCTGAAGATCAGCGGCAGCAGGACGACGGCGAGAACGAAGATCGCCCACCCGGCATAGAAGCCGAGATTGCGGGATGGCGCGGTATCGAGCGGCGATGGGGCGCGTGTGGTCAACTCTGTCATGTTTCGCGAGTCCCCATGAGTCCCATTGGACGGACGATCAGCACCAGCACCAGCAGCACATAGGGCAGGATCGGTGCGATCTGTGCGATCGTCACGTTCCAGACGTCCGTCAGCAGCGAGGGGCCGATGCTCGGATCAAGCGGCCCGAACAGACTCGCCAGCGAACCGTTCATCGAGACCGCGAAAGTCTGCACCAGGCCGATCAGCAGCGACGCGAAGAAGGCGCCGGGCAGCGAGCCGAGGCCGCCGACCACCACCACTACGAACAGGATCGGGCCGAGCAGCGCCGCCATGTCCGACTGGGTCACGAGCGCCGGTCCGGCGATGACGCCGGCGATTGCGGCGAGCGCGGTGCCGACGCCGAACACCAGCATGAAGATGCGGCCGACATTGTGCCCGAGATGACCGACCATGTTGGGATGGGTCAGCGCCGCCTGCACGATGAGGCCGACGCGCGTGCGCTTGAGCGCGACCAGCAGCGCAAGGAAGATCGCGACGGACACCAGCAGCATGAACATCTTGTAGGCGGGATAGTTGGTCGAGAAGATC
>DATMSE010000015.1:0-31911 GCA_035565575.1 Xanthobacteraceae bacterium
TCAGCATATTCGCCTCCTTTGGAACATATGAAGAACATAGTTCTGCGTTTGTTCACTGGAGTCAAGAGGGCCCGCAATGGGGCGGCGGCGCGCCGTGGGTGGCCTTAACAAAAGCTTACCGCGGCTGACCGTTCACAACGCTCTTTGGCCTTGAGGAAGATCCCGCCGGTTCGCACGCGAAACCGCGCCGTTCGGGACGGTCTGCCTCTGATGGCCCGACGGACGACTTCACCGGAAATCGTTGCGGCGCCCAGCCACCGCGCTTTTGCATCGCACGGACATCACGAACGTGAATTGACCGAGCGCCGAAATATCGGTTTGGCTAACGTGAAACAGAATCACGGGCCGCGCGGCGGTCGATGGTGGAGGTTAAGATGCGATCGGCGTTTCTTGCGGCCCTGATGTTCGGTGCCGCCGCGGTGTTCTCCGGCGGTTCGGCCCAGGCCGGCGAACGGCCTTTCTGCATGAAAGGCCAGGGCATCGGCTCCGCGCATGGCGACTGCAGCTACGACACCTATGAGCAGTGCCTGGCGACGGCGTCTGGCCGGCTGAATTATTGCGATACCAACCCGTTCTTCACCGGTTATGCCGAGCCGGTCGCGCCGCGGCGGCACCGCAGCCGGCACCGGTCCTAAAGCTTTCCGGACGGCAAAGGCGGCCGCGGCTGATCAGCGCAGCTCGACGATCTGACCATTCTCCAGCGAGACGCGGCGGTCCATGCGATCGGCCAATTCCATGTTGTGGGTCGCGATCAGCATCGCGACCTGAGTCGCCTCGACGAGCTGCATCAGCGCCTGAAAGACGTGATCGGCGGTATGCGGATCGAGATTGCCGGTCGGTTCGTCGGCAAACAAGACCCGCGGCGCATTCGCCACCGCCCGCGCGATCGCAACCCGCTGCTGCTCGCCGCCGGAGAGCTCCGACGGCCGGTGCGTCACGCGCTCGCCGAGCCCGAGATAAGCCAGCAGTTCGCGCGAGCGGTTCGCGGCCTCCCCGCGTTTGAGGCCGCGGATCATCTGCGGCATCATCACGTTCTCGAGCGCGGTAAACTCCGGCAGCAGCCGGTGCGACTGATAGACGAAGCCAACATCGGTGCGGCGGATCTGCGTACGCTCCGCGTCCGATAAGCCCGACGTCGCCACGCCCCCCATGAAAACCTCGCCGTCGTCGGGATGCTCCAGCAGCCCGGCAATGTGCAGCAGCGTCGATTTGCCGGAGCCGGACGGCGCCACCAGCGCCACCGATTGTCCTGGCCATAGCGCCAGGCTGGCACCGTCGAGAATGGTCAGCGTGCTTTCGCCCTGCTGATATTGCCGGCGGATGTCCTGCAGGTAGACGACCGGATCGTCCTTCTCGTTGTCCTCCATGTTCGCCATCACTCGTATCGCAGGGCTTCGACGGGATCGAGACGCGCCGCGCGCCACGACGGATAGAGCGTCGCCAGGAATGACAGCGTCAGGGCCATGATCACCACCGCGACGGTTTCGCCGACGTCGATTTCCGCCGGCAGCTTGGAGAGGAAATACAGTTCGGGCGAGAACAGCTCGGTATTGGTGAGCCAGGACAGGAATTGCCGGATCGATTCGATGTTGAGACACACCACCAGTCCGACGACGAGGCCGGTGAGCGTGCCCACCACGCCGATCGCGGCGCCGGTGATCAGGAACACCCGCATGATCGCGCCCTGCGTCGCGCCCATGGTGCGCAGGATCGCGATGTCGCCGCCCTTGTCCTTCACCAGCATGATCAGGCCGGAGATGATGTTGAGTGCCGCCACCAGCACGATCAAGGTCAGGATCAGGAACATGACGTTGCGCTCGACCTGCAGCGCGTTGAAGAACGTCGAATTGCGCTGGCGCCAGTCGACGAGATAGATCGGCCGTCCGGCAGCGTCGGTCACCGCCTTGCGAAACTGGTCGATGCGGTCGGGATTGACAGTGTAGATCTCGATGGCGGTGACGTCGTTGGCGCGGTTGAAGTAAGCCTGCGCCTCGGCGAGCGGCATGAACACCATCGTCGAATCGTATTCCGACATGCCGATCTCGAACACCGCCGCGACCTTGTACGGCTTGATACGCGGTGTCGTCCCCATCGGCGTGACGGCGCCACGCGGCGCGACCAGCGTGATGTTGTCGCCGGCGCGGATCGAGAGCTGATCGGCCAGCCGGCGGCCGATGGCAACGCCTTGCCCCTGATCGAAGCCTTCCAGCGTGCCTTGCTTGATGTTCTTGGCGATCGACGTGATGTTGTCGAGATCGCTGGATCGGATGCCGCGCACCAGCACGCCCGAAGCATTGAACGGCGAGGATGCCAGCGCCTGGCCGTCGACCACCGGCGCCGCCAGCCGAATTCCCGGAACCTTGTTGATGCGGTCGGCCACCTCGTTCCAGTCGGTCAGCGGACTCTCGAGCGGCTGCACCAGAAGATGGCCGTTGAGGCCGAGAATCTTGCTCAGCAGTTCGGAGCGGAAGCCGTTCATCACCGCCATGACGATGATGAGCGTCGCGACGCCGAGCATGATGCCGAGAAAGGAGAAGCCGGCGATCACCGAGATGAAGCCTTCCTTGCGGCGAGCCCGCAGGTAACGCGTCGACAGCATCCACTCGAAGGGCGCGAAGGGTCGGGTTCGAACAGGCTCGCTCATGGCATCATCCATCGCTCGAATGTCACACGATTCGGGCGGTTTCGAGCCGCCCCATCGTCCGCTCTCCGGCAGTGCCCGGTGGATAAGCCCATCACGATGTCAGGCGCGCCACAACGTCGGCAAGACCGATCAATTCGCGCTCGCCGGTGCTGCGCTGCTTGAGTTCGACCTTGCCTTCCGCCAGTCCGCGCGGGCCGACCATCACCTGCCACGGAATGCCGATCAGATCGGCGGTGGCGAACTTGCCGCCCGGACGCTGGTCGGTATCGTCATAAAGCACATCGACGCCCTTCGCGGTGAGATCGCGATAGATCTGCTCGCACGCCGCATCGGTCTCGCTCGCACCCTGCTTGAGGTTGAGCACCGCCACGCGGAACGGCGCCACCGCTTCCGGCCACTTGATGCCGGCATCGTCGTGACAGGCTTCGATGATGGCGCCGACCAGACGCGAGACGCCGACGCCGTAGGAGCCGCCGTGGATCGGCGTCTCCGCGCCGTCGGGACCGGCGACCAGCGCTTTCATGGATTCCGAATACTTGGTGCCGAAGTAGAAGATCTGGCCGACCTCGATGCCGCGCGTGTTGACGCGCCGCGCTTCGGGCACCTCCCGCTCGAAACGCGCGGCGTCGTGCACGTCTTCGGTGGCGGCGTAAAGCGAAGTCCACTGCTTGATGATCGGCGTCAGATCGCTGTCGTAATCGATATCGACTCCCGGCACCGGCAGACGGAGCACGTCGCGGTCGCAGAACACGCCGGATTCGCCGGTCTCCGCCAGCACGATGAACTCGTGGCTGAGATCGCCGCCGATCGGCCCGGTCTCCGCGCGCATCGGAATCGCCTGCAGGCCCATGCGAGCGAAGGTGCGCAAATACGCCACGAACATCTTGTTATAGGAGCGGCGCGCGCCGGCTTCGTCGAGATCGAAGGAATAGGCATCCTTCATCAGGAATTCGCGTCCGCGCATCACGCCGAAGCGCGGGCGCTGTTCGTCGCGGAACTTCCACTGGATATGATAGAGATTAAGCGGCAGGCTCTTGTACGACTTGATGTAGCTGCGGAAGATCTCGGTGATCATTTCCTCGTTGGTCGGCCCGTACAGCAGTTCGCGCTTGTGGCGATCGGCGATGCGCAGCATCTCAGGGCCATAGGCATCGTAGCGCCCGCTCTCGCGCCAGAGGTCGGCGAGTTGCAAGGTCGGCATCAACAGCTCGATCGCGCCGGCGCGATCCTGCTCCTCGCGCACGATCTGCTCGATCTTCTTCAGCACCCGGAAACCGAGCGGCAGCCAGGCATAGATGCCGGCCGCTTCCTGCCGCAGCATGCCGGCGCGCAGCATCAGGCGATGCGAGACGATCTCGGCTTCCTTCGGGTTTTCCTTCAGGATCGGCAAAAAGAACCGCGACAGTCGCATGGGCACGCTCGGGAATCAGTTGAAAATGGAGGTTGGCGCAGTGAAAGCGGATCGGCCGGGAAAACACAAGGGCACGAGCAGCGGAGCCCTGCGAAAACGGCAGAATTCCGGCCACCTTCGCGACCTGAAACGAAAAGACCGCTGAAATCGGGGCTTCTTGCGGAAACGTTTATTTGATCAGGACCGGCGCCTCGACGCTGAGGCTGTCGAAGTCCGAGATCAGGATATCCAGCCGCAAGGTCCATCGGCCCGGCACCGGCGCGACCATCAGCGCGCGCCATTGCCCCTCGCCGGCCGGTTTCGCTTGGACGGTGGCCGGCTCGATGCCGGCCTGCGGATTGGAAAGCGTGACCGATAGACCCTTGGCCACCAGCAGCCGTTCATCCGGGTCACGAAGCTGGACCGTGATGGCGATGGGACCGGCGCGGCTCGGCGACAGCGTGACGTCGGCCATCGCACGCGCCGCGTGCAGATGCGTGAAGAAGTCCTCCTGCATCACGGCCAGCGTTCGCGGCGGCGGCGTGAACCGCCACAGCCCGACCACACCGAGTACGGCGACGACCAGCATCAGCTCGGCGGCGATGGATCGTCGCAGGTGCCGCCCGGCCTTATCGTCCTTGCCGATGCGCGGCGTCAGCCACAGCCTGTTCCACAATGCCAGGAGCAGCAGCGCGGCGACCAGGGTCAGCTTGGTCGCGAGCACGCGGCCATAGGCCGTGGTCCACAGCGCCTCGAACCTCTCCACCTGAATGATCGCCAGCAGCAGCCCGCTCGCCAGCAACACCACAACGGCGAGCGGAATGACGCGGGAGAAGCGCATCAGGATGCCGACCGCGGCCTTGTCGGGCTGGCGCAGGGCGATCGCCAGCGGCAGCAGCGCACCGATCCAGAACGCGAGGCTGATGCCGTGCAGAAAAACCGCCGCCGTCATCAGAGATTTTGGCGGCGCGGTGGCGGCGTGGCCGGTCGCCGCGAGCGATGCCCCGACTCCCGCCAGCGCGAGCACGCTCAGCGCGCGCCGCATCGGCGCCGCGCCCCAGAACGAGACGAGGCCGAGCAGCAGCGCGGAGGCGGCGATGGCCATCGCATGGCCGAACGAGCCGCGCGCGCCGCTCGTCCATGCAGCGCCATGCGTCAACGAGGCGAGCGGCAAGCCCAGCGCGTCGAGCCCTTGCAGGCCAACCGAAAGTGCGAGCGCGATCAGCGCCGCCGTGCTCACGGCAACGCCTGTTTTTCGCATCATCGCCGCGTCCTGCGGTCCGATCCATGCGGTGAAGAACGCACCGCCGACACCGACGAACAGGCCGAGATAGATGACGATCCGCGCGAGCCAGATCGCGCCGCGCAGAACCGTGTCGTCCGAACGCACCGTGAGCGACGCGATGTTGCTGCGCTCACCGACCCAGAACGTCAGCGAGCCGCCGACCGGATGCCCGTCTCCGGACATCACGCGCCAACTGACGACGCGCGCGCCGTCTCCCGGTATCGATGGCGGAGTGAGGATGAGTTGCGCGCCGTCGCGACGGATATCCGTGATCGCGGTTGCCGTGCCGCTTGCGTCGACGATCCGGATGGTCAGCGGCGCGACCGGTTCGTTGAAGGTGAGGGTGAGGACATCGGGCGCGCGCATCACCAGCGCCCCGTCGCTCGGATCGCTGCCGATCAGGCTGGCATGGGCGAAGGCCGCCGACGGGATCAAGGCCGTCAGCAACATGAGCATCGCCCATAGCGCTTGTTTCATGGAAACAACTTCAAGGACTCTTGTTCAAGGACTCTTGGCTTTGAGTCGAACCGCCGGCGCCGGCGCGCGCAGCTTGTCCGCGCTTTGGCCGGATGTCGGAATCTCGATCCAGCGCTCGACGCCCTGCTCGCATTCCTGCACCGCCGGGAAATAGAGCGGCTGATCGCCCCTGTCGGGCAGGCGCACGACGAGCCCGAACGTATCATAGAGATTGTCGGGCAGCGGACCGCCGCGCCAGGCAACTTCGTCGACGACCTCGGTCACGGACCTGCCGTGCGGCCCCGCCACCGCGGCATCGAGCTTCCGGGTCTTGATCTCGACCTGCCACCCCGGCTTCATCTGCGGCTTCGCCGACAGGATGCCGTCCGGCAGCTTGACGCGAAGCGCCGTTGTGGCGCTGCCGTTGCAGCCATGCGGCACGGTAAAGGTGAGCTGCGCGTAGCTGTCGGCAGCGGCCTCGGGCGGCTGCACGGTGACGTGCGCAGACGCCACACCCGTCATCACCGACGCGGCCAGCAACGCCACCGCGGCCGTCACGGCATGACGCGTCATTTGGCGCCGCCATGCTGCGAAGGATCGGGCTCCTTTTTCATCATCATCATGGCTCCGCCGCCCGCGCCCTGCGGCGACTGCGCGCCGAGCCCCTGCACGTTCAGCGACACGTCGACCTTGCCGGCTTTTTCGAACTGCAGCGTCACCGGCACCTTCTCGCCCTGCTTCAGCGGCTGCTTCAATTCCATCATCATCAAGTGATAGCCGCCCGGCGCGAGCTTCACCGTCTTGCCCGGTTCGACGGCAAGGCCGCCGGCCACCGGGTGCATCTTCATCACACCATCGGTCACGCTCATTTCGTGGACTTCGAGCTTGCCGGCGACCGGCGTCGAGCCGCCAATGAGACGATCCGCCGTCGCTCCCTTGTTCTCGATCGTGAGATAACCGCCGGCCACCTTCGCGCCGCCGGGCGTTGCACGGGTCCATGCCTGGGCGATGACAAGATCGCTGGCCTTGACCTCTTGCGCCTGCGCCGGGCTCAGACAGACCATGGCGGCAATGCTCGCCGCGCCCGTCATGACCCGCCACGATGACAATCGAAACATGGTGTTCTCCTTGCTTATTGATCCACTCGCTGAGATCCGGCGGCACGCGCCGGATGCAATTGACGTGAGGCAGCTTCATGCGCTGCCGATGGACTACCACCGCATCTTGAACCCGGCATAGACGGCGCGGCCGGTGCCCGGTTCAAACAATGGTGATGCGGCCGTCGCGCGGTCGATGATCGAGGCCGACGCAATGTAGGCTTTGTTGGCGAGATTGCGCGCCTCGATATAGGCGGAGTATGGGCCGCCATTGTCGAAGCCGAGCTTGAGGCCGTAGATCGCATAAGCTTCGGTGCTCAGCGTGTTGGCGCTGTCGACATAATAGGCCTGCGGCACCCACTCGACATTCGGGCCGAAATAGAATCCGCTCGGATGCTTGTAGAGCGCCTCGGCGCGAATGAAGTGTCGCGGCGCGCCGGGCAGCAGGTTGTTGCCGAACGTCGCGTCGTTGTCGAAGCGGAAGTCGTTGTAGGTGTAGGCCACGTTCAGCCACAGCTTGTCCGCCTGATCGCCGCGCACGAAGATGTTGCGGAAGATCGCCGCCCCCAAGCCCGCCTCGATGCCCTGATGGATCGTTCGGTCGGCGTTGGTGACGTTGCAATTGCCGAACGCGCTGTAGAGGCAGAGCAGTTCGTCCTTGATCTGCGCGCGATAGAGACTGAGCTCCCACGTCAGGTCCGGCCGCTGACCGCGGGTGCCGATCTCATAGGTCGTCGCCCGCTGCGGACGGATGCTGGTGAAGGGAATCGTCGGAATGCCGGGCCCGTTGGCGCTCTCGCCGAAGCTCGGCACCTCGGCGCTGCGCGAGACGTTGGCGAATGCCTGCCAGGTCGAATCGATCTGCCAGAGCAAACCGCCCTTCGGGCTCCAGAGGCTGAACGAGGTCGCACCGGATTGATCGCCATCAGCGAGAAACCGGTCCTTCCGATCGCGTGTCGCATAGAGGAATTGCGTGCCGCCCACCAGCGCCACGCTGGGCAGGACATAGAACGAGTCTTCCAGATACACCGACGTGTTCTTCGAATTGTCGATGGACGACGACAGCAGCGCGCCCTTCTGCCCGGCGAGATTGGCGTATTGCTTGTTGTCGATCCGTCCGTTGAGAATGTTGACGCCTGCCACCAGGCGATTGCGGAAGCCGCTGATAACGCGGTCGTCGGTGACGCGCGCGAAACCGCCGTAGTCCTGATAGCGATAGTCCAGCCACTGGAAGATCGGATGCATCAGGTGCCGATCGATGCCGAAGGCGCCGAAATCCACCGTGGTGTTGTCGAAACGCAGCGTCGTCTTGTTGGCGAGACGGATCGTGTCGATGTTGCGCTGCTGGTCCATCGCGACGTTGGCCGGCGCCGGCGCGGTCGGCGATGTCAGCGCGGACTCCCTGGTGACCGAGCCCGGGATGCGCTGGCGTACCTCGTTGGCGTTCAGATAGAACCGCGTCTCGAAATCCGGCGAGAACTGATAGCCGACATTGCCGCTGACGCGGGTCGCCTCCCCCCAGCTGTGCTCGCGGAATCCCTGCGCCGCCTGCGTCGATGCCGTGATGAATCCGTCCCATGGGCCGTTGCTGCCGCCGGCATTGGCCTGCAGCCGCTTGAAGCCGAAGGCGCCGAAGTCGAGGCTGACGCCATTGGGAAACGGATCACGCCCGCTCGGCGTCACGAAATTGATCGCGCCGCCGAGCGAGTTGGCGCCGAAGCGCAGCGCATTGCCGCCCTTGAACACCTCGACATACTTGTAAGCGGTGGGATCGATCTCCTGAAAATCGCCGTAGCCATCGGCGGTGTTGATCGGGATGCCGTCCATGTAGAGCTGGATGCCGCGCAGATGAAAGTTGCGCGACAGGCTGGAGCCGCGGATCGACAGACGGGTGTCGTCGCCCCATTTCGGCTGCGCGAACACGCCGGGCACGTAATCGAGCACATCCTTGACGGTGCTGGCGACGGTGGAATTCTTGTAGGCCTCGGCGGTCACCAGCGATACGCCGCCGGGCGTCTGCTGGATCTCGCGCAAGGCCTGCCGCGCCGTCGCCACCGTAAGCGATCCCGGCGCCATCGCCGGGACGACGACACGCGAGGAGGTCTGCGCGGTGCGCGTCCCCTCGCTGGCGCGAGAGGGCCGGCGATGCGCGGTACGCGTTGCATGCGGCCGCGTCGGCTTCGGTGCGGTGACCATCACCGGCGGCAAGGACTCGGGCGATGATGACTGCGCGGCCGCCGGCAAGATCGATGAGGACATGGCAGCCGCCGTCAGCGCGCCGCGTAATGCGCTTCGGCCACCCAGAACGGAGTGACGGAACATGATGATTTCCTGAAACCGGCTGAGCCGGCGCGTTCGGACAGGCAGGAGGCCGCGATCAGGTCGCAGCGCTCCTGCGGCTTCGCTCGATCAGGAAATGACAGGTGGCGCGCGCGCCCGCGCCTGCGACGGGATGGCTGAAGACAGCCGTAGCGGGCGCACGTCGAACCAGACGACAGTGTCGGCGTCGCGCCGCAGCTTGATGACGGACGCCTGCGGATCGCCGGTCGGCGTCACGCTCTGGGCGACGTAACACAGTTGGCAGCAATTGATGGCGGCTGGGGATTGGCTGCTGTTGCCACCATCATCCGCGGTGCTCGAACAGATGCCGGCGAGATGCAGCGGATCAGACGCCGCGGCCCCGAAGGCCCATGATGCGCCGATAGGTGCGAGAATCTGCACCAGCATCGCAATCAGGACGATGGGAAACAGAAGTCCCAGCCGCCGCCGCATCATCGCACCGCCTTTCACTCGTCAGCTACCATGCTCAGAGTGGCGAGTCGAGTTCAGGTTCCTGAAATCTTCGGAAATCCCCGCGGGTGCGGCCCCATTCACATAGCGAACGTCTTGAAGCGAGCACGAGCAGCCCGCATGCGATCTGAAAAAAGCGTCGCGAACGGATATTTCTCGAAAGCGTCGCGGCGTTAAATTTTAATGCTCGTAGATGATGACAAGCCAGTTTGGATCGGTTATCGTTCCAACCTCAGGTTGCCTTCGGGCATCTGGAGGTCCAAGTCTCGGGAGGAGCCCTGGCGCGCGGAAGCAGCGCTACCCCGTCAAATCAACGATAAATCTTGATATTCGGGAAATTAAGGGTCGACACAATTTTCCGGGCAGGGGCATGGTCCCTGCTCTTTTTTTGTGCCCGGGCAAGCGATGAGGGTTTTCTGCTTTCGATAGAATCACGGCCGTCATGCACGGACGTGATCCGCAAATCCATTCTCTTAAAAAAATGTTGGATTGCGAGCGAAGCGACGCCGTTCTTCGAACGGCTATGCCCGGCAACGATGTTTGCGCCTGAACGGGAAGCGCTCCAGTCCAACGTCATTGCGGCTGTTATCGCTGATGCCGGCGGCGCTTTGCGATCCCGCATGCGCCGGCGGCCGCGCAGCGGTGCGCGCGTCCCACGCCGTCACCGCCGTCGTTCAGTTCATTTTGAGACGGCTGGAGGACATGCCCATCAGGTCGGACAGTTGGCCGACGTTGAGATAGCCCAGCCGGTACAGCACCAGCGCGATCGCGAAAATGATCGCCGACAGGATCGTGGTCCAGATCAGCTTGCGGATCATCATCGCGCGCACCGGGGCCCCGGGGTCGGTGCCCGGAATCGTCTCGGCGGATTCATCCTGGCTGCGCACGCCGAACGGCAAGGTCACGAACAGCACGACCCACCACAGCACGAAGTAGATCGCGAACATCGAGGAGAGGGAGGAAATCATGACCTCAGGCCTGCTCGATTTCGACCAGCGCTCCGGAAAAATCCTTCGGATGGAGGAACAGCACCGGCTTGCCATGCGCACCGATCTTCGGCTCGCCATCGCCCAGCACCCGCGCCCCTTCCTTGATCAGGGTGTCGCGCGCGGCGATGATGTCGGGCACCTCGTAGCAGATATGGTGAATGCCGCCGTCGGCGTTGCGCTCGACGAACTTGGCGATCGGCGAGTTGTCGCCGAGCGGCTGGATGAACTCGATCTTGGTATTGGGCAAGGTCGCGAACACGGTGATCACACCGTGCTCCGGCAGCGGCACCGCGTCCGAAATCTCTGCGCCGAAGGCGGTGCCGTAGATCTTTGCGGCCTTCTCCGCATCCTTGACCGCGATGGCGACATGATTGAGCCGGCCCAACATCAGACTTCTCCGTTCAAACGACCAGGACGTGAACAAAACACAGCGGCTTCTTGCCCCATTCTTCCGCCAAGGTCGAGCGCACCGCGCGGCGGACCGATTCCGCCATGGCATCGGGATCGCGCCGCCGCGCCCGCGGCAGCGTTTCGAAGGTGGAGACTACCGCGTCGAACGCGATATCGTCGAGCAGTTCGCCCGCGGCATTTTTCTCCGGGATTCCGACCAGTTCGACTTCCGGATCGTCCACCAGCTCACCGCTCGCGCTGACCGCCATGGCGACGAAGGCGCAGCCGGCAAATCCCATCTTGCGGCGCTCGATCACGGCGCGCGATTTGGCATCCTCCAGCAGCAGGCCGTCCTTGTAGAGCTTGCCGGCCGGCACCTCGCCGACGATCGAGGGCTCGCCCGGTCCGAGCCGGACCTGATTGCCGTTCCTGCAGACCAGCACCTTCGGTATGCCGAGCGTGCGGCCGAGCTTGGCGTGCTCGGCGAGATGCAAGGCCTCGCCATGCACCGGGATCAGCAGTTGCGGCCGCACCCACGACATCATCTCGCGCAACTCGTCGCGCCGCGGATGGCCGGAAACATGCACCAGCTCGTCGCGATCGGTGATCACCTCGATGCCCTGCGAGATCAGGCCGTTGATGACGGCGCCGACCGCCTTCTCGTTGCCGGGAATGGTGCGCGAGGAGAAAATGACGGTGTCGCCCTTGTTCAACGTCACCTGCGGATGATCATCACGCGCGATGCGCGCCAGCGCCGCGCGCGGCTCGCCCTGGCTCCCGGTGCACAGCGCCAGCACCTTGTCGGCGGGGAAATGCCCGTAATACTGATCACTGCGGAAATCCTGCACGCCGTCGAGATGGCCGGTCTCGCGCGCGACCTGGATGACGCGCTGCATCGCGCGCCCGACCACCACCACCTCGCGCCCCGCCGCGCGCGCGGCATCGGCGACGGCGCGGATGCGCGCGACATTGGAGGCGAACGTCGTCACCGCGACGCGGCCGCGCGCCGCCTTGATCAGCTTGGCGAGCGTCGCCGCGACTTCGGTTTCCGAGGGCGAGCGCCCTTCCCGCACCGCGTTGGTGGAATCTCCGACCAGCGCCAGCACGCCTTCGTCGCCGATCTCGCGCAATCGCGCCTCATTGGTCGGAGCGCCAACGATCGGCGTCGGATCAATCTTCCAGTCGCCGGTGTGCAGTACGAGGCCAGCCGCGGTGCGGATCGCCAGCGCGTGGGATTCCGGAATCGAATGCGCCACCGGAATGAATTCGACGTTGAACGGCCCGATGTCGATGCGCGCGCCCGACTCCACCACGGTCACCGGGATCGGCTTGACGCCGCGCTCGGCCGCGCATTTGGCCTCGAACAATGCGGCGCTGAACTTCGTCGCGTAGATCGGGCACTTCAGCTTCGGCCACAGATCGATGATGGCGCCGAAATGATCCTCATGGGCGTGGGTCAGCACCAGGCCCATCAGGTTCTTGCGCTCCTTCTCGAGGAAACTGACGTCCGGCATCACCAGATCGATGCCGGGCAGATGCTCCTCGTCGCCGAACGACACGCCGAGATCGACCGCGAGATAGCTGCGCTGCTGGCCGTCGGCGAGGCCATAGACCGACAGGTTCATGCCGATCTCACCGACGCCGCCGAGCGGCGTGAAAGTCAATTCCTCCGGACGCGCCATCACCTGCTTCCCGTCGAGGCGGCGGTACCGAAATAGACGTCACCAGCCGCGATGGTGGCGCGTTCGCCGGAGGCGGTGACGATCACCATGCATCCGCTCGCGTCGATGCTGTCGAAGGTGCCGGCGATCGTCGATGCGCCGGACTGGATCGAAACCGGCTCGCCAAGTCCGTGGGCGCGCTCCAGCCAGAGCCGGCGAATGTCCGCGAAGCCGCGCCCGCCGTTCCAGATCCCGAAGCATTCCGCCCAGGCGTCCGACAGCGCGGCGAACACATCCTCGGCGGTCACGTCGACCGCGAGCGCGCGCAGCGAGGTCGCCGGATAGGGTGTGCCTTCCGGGGCGGCAATGACATTGGTGCCGATGCCGACCACCACAGCCAGTTGTCCGTCGGGCAAGGCTTCGGCCTCCAGCAGAATGCCCGCGAGCTTCTGCCGGTTGCCGAGCACGTCGTTCGGCCATTTCAGCGTGTAGTCGACGAAGGCCCCGCCGCGCGCGAAGGCCTCGATGCTGACATTGCGCAGCGCGCGCTCCAGCGCCAGACCCGCGGCAAAGCCCAGCGTCGCCGCCGCCGCCGGGGTGACATCGAGCACTTCAAGCACGCTGCTGGCGAGATTGCCGCGCGGCGCGGCCCAGCTTCGCTGCCGCCGTCCCCGCCCCGCCGTCTGCTCGGTGGTGACGAACCATGTCGATCGCCGTGCGCCGCCGCGCGCCGCGTTCAACGCCTCGGCATTGGTCGAGCCGATCGCATCGAACGCAGTCAGCCCATAGCCCGCCGCAAGTGCCCGCGAGCCGAGCGTGAGCGCCATCAGAACAGCGACTTCGCGGCGGCCGTCGCCGCGCCGACCAAGGGGCCGGGATAGGTGAAGAACAGCAGGTTGAACAGCGCCGAGACGACGACCACCGTGCCGAGTTCGATACGCACCGCGTCGGTCGCGCCGGCCTGCTCGTCGAAGTACATCACCTTGATGACGTTGAGGTAGTAGAACGCGCCGACCACGCTGGCCAGCACGCCGATCACCGACAGCGTCACCATGCCGGCCTTGATCGCGGCGGTGAACACGTAGAACTTGGCGAAGAAGCCGGCGAGCGGCGGAATGCCGGCCAGCGAGAACATCAGCATCGTGCACATGAATGCCAGCACCGGGTTGGTGCGCGACATTCCGGCGAAGTCGCTGATGTCTTCCATGGCGCGGCCATTGCGCTTCATCGCCAGGATCAGCGTGAAGACGCCGAAGGTCATCGCGGTGTAGATGACGAGGTAGAGGATCACGCCCTGCACGCCTTCGGGCGTGCCCGGCGCCAGCCCCACCAGCGCGAAACCCATATGGCCGATCGACGAATAGGCCATCATGCGCTTGATGTTGCGCTGGCCGATGGCGCCGAACGAGCCCAGCACCATCGAGGCGATGGCGACGAACACCACGATCTGCTGCCATTCCTGCACCACGTTAGGGAACGCCGTCAGCACCACGCGGACGAACACCGCGAAGGCGGCCACCTTCGGCGACGACGAGAAGAAAGCGGTGATCGGGGTCGGCGCGCCCTCGTAGACGTCCGGCGTCCACATGTGGAACGGCACCGCCGAGACCTTGAAGCACAGCCCGGCGAGCAGGAAAACCAGACCGAAGGCAACGCCGATGCTGCCGCTCTTGGCGGCGGCCGCGACGCCGGTGAAGCTCACGGTGCCGGTGAAGCCATAGATCAACGACATGCCGTACAGCATCATGCCGGACGCCAGTGCGCCGAGCACGAAATACTTCAGGCCCGCTTCGGTGGACTTCACGTCATCGCGGTTGCAGGCGGCGACGACGTAGAGCGACAGGCTCATCAGTTCGAGGCCGAGATACAGCATGATCAGATCGCCGGCCGAAACCAGCAGCATCATGCCGACGGTCGAGACCAGGATCAGGATCGCGTATTCGAAGATGCGGCGCGGCCGCTCCGACAGGAAACCGTAGGAGATCAGCAGCGTCGCCGCCGAGCCGACCAGGATCAGGATCTTGAGGAAGCGTGCATAGCCGTCGACGACGAAGCTGCCGCCGAAGGTTTCCAGCTTGCCGGGCGGCAGCCAGCACTGCAGCACGCCGGTGACGACGAGCAGGACGATCGCGAGGGTCACGACCAGCGGCGTCGAGCGGTGGCCGCGATAGGCGCCGACCATCAGCAGCGCCATCGCGCCGATCGCCAGCACGATCTCCGGCAATACGGGAAGCAGCGAATATCCGGCGGGAGTGAAGTTCATGGGATGAGGTCCTGGCCTGCCGTATTCATTGCACCAGCGCGGCTGCCTTCACGGCAGCGATCGCCTGGCTGTAGTTGGTCACGAGTTGCTGCACCGAGGCCGCCGAGAAGTCGAGCAGCGGCTTCGGATAGAAACCGAACAGAATGGTGAGGATCAGCAGCGGCCCGAGCGTGAGCATCTCGCGGGCGGTGAGATCCTTGATCGTGGCGAGCGAGGGCTTCACCAGCGCGCCGAACACGATCTTGCGATAAAGCCACAGCGCGTAGCCGGCCGACAGGATGACGCCGAGCGTGGCGAAGAACGCGGTCGGCAGCGACACCTTGAAGGTGCCGATCAGCGTCAGGAATTCGCCGACGAAGCCCGAGGTCCCCGGCAGGCCGACATTGGCCATGGTGAACACCATGAACACGAAGGCATAGAGCGGCATCCGGTTCACCAGGCCGCCATAGGCCGCGATCTCGCGGGTGTGCATGCGGTCGTAGACCACGCCGACGCAAAGGAACAGCGCGCCGGAGACGATGCCGTGCGACACCATCTGGAACACGCCACCGGCGACGCCCTGCATGGTGCCGGCGAAGATGCCCATGGTGACGAAGCCCATATGCGCCACCGAGGAATAGGCGATCAGCTTCTTCATGTCCTCCTGCATCAAGGCCACCAGTGAGGTGTAGATGATGGCGATGGCGGAGAGCGTGAACACCAGCGGCGCGAAGTCATGCGACGCCAGCGGGAACATCGGCAGCGAGAAGCGCAGGAAGCCGTAGCCGCCCATCTTCAGCAGGATCGCCGCCAGGATCACCGAACCGGCGGTCGGCGCCTCCACGTGCGCGTCCGGCAGCCAGGTGTGCACCGGCCACATCGGCATCTTCACCGCGAAGGAGGCGAAGAACGCCAGCCATGCCCAGGTCTGCAGCGTGCGCGGCACCGCCGTGGTCATCAGCGTCGGAATGTCGGTGGTGCCGGCATTCCAGTACAGCGCCATGATCGCCAGCAGCATCAAGACCGAGCCGAGCAGCGTATAGAGGAAGAACTTGAATGTCGCATAGACGCGGCGCGGCCCGCCCCAGACACCGATGATCAGGAACATCGGGATCAGGCCGCCTTCAAAGAAGACGTAGAACAGCAAGAGATCGAGCGCCGAGAAGGTGCCGACCATCAGCGATTCCAGCACCAGGAACGCGATCATGTAGGCCGGCACGCGGCTCGTCACCGCCTTCCAGCTCGCGATGATGCAGAACGGCATCAGGGCGGTGGTGAGGATGACGAACGGCAGCGAGATGCCGTCGACCCCCATCTTGTAGCCGATGGTCGAGGTCAGCCAGCGCGCCTCCTCGACGAACTGGAAGCCGGCCTGGGTCGGATCGAAGCGCGCCACCAGGATCAGCGAGATCGCGAAGTTGATCAGCGTCGTCCACAGTGCGATCCAGCGCGCGTTGCGGTTGGCGGCTTCATCGCCGCCGCGCGCCATCAGCCAGATCAGGAACGCGCCGATCGTCGGAACGGCGGTGATGATCGACAGAATGGGCCACGTCATCATTTATTGGCCCCCAAGCCCGAACATGAACCAGGTGATGAGACCGGCGGCGCCAATCAGCATCACGAATGCATAGTGATAGAGGTAGCCGGTCTGCACCCGGACCACCCCGCGGGTGACATCCAGCACGCGCGCCGCGACTCCGTTGGGACCGAAGCCGTCGATGACGAAGCCGTCGCCCTTCTTCCACAGGAAGCGGCCGAGCCACTTCGCCGGACGGACGAAGATGATGTCGTACAGCTCGTCGAAATACCACTTGTTGAGCAGGAAGCGGTACAGCGCCTGATGCTGGGTCGCCAGTTCGACCGGCAGGTACGGCCGGCGGATGTAGAACATCCACGCCACGAACAGGCCGATCACCATCATCAGCGTCGGCAGATAGGCGATCGTCGCCGGGATGTGATGCATCTCCTCGATGATGTTCGGGTGCATCTTCAGCGAGGCACGGAAGAACTCCTCGATGCCGTGGCCGGCGAACAGCTCCTTGAACGGATAGCCCGCGAGCAGCGATCCGGCCGCCAGCACGCCGAGCGGAATCAGCAGCCACAGCGGCGGCTCATGCGCGGCGTCGTAATGGTGCCGGTCGTGCGGCTTGCCGTGGAAGGTCTTGAAGATCAGGCGCCACGAATAGAACGAGGTCAGGCACGCCGCGACCACCGTCATCAGGAAGCCATAGAACGCGAACGGGTTGTGCGAGACGAAGGCCGACTCGATGATCGCGTCCTTGGAGAAGTAGCCGGCGGTCAGCGGGAAGCCGGTGAGCGCCAGGGTGCCGATCACCATCGCGAAATAGGTGAACGGGATCTTATCCTTCAGGCCGCCCATGTTGCGGATGTCCTGCTCGTGATGCATCGCGTAGATCACCGAGCCGGAGCCGAGGAACAACAGCGCCTTGAAGAAGGCGTGGGTGAAGAGGTGGAACATGCCCACCGAGTAGGCCCCCGCGCCCATCGCCACGAACATGTAGCCGAGCTGCGAACAGGTCGAATAGGCGACGATGCGCTTGATGTCATTCTGCACGAGGCCGACGGTCGCGGCGAAGAACGCCGTAGTGCCGCCGATCAGCATCACGAACGCCTGCGCGTTCGGCGCCAGTTCGAACAGCGGCGACAGCCGCGCCACCATGAAAACGCCCGCGGTGACCATGGTCGCGGCATGAATCAGCGCCGACACCGGGGTCGGGCCTTCCATCGCATCCGGCAACCAGGTGTGCAGCAGGAACTGGGCCGACTTGCCCATCGCGCCCATGAACAGCAGCAGGCAGGTCAGGGTCAGCGCATCGACGTGCCAGCCGAAGAAGTCGATGGTCTTGCCGGTGAGGCCGGGCGCCGCCGAGAAGATGGTGTCGAAGTCGGTCGAGCCGATCAGCATGAACACCGCGAAGATGCCCAGCGAGAAGCCGAAGTCGCCGACACGGTTGACCACGAAGGCCTTGATGGCGGCGGCGTTGGCCGAGGGCTTCTGATACCAGAAGCCGATCAGGAGGTAGCTGGCGAGACCGACGCCTTCCCAGCCGAAGAACAGCTGCACCAGGTTGTCGGAGGTCACCAGCATCAGCATCGCGAAGGTGAACAGCGACAGATAGGCGAAGAACCGCGGCCGATGCGGATCCTCGTCCATGTAGCCGACCGAATAGAGGTGCACCAGCGAGGACACCGAGGTGACCACCACCAGCATCACCGCCGTCAGGGTGTCGACGCGGAACGACCAGGCGATCTGCAGGTCGCCGGAGGTGATCCACGGCAGCACCTGAACCAGCATATCCTGCTTGAAGAAGCCGACATTGACGAAGGTGATCCACGACAGCGCCGCGGAGACGAACAACAACGCCGTGGTGATGAACTCGGCCGCCGCGGTGCCCGCCGCCGGCGGCTCGGCCGGGGCGTGATGATCGCCGTGGCCGTGGCCGTGATCGTCATGCGCGTGGGAGGCGTGCGCGTGATCGCCGTGGCCGTGGACCTCGCCGTGATGCTCGACGGTGTCGCCGCTCGGGTTGCGCGCATGGGCGCCCGCGAGCGCGATCAGGCCCGCGAGAATGGCGCCCAGCAGCGGCAGAAAGACAATAGCCTGGATCATGCCCGGGTCAGCCCTTCATCATATTGATGTCTTGCACCGCGATGGAGCCGCGGTTGCGGAAATAGACGACGAGGATGGCGAGACCGATGGCCGCCTCGGCGGCGGCAACGGTCAGCACCAGAAGCGCGAACACCTGCCCGACGATGTCGTTGAGGAACGCGGAGAACGCCACGAGATTGATGTTGACCGCCAGCAGGATCAACTCCACCGACATCAGGATGACGATGATATTCTTGCGGTTGAGGAAGATGCCGAGAATGCCGAGCGTGAACAGGATGGCGCCGACGGCGAGATAATGGCCGAGACCGATTGTCATTTCACCCACTCCGCCGCGTCGGATTCCCGCAGGCCCTGCCCCGGCGCCACCTGACGCACGGCCATCGCCGTCGCCTTGGTGCGCGCGTTCTGGGCGCTGATGTTCTGCCGCTTGACATTGGCCTTGTGGCGCAAGGTCAGCACGATGGCGCCGATCATCGCCACCAGCAGCACCAGCGCCGCGATCTGGAAGTAATGGATATACGTCGTGTACAGCACCAGGCCGATCGCCTCGGTGTTGGTGACGTTGCCCGGAATCGGCGCGGTGATGCTCTTGGCCACCGTCGGATTGATCACCCAGCCGCCAGCGACCAGCAGGAGCTCGGCGAGGAAGATCGCGCCGACCAGCAGGCCGACCGGCAGATATTCGAGGAAGCCCTCGCGCAGTTCGGCGAAATCGACGTCCAGCATCATGATGACGAACAGGAATAGCACCGCCACCGCGCCGACATAGACGACGACCAGGATCATCGCGAGGAATTCGGCGCCGAGCAGGATGAACAGCCCCGCCGCGTTGACGAAGGCGAGGATCAGGAACAGCACCGAGTGCACGGGATTGCGCGAGGCGATCACCATCACCGCCGAGCCGACCAGCACGGCGGAGAACAGATAGAAGAACAGCGCGGGGAAGATCATGCCCTCACCTCACCGGTACGGCGCGTCGAGCGCGATGTTCTTCGCGATCTCGCGCTCCCAGCGGTCGCCGTTGGCGAGCAGCTTGGCCTTGTCATAGTAGAGCTCCTCGCGCGTCTCGGTGGCGAACTCGAAGTTCGGCCCCTCGACGATGGCATCGACTGGACAGGCCTCCTGGCACAATCCGCAATAGATGCACTTCACCATATCGATGTCGTAGCGCACCGTGCGCCGCGTGCCGTCGTTGCGGCGCGGACCGGCTTCGATGGTGATGGCCTGCGCCGGGCAGATCGCCTCGCACAGCTTGCAGGCGATGCAGCGTTCCTCGCCGTTCGGATAACGGCGCAGCGCATGCTCGCCGCGGAAGCGCGGCGAGATCGGCCCCTTCTCGAACGGATAGTTCAAGGTCGGCTTGGGCTTGAAGAAATAGCGCATCGTGACGACGAACGCCTCGAGGAATTCCGTCAGCAGCAGCGACTTTGCAGCGGTTGTAATGCTCATGACAGCCTCATACCGGCGCGAACTTCGTGAATTGCAGGACCGCCGCGACGATCACCACCATCGCGATCGACAGCGGCAGGAAGACTTTCCAGCCCAGCCGCATCAGCTGGTCATAGCGGTAGCGCGGCACGATGGCCTTCGCCATCGCGAACAGGAAGAAGATGAACAGCGCCTTCAGGGAGAACCAGATCACGCCCGGCACCCAGGTGAACGGCGCGAACGGAATCGGCGACAGCCAGCCGCCGAGGAACAGGATGGTGCCGAGCGCGCACATGGTGCAGATCGCCACGTATTCGCCGAGCATGAACAGGAGGTACGGCGTCGAGCCGTATTCCACCATGAAGCCGGCGACCAGTTCGGATTCCGCCTCGACCAGATCGAACGGCGGACGGTTGGTTTCCGCCAGCGCCGAGACGTAGAAGATCACGAACATGGGCAGGAGCGGCAGCCAGTACCAGCCGAGCAGCCCCCATTTGGTGTCCTGCGCCGCGACGATGGCCGACAGGTTGAGCGAGCCGACGCAGAGCAGCACCGTGATCAGCACGAAGCCGATCGAGACCTCGTAGGACACCATCTGCGCCGCCGCGCGCAGCGCCGCCATGAACGGGTACTTCGAGTTCGACGCCCAGCCCGCCATGATGGTGCCGTAGACCGACAGCGACGAGATCGCGAACAGGTAGAGAATGCCGACATTGATATCGGAGATCACCCAGCCGAGATTGACCGGGATCACCGCCCAGCCCGCCAGCGCCAGCACGCAGGTCACCAGCGGCGCGAGCAGGAAGATCACCTTGTTGGCGCCGGCCGGAATCACCGGCTCCTTCAGCACGAATTTCAAAAGGTCGGCGAAGGATTGGAACAGGCCCCACGGCCCCACCACGTTGGGGCCGCGCCGGATCTGCACCGCCGCCCAGATCTTGCGGTCGGCGAGCAGGATGTAAGCGATCGCGACCAGAAGGATCACCAGCAGCATGACGCTCTGGGCGACCATCACGATCAGCGGCCACAGATATGCGCTCCAGATTTCAGCCATTGCTTCAGCTCACTCCGCTGCCGTCAACATCTGCCCGGAGGCGAGACGCGCACATTCCGCCATCACCGCAGAGGCCCGCGCGATCGGATTGGTCAGGTAGTAACTCGCATACGCCGCCTTGAACGGCGTCGCATCGGTCTTGCCGCCGCGTCCCGCCAGCGTGCGCACCGCCGCCGCATCGGCCGGCGCGATCTCGTCGAGCCGCATCAGGTGCGGGAACGCCTTGAACAGCATCTGGCGCAGGGCGGCCAGCGAATCGAACGGCAGCCTGTGGCCGAGCGTATCCGACAGCGCGCGCAGAATCGCCCATTCCTCACGGGCCTCGCCCGGCGGGAAGGCGGCGCGGCTGGTCATTTGCGCGCGGCCCTCGGTGTTGACGTAAAGGCCCGACTTCTCGGTATAGGCCGCGCCCGGCAGGATGACGTCGGCGCGATGCGCGCCGCGGTCGCCGTGCGTGCCGATATAGACGACGAAGGCTCCCGGCGCGACGTCCACCTCGTCGGCGCCCAGCGAGAACAGCACGTCGACGCCGTTCGGCGCGGTCATCTGCGCCGCGGAAAGCCCGCCCTCGCCCGGCACGAAGCCGATATCGAGCGCGCCGACACCCGATGCCGTGCCGTGCAGCACGCCGAACCCGTTCCAGCCGTCCTTGATCGCGCCGACATCGATGGCGAGCTTCGCCGCCTGCGCCAGGATCGCCGCGCCGTCGGCGCGCGAGGTGGCGCTGACGCCGACCAGCACGATCGGGTTCTGCGCGTTCTTGAGAACGTCGGCGAAGGAATGCTTGCCGCTGGCGAGATCACTCAAGGTCTCGGCGCCGGCACCGAGGTGCTGCACCGGATAGGTCAGGTCGGCATTCTCGCCGATCAGCCCGATCTTCAGCTTGCCGGTGCGCCAGCGCTTGCGGATGCGCGCATTGAGCAGCGCGCCTTCATGGCGCGGATTGGAGCCGACGATCAGAAGCGCGTCGGCCTGCTCGATGCCGGCGATAGTCGGGTTGAAGACGTAAGCCGCGCGTCCCGCCTTGGCATCGAAGGCGTGGCCGCCCTGCACCGCCAGATTGGCGGAGCCGAGGCTGCTCATGAGCTGCTTCAGCGCGAACATCTCCTCGACGGTCGCGAGGTCGCCGGCGATGGCGCCGATGCGTTTGCCGCTGGCGCCGCGCACCTTCGCCGCGATCGCCGCGAAAACCTCGGACCACGAGGCCTGACGCAGCTTGCCGTTCTCGCGCAGATACGGCCGGTCGAGCCGCTGCGTGCGCAGGCCGTCGACGATGTGGCGCGTCTTGTCGGAAATCCACTCCTCGTTGATCGCCTCGTTGACGCGCGGCAGGATGCGCATCACCTCGCGGCCACGGGTATCGACGCGGATCGCCGAGCCGAGCCCGTCCATGACGTCGATCGACTGCGTCTTACCCAATTCCCACGGCCGCGCCGCGAAGGCATAGGGCTTCGAGGTCAGCGCACCCACCGGGCAGATGTCAACGAGGTTGCCCTGCAACTCGGAGGTCAGCGCGGTCTCGAGATAGGTCGTGATCTCCATGTCCTCGCCGCGGCCGATCGCGCCCATCTCCGGCGCGCCGGCGACTTCGGCGGCGAATCGCACGCAGCGGGTGCACTGGATGCAGCGGGTCATCGAGGTCTTGACCAGCGCGCCGAGATACTTGTCCTCGACCGCGCGCTTGTTCTCGGCGAAGCGGCTGGTGTCGACGCCGTAGCCCATCGCCTGGTCTTGCAGGTCGCACTCGCCGCCCTGATCGCAAATCGGGCAATCGAGCGGATGGTTGATCAGCAGGAACTCCATCACGCCTTCGCGCGCCTTCTTCACCATCGGCGAGCGCGTGGAGATCTCCGGCGGTTCGCCCTTGGGGCCGGGGCGGCAATCGCGCACGCCCCAGGCGCAGCTCGCCACCGGCTTCGGGCCGCCCTTCACCTCGACGAGGCACATCCGGCAGTTGCCGGCGATCGACAGCCGCTCGTGATAGCAGAAGCGCGGAATCTCGGCGCCCGCCGCCTCGCACGCCTGCAGCAGCGTGTATTCGGCCGGCACATCGATCTCTTTGCCATCGATGATGAGTTTGGTCATGGCCTCAAGTCTTTCTCAACTTGCGTTCGGTGTCCGCGCAGCATCAATCACTCCGCCGCGATCATGTGATCGGGGTCGAGGATGCCCTGATCGTCCAGCGTGGCCTTGCGGGTGAAATCGTCGATGCGCCGCTCGATCTCGGGACGGAAAGCGCGGATCAGACCCTGCACCGGCCACGCCGCCGCGTCACCCAGCGCGCAGATGGTGTGCCCTTCGACCTGCTTGGTGACGTCCAGCAGCATGTCGATCTCGCGCTTGTGGGCGCGGCCTTCGACCATGCGGGTCAGAACGCGCCACATCCAGCCGGTGCCCTCGCGGCACGGCGTGCACTGGCCGCAGCTCTCGTGCTTGAAGAAGTAGCTGATGCGGGCGATCGCCGCGACGACGTCGGTGGACTTGTCCATCACGATGACACCGGCGGTGCCGAAGCTCGACTTCACCGCGCGGGTGCCGTCGAAATCCATGATCAGCTCTTCGCAATCATGCGCCGGGATCAGCGGGCATGACGCGCCGCCCGGAATGATCGCGAGCAGATTGTCCCAGCCGCCGCGAATGCCGCCGCCGTGCTTCTCGATCAGCTCCTTGAAGGGAATGCTCATCGCCTCTTCGACGACACACGGCGTGTTGACGTGGCCGGAGAGGCCGTAAAGCTTGGTGCCGACGTTGTTGGCGCGGCCGATGGATGCGAACCACGCCGCGCCGCGCCGCAAAATATCCGGCGCAACGGCAATCGACTCGACGTTGTTCACCGTGGTCGGACAGCCGAACAGGCCGACATTGGCGGGGAACGGCGGCTTGAGGCGCGGCTGGCCCTTCTTGCCTTCGAGGCTTTCGAGCAGCGCGGTTTCCTCGCCGCAGATATACGCGCCGGCGCCGTGCGCGATGTAGAGATCGAACGGCCAGCCATGAATGTTGTCCTTGCCGATCAGCTTGGCCTCGTAGGCCTGATCGACCGCCGCCTGCAGATGCTCGCGCTCGCGGATGAACTCGCCGCGCACATAGATGTAGCAGGCATGCGCGCCCATCGCGAAAGAGGCCAGCAGGCAGCCTTCCACGAGCAGATGCGGATCGTGCCGCATGATCTCGCGGTCCTTGCAGGTGCCCGGCTCGGACTCGTCGGCGTTGACGACGAGATAGCTCGGCCGCCCGTCGGAATTGTCCTTGGGCATGAACGACCACTTCATGCCGGTCGGGAAGCCGGCGCCGCCGCGGCCGCGCAGGCCCGATGCCTTCATCTCATTGACGATCCAGTCGCGGCCCTTCTCGATGATCGCCTTGGTGCCGTCCCAGGCGCCGCGACGGCGCGCGCCTTCGAGGCCCCAGTCGTCGAGACCGTAGAGATTGCGGAAGATGCGGTCCTTGTCGTCGAGCATCACATGTTGCCCTTCTTGGTCGCGTCGTCAGCGGGGGGCTTCGGCGCCGGACGTTCCTGCACGTTGGCGACTTCGCTCGCCTTCTTCGACTCGGCGTCGGCCAGCACCGGCTCCTTCGGCGCGCCCTGCCCGGCGGCGCCAGGCTTGCCGGCATCCTTCAGCACGCGCGGGCCGCCGACCGGCGCGGCGTATTGCCGATCGATCTGCGGACCGGGCTTCGGCGGGTTGCCGGCGGCGAAACCGTCCAGCACCTTGTTGAAGCTGTCCTTGGTGAGGTCCTCGTAGGTGTCCTTCCAGATCATCACCATCGGCGCGTTGACGCAGGCCCCCAGGCACTCGACCTCTTCCCAGGAGAAGTTGCCGTCCGCGGAGACGTGGCCCGGATCGTGATGGATGCGATGCTTGCAGACCTCGATCAGATCGCCGGCGCCGCGCAGCATGCACGGCGTGGTGCCGCAAACCTGCACATGCGCCTTCTTCCCCACCGGCGAGAGCTGGAACATGGTGTAGAAGGTCGCGATCTCCAGCACGCGGATATACGGCATTCCCAACAGATCGGCGACGGCGCGGATCGCGGCTTCCGAGACCCAGCCCTCGTGCTCCTCCTGCACGCGCCACAGGATCGCGATGCAGGCCGACGGCTGCCGCCCTTCCGGATACTTGGCGATCTGCTGCTTGGCGAAGGCCAGCGTTTCCTCGCTGAACGTGAAGCTCGCGGGTTGCAATTCCTTCGGTGCCAGACGACGGACGGACATGCTTGCTCAGTCTTTCTGCGAGCGCGCCGTACAGCGCGCGGTCAGGCGGAGATGGCGGGACGGGTCGATCACCGGTCGACCTCGCCAAACACGATATCGAGCGATCCGAGAATGGCCGAGACGTCGGCCAGCAGGTGCCCCCTGCAGATGAAATCCATCGCCTGCAGATGCGCGAAGCCGGGCGCGCGGATCTTGCACTTGTAGGGTTTGTTGGTGCCGTCGGAGACGAGATAGACGCCGAACTCGCCCTTCGGGGCCTCGACCGCGGCATAAACCTCGCCGGGCGGCACATGAAAGCCTTCGGTATAGAGCTTGAAGTGATGGATCAGCGCTTCCATCGAACGCTTCATCTCGCCGCGGCGCGGCGGGAAAATCTTGTTGTCGGTGACCGCCACCGGGCCCTGCCCGTCCGGCGCGCGCAGCTTGGCGATGCACTGCTTCATGATCCGCACCGACTGGTGCATCTCTTCCATACGGATGCAGTAGCGATCGTAGCAGTCGCCGTTTTTGCCGATCGGAATGTCGAAATCCATCTCGGCGTAGCACTCGTAGGGCTGCGCCTTGCGCAGATCCCATGCCGCGCCGGAGCCGCGCACCATGACCCCGGAGAAGCCCCACTTCCAGGCGTCCTCCAGCGTCACCACGCCGATATCGACGTTGCGCTGCTTGAAGATGCGGTTGCCGGTCAGCAGCACTTCGAGATCGTCGAGCTTCGGCGGGAAGGCGTCGCACCACGCATCGATATCGTCGATCAGCTTCGGCGGCAGATCCTGATGCACGCCGCCGACGCGGAAATAGGCCGCGTGCATGCGCGAGCCGGAGGCGCGCTCATAGAACACCATCAGCTTTTCGCGTTCCTCGAAGCCCCATAGCGGCGGCGTCAGCGCGCCGACGTCCATCGCCTGCGTGGTGACGTTGAGCAGATGCGACAGGATGCGGCCGATCTCGCAATAGAGCACGCGGATCAGTTGCGCGCGGCGCGGCACGTCGATGCCGAGCAGCTTCTCGGCCGCGAGGCAGAACGCGTGCTCCTGATTCATCGGCGCGACGTAATCGAGCCGGTCGAAATACGGAATCGCCTGCAGATAGGTCTTCTGCTCGATCAGCTTCTCGGTGCCGCGATGCAGAAGGCCGATATGCGGATCGACGCGCTCCACCACCTCGCCGTCCAGCTCCAGCACCAGGCGTAGCACGCCGTGCGCCGCCGGATGCTGCGGCCCGAAGTTGATGGTGAAATTGCGCATTCCCGGAACTTCGTTCATCTCAAGCGCTCCGCGCTCTGGCGAGTAGCGAATAGTGAGTAGCGAATAGATATTTCATCATCGGCTTGCCTTCGCTACTACTCGCTCTTCTTCTCGTCCCCCGGCAGCGGATAGTCCGCGCCTTCCCAGGGCGAGAGGAAATCGAACCTGCGGAATTCCTGATTGAGCTGCACCGGCTCATAGACCACGCGCTTCTCGGCGTCGTCGTAGCGCACCTCCACGAAGCCCGTGGTCGGGAAGTCCTTGCGCAGCGGATGGCCGTCGAAACCGTAATCGGTGAGCAGCCGGCGCATGTCGGGATGGCCGACGAAGATCACGCCGTAAAGATCGTAGGCTTCGCGCTCGAACCAGTCGGCGCCGGGAAACACGCCGATCACCGACGGCACCTGCGTGGTTTCATCAGCAACGCCCTTGACGCGGATGCGCGCGTTCAGCGTCGGCGACAGCAGATGGTAGACGATGTCGAACCGCTGCTCGCGCGCCGGATAATCCGCCGCGGTGGCGTCGATGAAGCTGACGAAGCGGCAGCGCGGATCGTCGCGCAAAAAGCGCATCACCTCGACGATCCGGGCGATGTCGACATTCACCGTGAGCTGACCAAACGCCACCTCATAGCCGCTGGCAACGCCCGGCAGCGCGCCAACAATCGTCTGACCCAGAGTGTCGAGCCGCGTGTCGTCCATGATGCAGCCTTAGCGTTCGATGGTTCCGGTGCGCCGGATCTTCTTCTGCAACAGCAGGACGCCGTAAAGCAGCGCTTCCGCCGTCGGCGGGCATCCCGGCACGTAAATGTCGATCGGCACGATGCGGTCGCAGCCGCGCACCACCGAATAGGAATAGTGATAGTAACCGCCGCCGTTGGCGCAGGATCCCATCGAGATGACGTAGCGCGGCTCCGGCATCTGGTCGTAGACCTTGCGCAGCGCGGGCGCCATCTTGTTGGTGAGCGTTCCGGCGACGATCATCACGTCGGACTGGCGCGGCGAGGCGCGCGGCGCGAAGCCGAAGCGCTCGACGTCATAGCGCGGCATCGACACCTGCATCATCTCGACCGCGCAGCAGGCGAGACCGAACGTCATCCACATCAGGGAGCCGGTGCGCGCCCAGGTGATCAGGTCATCCGCGGCCGCAACGAAGAAGCCCTTGTCGGACAGCTCGTTGTTCACTTCGAGAAAATAGCGGTCGTCCGCGCCGACCGGCTTGCCGGTCCGCGGATCGAGCACGCCGGTCGCAGCCGGGGCGACCAATGTCCCCGACGACTGCGCGTGGATCGGGCTCAATCCCATTCGAGCGCGCCTTTCTTCCATTCATAAATAAAGCCGATGGTGAGGATCGCAAGGAAGACCATCATCGACCAGAAACCGACGAGTCCGAGCTTGCCGAACGCCACCGCCCACGGGAACAGGAAGGCGACCTCGAGATCGAAGATGATGAAGAGGATCGCCACCAGATAGAATCGGACGTCGAACTTCATGCGCGCGTCGTCGAACGCATTGAAGCCGCATTCATAGGCCGACAATTTCTCCGGATCGGGCTGCTGGAACGCGACGATGAACGGCGCGATCAGCAGCGCCAGACCGATCACGGCGGCAATGCCAATGAACACCACGAGGGGCAGATAGTCTTGCAAGATGCCGGTCATCGGCGATCCTTGGTTTTAGGGGCAAACCGGCCGACAGATTCGGCCACCTTGGAATTGTTCTGAGCCTTTAGCGCAGTGCACCAAGGGTGGCAAGACAAGGTCTGTTGACGGTTCCCAGCCATGCGTCAGCGCCGGTCTCGATGCTGCTTGTTGCGGTCATGCCGGCGTGGCCGGCCGCAGCTCTCCGCTTCGCTGCACACGTCCGCGCGCGCGCAGCGAACAAAACGGAACCGCATGGCGCGACGTGGCTGGGATTTGAGATTCTCGCTCGCCGCGGCGCCGCGTTGTTGATGGGAGAATCGCTCCCTTAAAACCCGACCTTCAGCCGCGCCGTCACCGCGTGCTGGGAGGCGTTGGCGGCGACCTGCCCGTTATAGGCCAGACTGAGCGTCGCAGTCTCCGTGGGGTAGACGGAGAACCCGGCCTCGAGCACGGCGGCGTCCCGCGCCACCGCCACCCCGGCGACGGTGAAATCGGTGGCCGCCAGGGCCAGCGTGGCGAACGGGGTCTGCGTCTCGAAGGCCCGCCGCCAGCCGATGCCGGCGGTGGCGGTCACGCGATGCGAGGCGATCGACAGGTCGGTCGAGCCGCGCACGCCGGTGGTGGCAAAGGTCATGCTGGAGGTCTGGCTCTGCGCATGCAGCGCTGTGTCCTGCGCCTGCTCGGCGAAGGCGGCGGTGCCAAGCCGGACATGGGCGAGGTTCAGGTAAGGCTCGACGGTGGCGAGCGGCGCCTTCCAGCGCCAGCCGATTTCGCCGAAGGCCTGCAGCGTGCCGGCGCGATAATCGGCCCGGGCGTGATCGGCGAAGCCCGCGAACGCAATGCTGCGATCGGTCTGGATCGCATGGCCGGAATAGAACAGGCCGGAACGCAGAAACGCCGCGCCGAAATCGCCGCCGCCGTAAAGGCCGGCATGGAAGCTCTCGGTCGCGGCGGCGGAGCGCCGCGCGGCGATGCTGAAGCTGCCCTGGTTGTAGCCGGCCAGCGCGCCGAGCCGCCAGGTTTCGTCGAGCGGCGCATCGATGCCGATCAGCATGCCGCTGGAGCGGCGATCCAGCCGCGCCGCGTTGCCGTCGCCCTCGATATGGCCGGCCGATCCGAAAGCCTGGCCCCAGACCTCCAGCCGCGTCTCGCGCGCAGCCTGCCGGGCGGCGTCCGGCGTCGCGGCGAAGGCGTGGCGCACGCCGCCGAGCGGAGCCGCCGCCGGCGCGGCGCGCAGGCGGGCATTGGCGGCATCGCGAATGTAGCGGCTGTCGTCGATCAGCGCCGATTTCAGCGAGGCGTGGATTTCGCCGGAGACGAGGTCGAAGGCGGAGCGCGCCTCGGCCGCGGTCAGGCCGGCGACATTGCGATAGAGAAGGTTTGATGGCGCCAGCGCGTCGAGCGCCATGGCGGCGGAGGCCTGGTTGCGGGTCTGCGCGACGGCGGCGAAAGCCAGCGCATTCCGCCGCAGCAGCGCCGTCACCTCGTCGACCGCATAGCCGATCTCGGCATTGAGGAACGCGAAGTCGGCCTGCACGGTATCGAACTGGCCGGTCACGCGCGCCGCGGTCAGGATCGCGAACGGCGTGTTGAGCACGGCCGGGCCGAGCGTCGCCACCGCGAGACGGCCGGCCAGCGCCGCCGTTCCGGTCACGGCGAGACGATCGGCGCCGCCCTCGCCCAGCCGCACCGCGAGCGTACCCTGCCCACCCTGGACGTAGCTGCCGTCGATGCCGAGCACGCCGGCCTGCCCCGGATTGCCCGGCGCGACGATGCCGCCCTGGTTGTGGACGCCGAACCACAGGTCCTGAACGCCGTAATCGCGGATCCGGACCGTCCCGGTCCCGCTCAGCACGCCGCCCTGCATGTCGAGATACGGCGTCTGCAGGGTGCCGTTCAGCACCATCTGCCCGGCCCACATCCCGGTGCCGGAGATCACGTCGAGCGTATGCGGCGCGGCGATGTCGAGCACGGTGCGCGCGCCGAACAGGCTCAGACTGTCGATGGTGGGATTCATATCGAGCGTCACGCGCCCGGGTTCGAACAGCCGCACGTCATAATAGCGGCCGGTGGAACCGTGGGGTCCCGCGAGCGAGCCCGCCACATTGTCGGGGACCTCCCCGCCGCTCCATCCCGCCGGATCGCTCCACAGCACATTGCCCTGCCGCGCCGACACCTCGCGCAGCGGATTGTTGAGCGCGATCCAGTCGAGATAGTCCTGCACAGCGGCCCAGCCGCTGATCGAGCCGTAGCGGATGGTGCCGTCAGGAGCGGGCTCCAGCAGCGCGAGCACGCCGACCTGCAGCAGCGTGCCGTCGGGCCGCACCAGGAACAGCGGCCCGCCGCTGTCGCCGGCGCCGTTGCCGGCCTGATGGGCAGGCACGTCGAATCCCTTTGCCGCCAGTCCGAAGTCGTCCGGTGACGATGGCGAATGCGGATTGCGAAACTGCGCCGCATAGATGCCGAGCGTTCCCGGCTCGCGTCCGCTATAGGTCCAAAGCACATAGTCGCCGAGCCGCGTTTCCCCGACGCGGCGGCGCTGGTCGGACGGCGCTCCGCCCTTGCTTTCCAGCTCGGAATAGAGGCCGCCGTCAAGGCCGGTGCCGTATTGGCCGTAACCCGCGGTGACCATCAGCGCGCCGGGAGTTGGCCGCGCGTCATTGGCTCCGGCCAGCGTCACCGGCGTGATCGATTTTGCCGTCACCGGCGTCGACAGTGTCACCAGCGCGATGTCGCCGGTCGTTCCGATGAACGTGTAGCGCGGTTCGGTGGCGAGCCCGGCGGCGGTCTGGTCGAAGCGCGTCGGGACATTGGCATCCGGCCCGAAGCGAACATCGATGGATGTGCCTGGCGCGAACCGATCGTTGTCGTAGAAGCAATGAGCCGCGGTCAGGATGGTGCGCGCATTGATCAGCGTGCCGGTGCACCCGCCCACCGAGACGACGTTCGGATACTGGTTGGCCTGATCGAAGACATTGGCGGCCGCGGCAGTGTCGGCGGCGACATCGTTGTTGAGCGAGATCGCGCGCGCCGGCGCGGTCGCCGCGACCTGAAAGCCGAGCACCAAAGATCCCAGCGCGAGCAAGGATGTGCGGTTCATGACGTTGCCCCCGTTCCCTGCGTGACACAGCCCTCCGCAGGTTGCCCCCAAAGCAAACGCCGTCACAAAGAAGAATCACGCCGGATCATTATTCCACGCGCGGCGGTGATGTCACCCTCCCTTCTCGCAGGAGGCAAAACGACGCGCGATGCCTCGCATCGGCGCGGTGCCAGCATCCGAGCCAATCGTCATCCTGAGATGCGAGCCGGCCACGCCGCGCCCCTCGAAGGGGCCGTCGCACCACTGCGTCAACACGCGTCATGGCGGGCATGGCCGTTCGTCAAAGCTGCCTCCCGCAATGGCGCCGTCATCCTGAGGTGCGACGCGCATCTTGCGCGGCGCCTCGAAGGAGACGGCGTTCGCACCCGCGTGTGAGAGGTTGAGCGCGGCAGCGCCCCATACCCGCCGTCATGACAGGCGCCGCGTCCGGGACACGCAGGCGGCGCAAGCGTCAGCGCCGTGCCGCGTCGCAGAGCCGGTGCACGCAGACGGCGGACTTGACAAAATCTCCTGTCTAGGATTATATTCACATGCATCCCGCCCCGATGAGAGGGGCGTTTCGCGATCGTCACGATCCGCGGGGCGGGACGCGGTGGACGCGGCAGCGTTCGGCGCGAGCACCTGGCGGCAGGGCGGTCCCCTCCAGGCGAGGGAT
>DATMSE010000016.1:0-2032 GCA_035565575.1 Xanthobacteraceae bacterium
GCAACGCTCGCGGCCAACGGACTGAAAGTCCTCGACGACGGCGTGATGCTGCGCAGCCAGGCCAATCTGGTCGCATCGCGAAACGCCGACTGGTCGACGGAAGCGCGCGAGACCGCCCGCATCATCCTTGATCATATCGCGGCGCGCGCTCGCGCCAGCAAGTACAAGGAAGTGCGAACGCGCTTCACGGGCTGCAACGCCGACCTGCTCGCGGAGGCACACAATCGCTTCGGCGTGGTGTCGCCCTTCGGCGGCCCGACCTCGTCCGGCATGGTGACGCTGCACTGCCCGCCGGCGCAGATCTATGCGCTCGGCAGTTTCCTGCGCGACCACGGAGCCGACACGGTCTCGGTGGCGCCGCTGGATTATGTCTTCGACCGCGAGAACCCGCTGTTCGCGCGGCTCGCCGCCTTCCTTCCGCCCGCAGAAAATCACCTTTAGGAATCATTGCCGAATTTATTCCTCGGCATCATATTGATCGCCGCGGACTTCACGATGCGGACGATTGATCGAATGGTGGACAGCAACACTCTCGCGGGCGCTTCCGGCAACAATGCCGGCGATCAGATGCGCCGGCTTTCCATCGTCGTGCCTGCTTACAACGAGGCCGCCGGCCTTGCGTTTCTGCACGAGCGTCTGTCGCGGCTCGCCCTGACACTGCGCGAGCGCTATGGCCTGCGTTGCGAAGTGATCTATGTCGATGACGGCAGCAAGGACGATACGTTATCGATCGCCCGCAGCCTGCCGGCCGACGCCCTCGACGTGCAGGTGGTGTCGTTGTCGCGCAACTTCGGCAAGGAGGCCGCGCTGATGGCTGGCCTCGATTACGCCGGTCAGGGCGCCGTGCTGTTCATGGATGGCGACGGCCAGCATTCGCCTGATCTCGTCGAGAAGCTGGTCAGTCACTGGCTCGATGACGGCTACGACGTGGTCTATACCGCCAAGGCTCACCGCGATAACGAATCCGCGCTGCGCCGCTTCTCGGTGCGTGGTTTCTACGCGCTGATCAATTGGGGCGCGCGTCAAAAAATTCCGGAAGACGCCGGCGACTTCCGCCTGCTGTCGCCGCGCGCCGCGGCGGCGTTGCGCCGCCTGCCCGAACGCAACCGGTTCTTCAAGGGATTGGCGAGCTGGATCGGCTTTCGACAGATTCGCGTGGACTACGAGCCAGCGCCGCGTGCGCATGGCGTCACGACATTCAACGCGGCACGGCTGCTGGGTCTTTCGATCGAAGGCCTGACGTCGTTCTCTGTCGCGCCGCTGCGCTTCGCCAGCCTGTTCGGACTGCTGTTGGCGTTCGGCGCATTCCTGTTCGGGCTGTCGATCCTATGGGAGACCCTGGTCAAGGGCGAAAGCGTTCCTGGTTATCCGTCGCTGATCGTCGGCCTGATGACCATCGGCGGCGTGCAGCTCATCATGATCGGCATCATGGGCGAGTATATCGGCAAGATCCTGTCGGAATTGAAGGCGCGGCCGATCTATTTCGTCGCCGAACATGCGGTGAAGCGGACGCCGCCGGATGCAGAATCGCATCCTCCTGCGCAGACTGTGCCTGAATGAATTCGTCGCCCCGCCGCATCTGGCTCTGCGCCGACGATTACGGCATCAGTCCCGGCGTCAATCGCGCGATCCGCGATTTGATCGCGCGTCGCCGCCTCAACGCGACCTCGGTGATGGTGGTGGGGCCTGCGGTGGGACGCGATGACGTGACCGCGCTGCAGGCCGTGGCTGGACGCCACGGGCGCTGCGCGATCGGCCTGCATGCTGTGCTGACCGCGCCGTTTCACCCGCTGACGATGCACTTCAAGCCGCTGGCGGGCGGCCAATTCCTGCCGCTCGCAAAACTGCTCCGCGTCAGCCTGATGCGCCGGCTCGATTCCGATATTATTCGCACCGAGATCGGGGCGCAGATCGCGCGCTTCGTCGCGCTGTTCGGGCGACCGCCCGATTATCTCGACGGCCATCAGCACGTACAGTTGTTTCCGCAGGTGCGCGATGCATTTCTCGAGGCGGCGACGACCAATGCTTCGGG
>DATMSE010000017.1:0-18054 GCA_035565575.1 Xanthobacteraceae bacterium
ACCAGTTGGGCATAGGCCGTCTGGTGCCCCTGCCCGCTCGACTGCGAGCCAATGCGAACGGTGACGTCGCCATTCGGGTCAAGCTGCACATTAGCGGTTTCCTCGCCCATCGTGCCGCAGACTTCGACGTAACTCGCAAGGCCGATGCCACGCAGCAATCCCTGCTTCTTCGCAGCCTTGGCACGCCTAGCAAATCCCTTCCAGTCCGCAATCTCCATGGCGCGCTTGAGATGCGCGGCGAAGTCGCCGGAGTCATAAACCTTTCCGGTCGCCGTCTTGTAAGGCAGCGCGCGCGGGGGAATGAAGTTCTTCAGGCGGATCGCGTCCGGCGTCATGCCCAGCTTGCGCGCGGCGGCATCGACCAGTCGTTCGACGACATAGGCCGCTTCCGGTCGCCCCGCGCCGCGATAGGCATCAACCGGAACAGTGTTCGTGAACACCGTGCGGATGCGGCAATGAAAGGCCTCGATGTCATAGAGGCCCGGCAGCATCCCAGCGCCGCCATGAGGAATGTAGGGGCCGAACATTGACAGGTAGCCGCCCATGTCGCCGATCAGATCGACATCCATCCCGAGGAATTTGCCGTCCTTGCGCAGGGCCATCCGCGCGGTGGTGACGTTATCGCGGCCCTGCGAGTCGCCCATGAAATGGTCAGCCCGCTCCGCCGTCCAGCGTATGGTTTTGCGCAGTTGCCGCGAAGCGACGGCGATCAGCGCGTATTCCCGATAAGGAAACAGCTTTGTGCCGAACCCGCCGCCGACGTCGGGGCAGATCACCCGCATCTTCTCGACCGGAATGTGCAGGATGTTCTGGCACAGGATGTCACGCAGCCGATGGCTGCCCTGGCTGCCGATGGTCAGCGTGAGGTGATCGCGCTTGGCATCGTATTCGCACACCGCTGCGCGCGTCTCCATGTAGTTCGTGACAATCCGCGGATTGACGATGGAGATCTCCGCCACTGCATCCGCCTTGGCGAACGCCGCCTCGGTCGCGGCCTTATTGCCCATGCCGACGTCGAACAGAACATTGCCGGGAAACTGCGGCCAGACCTGCGGCGCCCCTTCCTTCACGGCATTCGCCGCGCCGACCACGGCCGGCAGCGGCGTCCACTCAATCTCAATCGCCTCGATGGCATCGCGCGCCTGCGCCACGCTCTCGGCCACCACGAACGCAACGGCATCGCCGACGTGACGTACGACGTCAGTCGCCAGGATCGGATAGGGCGGTGCGGTGAACGGATTATCCGGAAGGTTGAACATGCACGGCAGACCGCCGAGATCCGGAATATCGGCAGCGGTGAGGATCAGCGCCACGCCGGGCAGTTCGCGGGCGCGGGTCGTGTCGATTCTGAATTTGGCATGCGCATGGGGCGAGCGCAGCACCAAGGCGTGGAGCGACGGCGATGGCGCATGGTCGTCGGTGTAGCGTCCGCGGCCGCGGACCAGCGCGTCGTCCTCCTTGCGGCGTGCGCTTTTGCCAACGCCAAATTTAATCGGTGCCGATGAGGTCTGAACCATGATCGCTCCCACTGCGCTCCGTATGCTTCAGATTCGAGAGTTCGCTTCGACGGGCAAACGGCTGAATTTAAACCACGCTCGAATCATCAACTTGCTGGTGTCGCATCGCACTCGAAGTCCAAGGTTTATCGATCAAACGGGTTTGTCCTGGACGTGACACGGACTTCGAACTGCGCACACCGGATCAAATCTACATTGCAGGACCGCGGTGGCAACTTCAAATTCGTGTCAGGTCCGGATCAAGGCTCGCAATCCGCTGCGGCCAAACAACGCCAGGATCGCGAGGCCATAAACAGTCGTTCCGCTGATCACGAGCACGAGCAGCATGGCTTCGTCGTGGAAGGCGCTCAGTCGCGCAAGATATTCTCCGGCAAGCTGCGTCGTCAGCCAAAGGCCGAAAGCGAGCACGCCGCCGGCGATCACAAATTTCGCCAGCGACAGAGCGAATTCGCGATTCAATTCGAGATAACCGGCGCGCCAGGCAAAACCAAGCACCAGCAACAGATTGACCCATGCCCCGACCGCCGTTGCCAGCGCGAGTCCCACCTGCGCCAGCGCGCCCATCAGCGCCACCTTCAGGATCAGGTTGACCGCGATCCCGGTCAGTGAGGCCTTGACCGGAGTCGCGGTATCCTTGCGCGCATAGAACGTCGCGACCGCGCTGCGGATCAGCACGAACGGCAGCAGTCCCACCGCATAGGCCGCCAGCGTCGCCCCGGCGGCGGCGGCATCCGCCGCCGAAAAAGCGCCGCGCGCGAACATCGCCCGCATGATGATGTCAGGAACGGTCAGAAATGCCGCGACGAAGGGGACGGCAAACAGCAGCGTGAAGGAAAACGCGCGGCGCTGCGATGCCAGAGCACCGGCGTGATCTCCGGCCGTGAGCCGCCGCGACATCTCCGGCAGCAGCACCGTGCCGATGGCGATGCCAATGACACCGATCGGCAACTGGTTCAGCCGGTCTGCATAATAGAGAGCAGACAGTGCGCCCGCCGGCAGAAACGTCGCGATGATGGTGTCGGCGAACATCGCAAGCTGCGTGCCCATCGAGCCGATCGTCGCCGGCCCCAGCGCGCGAAAGAAGCCGCGCACGTCGGCATCCAGCTTCGGCCGCGTCAGACGTGGCATCAGCCCTTGCCGGGCAGCATCGCCCGCAAGCAGGACGTATTGCAGAAAGCCGGAGATCAGCACGCCCCAGGCGGCCGCATAGCCGGCGTTGGGAAACCACGCCGCCAAGGCCAGCGTCGCCATCATCGACAGATTGAGGAAGATCGGCGCCGCTGCCGCGCTGGCGAAGCGCTGGGCGACATTAAGGATGCCGCCATACAGCGTCACCAGCGTGATCAACAGCAGGTAGGGAAAGGTGATCCGTGTCAGCGCCACCGCGAGATCGCCGCGGACCGGATCGTCAACGAAGCCCGGCGCCAACAGCGCGATCACCTGCGGCATGAATAGCCAGGCCACGCCCAGGAGAATAACCTGCGAAGCCAGCAGCAACGTGAAAATGCGATTGGCGAACAGCGCCGCCATTCCCGGGTGGCCGCTGCCGCTGACATGCGCATAGGCCGGAACGAAGGCCGCGTTGAATGCTCCCTCGGCGAAGATGGCACGAAAATGGTTCGGGAGCCGCAAGGCGACGAAGAAGGCGTCGGCGATCGGGCCAGCGCCCAGAATCGCCGCAAGCATGATGTCGCGCGCAAAGCCGGTGACGCGCGACAACAAGGTATAGCCGCCGACGGTGAAGATTCGCCTGAGCATCCGCCGCTTCTACAGCATCGCGCGGCGGCGCAAAACGGCTATGTCAGCGGCGGCTCAGCTGACCGCCTGCTGCACGGCGGCAATGACCCGCGACTGGCTCGCCTCGTCGAGATAGGGGTGCATCGGCAGGCTGATGACATCCTGCGACAGCGCCTCGCTGACGGGAAGGCCGCCATCCGCCACCGGATAGTGCCGATAGGCGGTCTGCTGATGCATTGCCTTCGGGTAATAGACCATGGTCGGGATACCCCTTGCCTTCAGCGCGGCCGCGAAGCCGTCGCGGTCGCCGCGTGGCAGGCGGATCGTGTATTGTGCCCAGACCGAGGTGTTGCCCTCGAGTACCCGCGGCACCGTCACGATATTGCCCAGGCCATGGGCATAGCGCTCGGCCACCTTGTTACGCGCCACGATCTCATCCTCGAAGATCGTCAGCTTCTGCAGCAGCACCGCCGCCTGCACCGTATCCAGCCGCGCAGTGAGGCCGAGACGGATGTTGTCATACTTGTCGGAGCCCTGGCCGTGGACGCGAATGCTGCGAAGAAGATCGGCCAGCGCGGCGTCATCGGTGAAGATCGCGCCACCGTCGCCATAGCAGCCGAGCGGCTTGGCCGGGAAGAAGCTGGTCGTCATGATGTTGCCGATGCCGCCGAGCCGCCGCCCTTTGTAGACAGCGCCGAACGACTGCGCGGCATCGTCCAGCACGAAGAGCCCCTCGGCTTCGGCCACCTCAGCAACGGCATCATGATCGGCAGCCTGACCGAACAGATCGACGACAATGATGCCCTTCGGTGTCAGGCCGGCTTTTCGCGCCACCACAAGGCCGCGCTTCAGCGACGCGACATCCATGTTGAAGGTGACGGGATCGACGTCGACAAACACCGGCGTGCCGCCGGTCAGCGCCACACTTTCGCCGGTGGCGCAGAAGGTGAACGAGGGACACAGCACCGCGTCGCCGGGGCCAATCCCCTTCGCCATCAGCACCATGATCAGCGCGTCGGTGCCGCTCGCACAGGACACCACGTGTTTCGCACCGGTGAAGGCGGCGAGCTTCTGCTCGAGCTCGATGACCTCCGGTCCGTTGATGAACTGGCAGTGGTTGAGCACCCGGCCGACCGCTTCGTCAACCGCGGACCCAAGCCGACGGCGCTGCGCAGCAATATCAATAAAGGGAACGGGCTCGGAACGAATTTGCTGATTCATGTGACTCTACCGGTTGAGGATATTGGATAAGCAATCTGCGACGACGAATTCAACTCGCAGCCCGTCGGGGCGCCTTGGCGACATGCGCGGCGTTCGCGGTCGACGACAGGCACTGCGTGGCGATCTCAAGACTGGCAACGCCCTGCTCGCCGGACACCGCGGGCGCGCTGCCGCTCCGCACGGTATCGATGAAGGACACCAGTTCGGCGCGCAATGGTTCATCGTGCCCGACGGGCAGATGGCGCATCGAGTAGCTGCCGTCGGGCTGGAAGCCGAAGCACTCGGTGACCTGCCGCGTCAGCAGATCGCCCTGCACGTACTTGTGCCGCGTCGCGACGGTGACGTTGCGCGCCTTGAACGGCGTCAGCCAGTTGGTGTTGATGTGCGCCAGCACGCCAGAGGCGGTGCGGAATTGCAGCAGCGCGATGTCCTCGCGTTCGGCGACGGCGCTGGAGAGCTGCGGTTGCACGTCGACGATGTCGGACTCGGTGAACCAGCGGATCAGATCGATGTCATGCACCGCGAGATCGATCACCACGCCGACATTCGACATGCGTGGCGGGAATGGCCCGACGCGCGTGATCGCGATCGACAGGATGTCTTCGCCCTCGATCGCCCGCTTGATGGCCGCAACGGCCGGATTGAAGCGCTCCACATGGCCGACCATCAGCGTGACGCCGGCGCGGCGCGCCGCAGCGAAATAGCGCGGCCCTCCTCAACGGTCGATGCGATCGGCTTTTCGACCAGCACATGCACACCGCGCGCGATGCAGGCCAGCGATATCTCGTGATGCAAATGGGTCGGCGCGGCAATCGTCACGGCATCGACACCAGCGGCGAGCAAACCCTCGAGATCGGTAAATGTCGGACAACCAATCAGTTCGTCAGCACGCTTGCGATGCTCGTCGAGCGGATCGACGATTCCGACCAGCACAACATTCGGCAAACCGGCAAGGACGCGGCCATGATTGGTTCCCATGACACCCGCACCGATCACGCCGACGCGCAACGCGTCATCACTGCCTTCTGCAGCAGGCGACGCCGGTTTTGCAAAACTCATGCTTGAAGACCTCAAATTCCGATTGTTCGCGACTCAGTCGGGATGTCGCGCGCCCGTGTCGTACCATGACGCCCGGGACCGCGGGAACGCCAGAATCGTCGCAACAAACACGTTTTGATTCAAACGATTACAAGGCTGGCCGAGAATGGCTTCCGCGCCGCCGTCCTGTTAGCCGCCGCCCTGGCGCGCACGCGCCACCAGCGATGTCGTGCTGAAACCGGGCAGAATGTTGACCAGCACCACTTCGCCGCCCGCAGCCGTCACCAGTTCATGGCCAACTACCTGTTCGCGCGTATAGTCTCCACCCTTCACCAGCACCATTGGCTTGATCCGGGCGATCAGATTAAGCGGGGTATCTTCCTCGAAGATCACCACCAGATCGACAGCCTCGAGCGCCGCCAGCACCTCGGCACGCGCACGCTCGTTCTGCACCGGCCGATCCGCGCCCTTGAGCCGCCGCACCGACGCATCGCTGTTGAGTCCGACAATCAGGCGGTCACATGCGGCTCGCGCCTCCGTAATGACCTTGACGTGGCCGGGATGCAGGATGTCGAAACAGCCGTTGGTGAAGCCGATCCGCAGCCCCTCCTCGCGCCATGCGCGCACGCGTGCATCGAGCGACGCAGGACTCGCGACGATCTTTTCCTCGGCCGCGAGCGAGGCTTCGGGAAGCAGCTTGCGGCGCAATTCATCGAGGGTGACGGTTGCGGTGCCATGCTTGCCGACCGCAACAGCGGCGCCGGCATTGGCCGCGCGCAGCGCCTGTTCCCAATCGGCGTCGGCAGCCAGCAGAACTGCAATCACCGACGCGACGGTATCGCCGGCGCCGGAGACGTCACGCACTTTCACCTGATGCGCGGGCACATGCACCGGCGCGGCATTGCGCGGCACGAGCGTCATGCCGCGCTCGCTCTGCGTCACCAGCAGCGCGTCGCATTCGGCGAGGCTCAGCACTTCCTGCGCGGCGGTCGCAATCTCCTCCGTGGAGTCGGCGCGGCTGCGTGTTGCTTCCGAAAATTCCTTGCGGTTCGGCGTCAGCAGCGTCGCGCCACGATAAAGTTCGAAATGCAAGCTCTTCGGATCGACAATCACCCGGATGCCACGCGAACAAGCAGCGTCGATCACGGTGCGGATGACGCGCGGCGTGAGCACACCCTTAGCATAATCCGACAGTAGCACGATATCCGAGCGCGCCAACAGCGGCATCACCGCATCACACAGCCGCTGCTCGATTTCCGGCGAGGCCGGCGCCGCCTGCTCCCAATCCGCGCGCAGCATATGCGTCGAGAAATGCTCGGAGACAAAGCGGACTTTGCGCGTGGTCGGCCGCGACGGATCGACGATCAGTACCTGCTCGATACGGGGCTCATTCGCCAGCGCGGCCTGCAGCGCTCGCCCTGCCTCGTCGTCGCCGACAAGACCGACGAAGATGCAGTTCGCGCCGAGCGCCGCGATATTGCGCGCGACATTTCCCGCACCGCCGACATTGGTGTCGCTGCGCCGAACTGCAATGACCGGCGTCGGCGCTTCCGGCGAGATGCGCGAGACATCGCCGTAGACGAATTCGTCGCGCATGATGTCGCCGATGCACAGCACCGTCTTGCGGGCGATGGTCTGCGACAGCGTTTCAAAATCGAGCATGATGGATCGCCGTCGTTTGCAGTTCAGCGGTAAGGATCGGCGCAGTCAAGAAAGTCCCTGACGTAATGGCCGACCGCATCCTCCAATTTGGTGAAGCCGCCGTTATACCCCGCCTGATGCAGCCGGGTAACGTCACCTTGCGTGAAATATTGATAGCTGTTGCGGATGCTGTCCGGCATGTCGACGTAATCGATCATCGGCGTCGCATCGAGGGCCGCATAGGCGGCAAGCATCAGATCGCGAAAGCTGCGCGCCTGGCCGGTGCCGACATTGAACAGCCCGCTGACCTTAGGCGATGCGAACAGCCACATCATCACCCGCACGACATCATCGACATAGATAAAATCGCGGCGCTGGTCGCCGTCTGCGATACCGTCACGGTGCGATTTGAACAGCTGGATCGCGCGGCCAGCCTTGAGGTCGGCGAACTTCTTCGCCAACACGCTCATCATCGCGCCCTTGTGGTACTCGTTCGGGCCGAACACGTTGAAGAACTTCAGTCCGGCCCACTGCGGCGGCAGCTTCTCGCCTCGCGCCACGCGATCCGCGACCTTGAGATCGAACAGGTGCTTGCTCCAGCCGTAGAGATTCATCGGCCGCAATTGCCGGAGCGCCGGCAGCGATGCATCGTCGACGAAGCCCTGCTCCCCGTCGCCATAGGTCGCCGCCGATGACGCATAGATAAACGGCGTCGGGTTCGTGGTGCACCAGTCGAGCAATCGTGTGGACAGCCGAAAATTGGTTTCGATCACGAGATCGCCATCGGTCGCGGTGGTCTCCGAGATCGCGCCGAGATGAAAGACCGCCTCGAGGCGACGCCCTTCCAGCCAGGTCGTCAGTTGTTCAGGAGGAACGATGTCGGCAAGCTGGCGCTTGGCGAGATTGCGCCACCTGCCGTCGTGGCCGAGCCAGTCGCAGAGCACGACGTCGGTCCGGCCGGCTTCGTTGAGCGCCGCAACCAGATTCGATCCGATAAAACCGGCGCCTCCGGTCACCAGCAGCATGCTGTCCCCTTGCCTGACGCGGCGGCCCCGACCCGGTCGATCGGCCCCCGGAGTGCTTTACCTGAGTGCTGGGAGCGGATAACCACTACGTCCCGACGCGAACAGCGGCCGCACCAGATCAAGCTATGAACATCGATTCCGATCCATCTTTCGGCCCGGTTGACGCTGCGGACACCCGGCCGCTGCTGATTGTGCCGTACAATTGGATCGGTGATTTCGTGCGCGGTCATACCGTGGTCCGCGTTGCGAAGCAACGGTGGCCCAACCGGCCGATCGACGTCCTGACCACCCCGCTTTGCGCTCCGCTTCTCGACTATATGCCCGGCGTCCGCAAAGGCATCGTTCACGATCTGCTGCGCTCGCGGCTGGTGCCGGATCGGCAGTGGCGGCTGGCGCAACGGCTCCGTGCCGAAGGTTACGGCACCGCATTGATCATGCCCCGCACCTGGAAATCGGCACTGGCCCCGGCTCTGGCGGGGATTCCGGAGCGGGTCGGCTTTGTCGGCGAGGTCCGGTTCGGCCTTATCAACCGCTGGCGCTGGGGCGAGCGGGCCCTGCCCCGGCTGATCGATAAGAATGCCATGCTGGCTTTGCCGCCCGGCTCGTCCCGGCCATCGCGATGGCCGGAACCGGAATTGCAGGTTCCTGCCGCCGATGTCGCCGCCTGGCGGCAGGCGAGCGGCATTGACCACGCGCCGGCGGTGGCGCTGGCACCCGGCTCGGTCGGCGCTCATAAACGCTGGCCAGGCTATCCGGAACTCGCGAAGGCGCTGACGGCCGATGGCCTGCAGGTCTGGGTCGTGGGCGGCCCCGACGAGACCGAGGCCGCGCGCGCCATTGTGGCGACCGCCGGCCCTCGCGCCCGCGACCTGACCGGTACCGATCTGCGCCAGGGCGTGCTCGCGATAGCGGCAGCCGATCTAGCCGTTTCCAATGACTCCGGTCTGATGCACGTTGCCGCCGCCACCGGGACGCCGACCATCGGCATCTTCGGCCCGACCAGCCCATGGCACTGGGCGCCGCTCAATCCGCTGGCCGCCGCCGTGCAGCCAGCCTCGCTGCGCGGGACGCAAATGCCCTATCACTCCATCGCCGCGCGTGACGATGCCTCCTACATCAGCAGCATTCCCGTATCGGACGTACGTGAAGTGATCCGCGATGTGTTGGCTCGCCGCCCCGTGCATGAGTACACCATGCCATGAGCGGAACGCTCCCCTCGGCGAGACCCGCCGCCTTCCTCGACCGCGACGGCGTCCTGAATATCGATGACGGCTATATCGGTACCCGCGAGCGCATCCGCTGGATGCCTGGCGTTGGGCCCGCAATCCGCACGCTCAACGATGCGGGCTATTGGGTTTTCGTGATCTCCAACCAGTCCGGTGTGGCACGCGGCATGTTCAGCGAGCAGGACGTGCGCGACCTGCATGCCTGGATGATCGGCGAATTGCAGCGCGAGGGCGCGCGGATCGACGATATCCGCTTCTGTCCCCATCACGCGGAAGGCTCAATCGCAGGCTATGTGCGCGATTGCGAATGTCGCAAGCCCAAGGCTGGTATGTTGCGCGACTTGATGACAGCGTGGCCCGTACGTCATGACGGCAGCTTCGTCATTGGCGACAAACCAACCGACATCGAAGCCGCGAAGATGTGCGGATTTCCTGGATTTCTATTCAAGGGCGGCAATCTGGCGGCGTTCGTCACCGAGGTGCTGCAGAAGATCGCAAAGTCATCCAGCTAATTGCCTGAGCGATAAGCCATTAAGCGTGCCGCGGCATCAACCGCGCGGGCAAAACCGGGATAGTCGCCATTGCTGCCGACGATCTCGATCGGTCCGGGCCCGATGGGACCGGTCAATTGCGGATCTGTCGCGATGAAAATGCCGATCAGCGGCACCGCGTAGGCCGCTGCCAAATGCAGCAGCCCGGTATCGACGCCAACCACCAGCGCCGCGTTCGCAATCACCTGCGCGGTTTCGTCGAGCGGACGGCGCGGCAGCACCGTGCTGCCTTTGATGGCGCCAGCGAGACGCTCGCTCCGGACGCGCTCGGCTTCGCTGCCCCATGGCAGCAGAACATTCAAGCCCTGCTCGCGTAGCGCCTGCCCCAATCCGATCCAGTCCGACTCGCGCCATTCCTTGCGCGCGCGCGAGGTGCCATGCAGCAGCACTGCGTAAGGCGCTGTGGCCGGATCGGATCGCCGCGGCAAGCCATAGTCGATCGCAGCTGCCGGAATGAAATCCAGCGCCAATCCTGCCAAGGCACGGTTGCGCAGGACCGCGTGCTGGGCTTTCGACACCGTATGCCGCACGTCGTAGAACCATGACGCGATCGGCTCGCGGATGCTGCCGCCGTCATAACCATGTCGCTCGCCACGAGCCTGGGCTGCAAGCAGTGCCGAACGCAACAGCCCTTGGGTATCGACGACGCGATCGTATTGCCGGGCACGCAAGCGCGTCCGAAACGCGGCCATGTCCTGCCACGTCGACGGCGACAGCAATCGGCCGCGCCAGCGGCGCGTCGCCACCGCGATCACCTCGTTCACGCCGGGATGTAGTCGCGCCAGCGGCGCGAAGGCTTCCTCCACGATCCAGCCGATATGTGCGTCCGGCCAGCGACGGCGAGCTTCGGTCACAGCCGGCATGTTGTGCACGACATCGCCGAGCGAAGAGGTTTTGACAAACAGAAGGGAGTCCATCGACCGCAGAAGCCCGCATTGCCCGCAATTCGGTGAGATTTTGGCAACCATAAGCACGTTTCGGAGCCAAGATCACATCGAATCTCCACGACAATCGCATGGCTTTACCTTGTCTGCACCCCTGCGGCCGTAGGCTTTCGGCCTCGGGCGCTCCGTCGCGTGCGTCACCGTCACGGCAGCAGGCGCGGCAGATCACGAAAGGGCCTCTCATGAGCGTGCTCGTCACCGGCGGCGCCGGCTATATCGGCAGCCATATGGTTCTCGCGCTGGTGGAAGCCGGCGAGAGCGTGGTGGTGATCGACAATTTGTCGACGGGATTCTCCGCTGCACTCCCGGAAGGCGTCCCGCTGTTCATCGGCGACGCGGGCGATGAAAATCTCGTCGATGGCGTGATCGCGAACCATGACGTCGATGCAATTATCCATTTCGCCGGATCGGTCGTGGTGCCGGACTCGATGCGCGATCCGCTCGGCTATTACCGCAACAACACGCTGACGACGCGCAGCCTCCTTGCCGCCGCCGTCAGGGGCAATGTCCGCCGCTTCATCTTTTCCTCCACCGCGGCGGTCTACGGCAATCCGGACCACATGCCGGTTGCGGAGGACGCGCCGACGCGGCCGTTATCGCCCTATGGCGCCTCGAAGCTGATGAGCGAGATCATGCTGCATGACACCGCTGCAGCCCATGACCTGAACTTCGTCGTCCTGCGCTATTTCAACGTCGCCGGCGCTGATCCCCTCGCGCGCATCGGACTTGCGACTGCGGGTGCCACGCATCTGTTGAAGATCGCGGTCGAAGCCGCCACCGGCCAGCGCGCCAAGATCGATGTCTTCGGCACCGACTATCCGACACCGGATGGCAGTTGCATCCGCGATTTCATTCACGTCACCGATCTGGTGCAGGCACATCGCGCCGCGCTCGCCTACCTGCGCGACGGCGGTTCCTCGACCACCCTCAATTGCGGCTATGGCCGGGGCTATTCGGTGCTGGAAACCATCGAAGCGGTGCGCCGTGTGGCCGGCTATAATTTCGCCGTTCAATATGCCCCGCGCCGCGCGGGCGACATCATGACCATGATCGCCGACACCAGCCGGCTGCGCGCGACACTCGACTGGACACCGCAATACGACGATCTGCCAACCATCGCCGCGCATGCGCTGGCGTGGGAAACCAAACTGGCGCAAAGTCGCGGCGAAGACCAATGGCGGGCCGAATCCGCATAGCCCACCGGTAACCGGTAAGGAGGCGGGTCGATGGCAGCGGATCCTTAGAGACTTGGTAAAAGTCCGGTTCCCGGCTTGAAAAAGCCGCGCATAGCGGGCAATTGAGGCGGATGTTTCGCATACAACCCTGACGCGCACCCTCGCGGTTTGCCCGTCACTGGAACGCGGATGACCGATACCCCTCGCAAGATTACCGATGATCCCTATGGCGCGGCGATTCTGATTCGCCGGCTGATCAGCGAGCAGGCGTCGGCCTACTGGCGGCGTTATCTCGCGGCTTTCGTGCTGATGGGTGTCGCGGCCGCGGCGACCGCGAGCGCGGCCTATCTTCTGGGCGAAGTCATCAATCAGGCTTACGTCGATCGCAACGTGCGCGGCATCTTCACGCTGTCGCTGGTGGTGCTCGCCATCTTCATCGTCAAGGGTGCATCGACCTACGGTCACTCGGTGATCCTCTCGCAGATCAGCAATGCCATTCTCGCCAACAATCAGCGCCGGCTGTTCGCCAAGCTGATGAGCGAGAGCATCGGCTTTTTTTCGCAGCGACACTCCTCGGAATTCCTGGCGCGGCTCACCGCCGGTGCCACCTCCGTAACCCAGGTTCTCAACCTGCTGATCAATGCCATCGGTCGCGATCTGCTGTCGCTGATCGGCCTCGTCGCCGTGATGGTGATGCAGGACCCCTATATGTCGCTGCTCGGCGCACTGGTGGCGCCGCCCGCGATGATCGTGCTGCGCAAGCTGGTGAAGCGTATCAAGGGGCTGGCGCACAGTCAGTTTCACGGCACCGCCGATATCATGGAGACGATGCAGGAATCGCTTCAAGGCATCCGCACCGTCAAGGCGTTTACGCTCGAGCAGACGATGCAGGAGCGCATCGACGTCAGCATCAATGCCGTGGAGCGCGACTCCAACAAAATGGCCCGCATCTCCAATCGCTCCAGCCCGCTGATGGAAACCCTCGGCGGTTTCGCCATTGCCGGCGGCCTGATGTATGGCGGCTACCGCGTGGTGGCGATGGGAGCGACGCCAGGACAGTTCTTCTCGTTCCTGACCGCATTCCTGCTGGCTTATGAGCCGGCGAAACGGCTGGCACGGCTGAATATCGATCTCAACAGCAGCCTGATCGGCGCCCGCAAGCTGATCGAAATCATCGACAGTCCCGCGAGCGAGCCCGACGACAGCGATAAGCCTGCGCTCAAGCTCACGGACGCGCGCGTCGAGCTGCGTGACGTGACCTTCGCCTATCGCCCGGGCGAGCCGGTCCTGAACCGGATGAGCTTCGTGGCCGAGCCGGGCAAAGTCACTGCGCTGGTTGGTCCCTCCGGCGGCGGCAAGTCCACCGTGCTGGCCCTGCTGCTGCGGCTCTATGAAACCGGCAGCGGGGAGATCCTGATCGACGGGCAGAACATCTCCACCGTGTCGCGGCGCTCACTGCGGCAACAGACGGCCTATGTCGGGCAGGATGTCTATCTGTTCCGTGCCACCATTCGCGAAAACATCGCATTCGGAAGACCAGGCGCAAGCCATGAGGAGATCATCGCAGCGGCGAAAGCCGCCTGCGCTCACGATTTCATCATGAGCTTTCCGAACGGCTACGATACGCCGGTCGGCGAGCACGGCACGCAACTCTCCGGCGGCCAGCGTCAGCGCATCGCCATCGCTCGGGCGCTGGTCAAGAACGCGCCGATCATCCTGCTCGACGAGGCGACCGCGGCGCTGGATTCGGAATCCGAAACGCAGGTGCAGGAGGCGATCACCCATCTGTGCCAGAACCGCACCACCATCGTGATCGCCCATCGCCTGCATACCATCATGAATTCCGATGCGATCCTTGTGGTCGAAGGCGGCGAGATCGTCGAGTGCGGGCGCCATGACGACCTGTTGCGTCGCAATGGCCGCTATGCATCGTTCTTCCGTCTGCAACATCGCGAGACGGCACCGCTGGCGGCCGTCACCGCCTCGGCATAGACTGAACTGTCTATTCCCTCCTCGATCATCGGATTCCGCATGAGCACCGCCGCGTCTTTCGTCATTCCCGTCCCGCCGCAGGCCGCCATCGCCGTCGCCGGCGAAAGCAAGACCTTTCCCGTTCGCCGCATCTGGTGCGTCGGGCGCAATTACCTCGAACACATTCGCGAGATGGGCAACGACGAGCGCGATCCGCCGTTCTTCTTCGCAAAGCACGCCGACATGCTGGTCGCCGATGGCGCCACCATCCCCTACCCGCCCTTGACCAAGGATTTTCACCACGAAGTCGAACTCGTGGTGGCGCTGAAGAGCGGCGGGCGCAATATCTCGGCCGACAAGGCGCTCGACCATGTTTACGGCTACGCCGTCGGGATCGATCTGACCCGCCGCGACTTGCAGGGAGCCGCCAAGAAGAAGGAGCGTCCGTGGGAGATCGGCAAGTCCTTCGACCATTCGGCACCCTGCGGCGCCCTGCAGCCGGCCGCCAAGATCGGCCACCCGGCCAAGGGCAAAATCTGGTTGTCCGTCAACGGCGCCGAAAAGCAGAGCGGCGATCTTGCCGAACTGATCTGGAGCGTCCCTGAGATCATCGCAAAGCTGTCCGAACAGGTCACGCTGGGCGCCGGAGACATCATCCTGACCGGCACGCCGGCGGGGGTCGGCCCCCTGATCGCCGGCGATCGGGTGGAATGTGGGATCGACGGCATCGGCACGCTCAAAATCAAGATCGGCAAGCCGGAGTAATTCCCGCGCCACCGTCTTCCAACGGTCCAAGCCCCGGAGCGCCCGCTCCGGGTTTTTCGTATCTTTCATGCAAAATGAGTTCCGAAATGCGGTAAATTCGCACTCCATTAACTGCGGTTCCGTTTAATGGCTGCCATTTCATGGCAGGTCCCGGAGATCAGAATGACCCCCGACTGGAACCAGATTCGTCTCGACTTGATTCAGATCGACGAGGCCACCCGCGCCACGCTTCGAGAAATGCAGCCCTTTCTCGCCAAAGTGCTCCCGGGCATTCTGGCCAAGTTCTACGACAAGGTTCGCCATTACGATCCGAACTCGGGCATCTTCAAAAGCCCGCAACTGGTCTCCGATGCGATCGCCATGCAGCTGGCCCACTGGGATCTGATCGCAGCCGGCAAGTTCGATGAGGCGTATCGCAACTCGGCTCAGCGGATTTGCGAATTCAATCAGGAGATCGGCGTCGCTCCGCAATGGTATGTCGGGTGCCGCCAGATGTTCACCGGCGACCAGCTCGCGGCGGAAATCGAGGCCAGCGTCACCGTTCCGCGGTTCGGCAAGGCCGCCATCGCCGCGGCTCGCGACAAGAAAGCCGCCATGCTCAAAGCCATCGGCAAGGTGGTGACCCTGGATACCGAGACCACCGTCGCGGTCTATTTCGGCTCCAATCGCCAGACCCGCAAGCAGGCGATCGCCACCGCCAGCGAGCGTTTCCACGTCATTATCGACTCCCTCTCGCAGGCCTCCACCGAGCTTGAAGGAACCGCTCGTGCGCTGAGCGACAACGCCGAGAACACCACCCGCCTCGCTCAGGTCGTCACCAGCGCGTCGGAAGACGCTTCGAGCAACGTCCAGTCGGTGGCTTCGGCGACGGAAGAACTGGCCAGTTCGGTGCAGGAGATTTCAAAGCAGGTGCAGGACTCCAACCGGATCGCCACCAACGCCGTGAAACAGGCCGACGAGACCGATGCCCGCATCAACGCGCTCTCCCAGGCCGCCGGACGCATTGGCGACGTCATCAAGCTGATCACGTCGGTGGCCGAACAGACCAATCTGCTGGCGCTGAATGCCACCATCGAAGCGGCACGGGCCGGCGAGGCTGGTCGCGGCTTCGCCGTGGTGGCGCAGGAGGTCAAGGCGCTGGCGGCGCAGACCGCCAAGGCCACCGACGAAATCAGCACCCAGATCGCCGGCATGCAGACCGCCACCCAGGAAGCCGTCGCCTCGATCCGGATGATCAGCACCACCATCGGCCAGATCTCGGAAATCACCACGGCGATTTCAGCGGCGATCGAGGAACAGGGCGCGGCGACGCAGGAGATCTCGGGCAATATTCAGCGCACCGCGGCCGGCACCACCCAGGTCGCCGGTACGATCGCCGAGGTCGGCGAAGGCGCCAATCAGACCGGCGCCGCGTCGGTGCAACTGCTGTCATCGGCCAAACAGCTCTCGGACTCCACCAGCAACCTGCAGAGCGAGATCGACAGCTTCCTCAAGATGATTGCCGACGCCGCCTGACGGCTTCGGCGCGCGACCCGATCAAACGCGACGGGCGGCGTTCCTCAAGACGCCGCCCGTGATCATTTCAGGTATCGCATGCGATCAGCGGTCCGTCTCGGCACTCAAGACCTCGCCGAACAGGTCCCACTTGCCGTTGCTGAACTTCATCATCTTCAACTGCTCGATGGGAGCGAAGTCGGCAGCACTGGTCTTGACGTGAATTCCGGGGATCAGCGTATCGGGTACGAACTGCTTGATGCTGGCGGCCTGCTTCATGACGTTGGCGCGCGTCAGGTCGTCGCCGCACTGCTCCAGCACATGCACCATGGTCTGCGCGGCGGCATAGCCGTAGACCATGTTGGCGTCGGAAATGTTGGCTCCCGGCATGTACTTCTCGACGAAGGCCATGAACTTCTTCATCCCCGCATCGTCCTTCCACTGCGGATCGGACGCATCCTTCAGATAACCGGCGGACAGAATGCCTTCGGAGGCGTCGAGCCCGGCCGGCTTCATCACCGCGCCGATCGAGATCGACACGTCGGTCATCAGATGCATCGGCTTCCAGCCGATCTCGTGCATCTTCTTGATGGCCTGCGCGGCGAATTTCGGCGTGGAGATGTTGACGAGAATATCAGCGCCGGTGCCCTTCAGCTTGACGATATGGGAATCGATCGTCGGCTCGCTGTTCTCGTAGCTTTCCTCGGCGATGATGATCTTGGACGCCTTCTCACCGAAGACATCCTTGAGGCCAAGCAGATAGTCCTTGCCGAAGTCGTCATTGGCATAGAACACCGCGACCTTGCCGTCCGGCTTATTGGCCAGAATGTACTTGGCGAAAATGCGGGCCTCGGAGCGATAGCTTGGCTGAAAGCCCATGGTCCACGGAAAATTCTTGGCGTCGTCCCATTTGCTCGAGCCGGAGGCGATGAAGAGCTGCGGCACCTTCTTGGCGTTCAGGTACTTCTGCACGGCCGATTGGGTCGGCGTGCCGAGCGGATTGAAAATGAACAGCACCTCGTCGCTTTCCACGAGCTTGCGGGTCTGCTCGACGGTCTTCGGCGGGCTGTAGGCGTCGTCGTAGGAGATGAAATTGATCTTGCGGCCTTTGATGCCGCCCTGATCGTTGATCATCTTGAAATAGGCTTCCTCGGTCTTGCCGATGATGCCGTAGGCCGACGCCGGGCCGCTATAGGCCTCGATATTGCCGATCTTGATTTCGGTGTCGCTGGCGCCGGTGTCGTATTTCTTCTGAGCCAACGCGCCGCCGGCGGTAAGCAACAGCGCCGCGGCCGACATTGCGACCAGGCGAGACAGTAGTCCGATCATTTCGTGTTCTCTCCCTTGAAAGCTTTTTTATTGGAATGAAGCCATCTAACTATGGCCTTGAGAAATTTGCCAGCGTCCCGCGACAGCAAAACGCAGGCGTGACCGCATCTAGCATCTAAACGCAAGTTTGCTCCGCGATACGAACGCGGCGTCGCGATCTCGCGGCGCGCTGCGCCCGAGTTTTGCGAGGAACGCTTCGCCCTCCTTGGGAAGAGCGCGCGCGGAACGCCGGACGCGCGATGCGTCCGCAGCCTCGTGTGCAAGTGTAGAAAGCACACTAGTTAGTCACCACGGTCGCACCGGAGACATCCGGCGTTCCGCGCGCGGTGGTTTTATCGGCTTGCTTCGTGCTCTCCCCGGCGGCGATTCATCCGCTTTGGTTCGTCACCGTCGGCCGATGCTGGCGTCGTGGGCTCCGGT
>DATMSE010000018.1:0-5405 GCA_035565575.1 Xanthobacteraceae bacterium
CGCTGCGGCGCGGCCATGTCGCCGCCGAAGCCTTCGGTGTCCATACGGCGCGCGCCAAGATGCTGGTCTTCATCTACGCCGCCGTCCTCGCCGGATTATCCGGCTGGCTCTATGCGCATTTCCAGCGCGCGGTTACGCCGACGCCATTCGGCGTCCATGCCAGCATCGAATATCTGTTCATCGCCGTGGTCGGTGGTGCTGGATATATCTGGGGGGGCGTGCTCGGCGCCCTCATCGTCATCGTGCTGAAGGAAATTCTGCAGAGCTATCTGCCGATACTTTTCGGCGGCCAGGGGCAGCTTGAACTCATCGTCTTCGGCATCGTGCTGGTGGCACTGGTTCACCTTGCCCCGGGCGGCGTCTGGCCATGGCTGACCAATCTGCTGCCGTTCAAGCGGCGCGCGGCCCGGCCCGATACGTCGCTGCAATTGCCGGAACGACCTGCCGCCGCGCCGCCGCCGGTGCTGCTGCAACTCGAAGGCGCGCGCAAGCAGTTCGGGGGCGTCATCGCGGTCAACGATGTGAGCTTCGCAGTGAAGCCGAAGGAAATCGTCGCGCTGATCGGCCCCAACGGCGCCGGCAAGAGCACGACCTTCAACTTGATCACGCGGGTCCTGAGTTCGACCGCCGGGCGGATCACCGTCTGTGGCACCGACATTGACGGCACGACACCGCAAGACATCGCACGGCTCGGCGTCGCCCGCACCTTCCAGCATGTCAAGCTGGTGCCCGACATGACCGTGCTGGAAAACGTCGCGCTCGGCGCGCATCTGCGCGGCCGCGCGGGTCCCTTGTCCAGCATGCTGCGGCTCGATCGTCCCGACGAAGCCAGGCTGCTGGCGGAAGCCGCGCGGCAGATCGAACGCGTCGGCCTCAAGGACCAGATGGACCAGTTGGCCGGCGGCCTTTCGCTGGGCCAGCAGCGCGTGGTCGAGATCGCCCGCGCGCTTTGTGTCGATCCGATCCTGCTGTTGCTGGACGAGCCGGCGGCGGGCCTGCGCCATATGGAGAAACAGCAACTCGCCGCACTGCTGCGCCAGTTGCGCGACGGCGGCATGTCGATCCTGCTGGTGGAGCACGACATGGGCTTCGTCATGGATCTTGCCGATCGCATCGTGGTGCTCGACTTCGGCACCAAGATCGCCGAAGGCACGCCGGACGCGATCAAGACCAATCCGGACGTGATCCGCGCTTATCTCGGAGCCGCCGCATGACCGCCTCTCTGCTTTCGGTCTCTGACGTCTCGATTTCCTACGGCAAGGTCGAGGCCGTTCGTTCGGTGTCGCTCGACGTCGGCGCCAACGAGATCGTCACCATCGTCGGCGCCAACGGTGCCGGCAAGACCACACTGCTCAATGCCATCATGGGCGTGCTGCCGCAAAGCGGCCGAATCCAGTTCGGCGGCACCGACCTTATCGGCCTGGAGATCGAGGACCGCGTCGCCGCCGGCCTGTCGCTGGTGCCGGAGCATCGCGAGCTGTTCGCCACCATGAACGTCGAGGACAACCTGCTGCTCGGCGCCTTCCGCAACGCCAAAGCCGCCGCGCAATCATTCGAACGCGTCTACACGCTGTTTCCGCGCCTCAAGGAACGTCGCCAGCAACTCGCCGGCACGCTCTCCGGCGGCGAACAGCAGATGCTGGCGATGGGCCGCGCACTGATGGGCGAACCGCGGCTGTTGATGCTGGACGAACCGAGTCTCGGCCTCGCGCCGCTGATCGTCGCCGATATCTTCAGGACCATCGGCGAGCTGCGGGCCGCCGGCGTCTCCGTGCTGCTGGTCGAGCAGAACGCCAAAGCGGCGCTGCAGATCGCCGACCGTGCCTATGTGATGGAGCTCGGCAGCTTCATACTCGCTGGAGCGGCCGACGCCATCGCGGCCAATCCGCGCGTCGTCGCCAGCTATCTCGGTTTCCAGAACGAGGCGGCCGCGGCGGCGCGCTAGCTAGATCATCAACACCTGGTTGGATTTATTCCGGCCATCCACGTCTTGCTTGCCGCTATCTTCGAAAGACGTGGATGCCCGGGACAAGCCTGGGCATGACGGTTTGGCGTTATTGCGAGCGCTCGGATCAACGACTCGCGGATGGGCTATCGTAAGCAGCATTTTCGTTCAAGCCTCACAAAAAGAATGGCCGGGACAAGCCCGGCCATTCTCATTGGATTCATTCAAGCGTCGCAGGTGCGTTACTTCACTTGGACGTACTTGCCGTCCTTCACCGTCAGCAGGATGCGCGAGCGGTCGTCGAGGCCGAAGCGATCCTTCTCAGTGAAGTTGTAGACGCCCTGGCTGGCAGCGATATCACGCTCGGTCAAGAGCGCCTTGCGGATCGCGTCGCGGAATTCCGGCGTACCGGGCTTGGCCGATTTCAACGCCACCGGCACCACGCGCTCCAGCACCTTGAAGGCGTCGAACGAATGGCCGGCGAACTGGCTGCGGCTGTTGGCGCCGTACTTGGCTTCATAGGCCTTGTTGAGTTCGAGGCCGGGCTTCTTGGTCAGCGCACTGTCATCCTGCCCTTCCGGATCCATCACCGGACCGGACGCCATCAGCACGCCCTCGGCGGCTTTGCCGCCGATCCGGATGAAGTCCATGCTGGCGGCGCCGTGGGTCTGATAGATCAGACCCTTGTAACCACGATCGCGCAACGTCGATTGCGGCAGCGCGGCCGCGGTCCCCGACGCGCCGATCAGGATGGCGTCGGGATTCGCCGCGATCAGCTTCAGCACCTGGCCGGTGACCGAGGTATCCGGGCGGGCGAAGCGCTCCTCATCGACGATCTTGATGCCCATCGGCACAGCCTGGTTCTTGAGATCGTTGAACCACAGGTCACCGTAGGAATCCGAATAACCGATATAGCCGACGGTCTTCACGTTGTTCTTCTTCATGTGCTCGTAGAGCACCTTGCCCATGATCGGTATAGGCTGCGGCATCGACACCGACCATTTCGCGCGCTCCGGCGTGATCGGGAACGGCGCCAGACCGAAATGCGGAACGCCGGCTTCATTGGCGACCGTCGACATCGCGATGCTCGGCGGCGTGGTCGACGAGCCCATGATGACGTCGGCTTTCGATTCCGTCACGAAACGGCGCGCATTGGTGGTCGCTGCGGTCGGATCGCCACCATCATCGAGCACGATGACCTTGAGCGGAACGCCGCCGATTTCCTTCGGCACGAATTCAAGCGCGTTGCGCTCCGGAATGCCGAGCGCCGCGGCCGGACCCGTCGTAGTGACCGAAATGCCGACCACGATTTCATTGCTCTGCGCCTGCACCAACGTGGTCGGCAGCGCCATTGCCGCCGCGACGGCCATGAACAGTGTCAATTTCTTCATTCGATCCTCCCTGAAAGTCTCTTGCGATAAGTCTAGGTCAGTCGTTTCTCGGGTCAGCCCCTTCTTTAGGCGGTGCTGTTCGTGAAGTCATCCCTGCTCGAACCGCGCGACAATGTCACGCGGCACCGGCGCGGATTTCAGTTTGTCGGGATTGGCCGGATCACGGCCCACGAGTACCCGCGTCTCGAATGCCTCGATGGCCAGCGCCGCGCCCTTGTAGACGTCGTGGCGCACGTCGAAACTGGAGCGGCGCCACGCCGCGACCCGGCTTTCGATCCTGATCCAGTCGCCGTGGGTCGATGGGATCAGGAATCGGGCGCGGGTATCGACCATCGGGATGCCCACCAGTCCGTAACGCTTGACGATGTCCTGCTTGGAGAAGCCGGCGGCCTCGAACATGATCGAGGTGGAATCGTCGAACATTTCGAAGTAGCGCGGGTAATAGACGATGTTCGCGGGGTCGCAATCGCCCCACTGAATCTGCACCTCGCGCTTGTGGACAAACATCCCGCGCCCGCTTACTTCGGCGCCATGCGCAGCGATGCGTCGAGCCGCACCACCTCGCCGTTGAGATACGGATTGTCGATCATATGCAGCGCCAGTGACGCATATTCGTCCGGCGAGCCGAGCCTGTGCGGGAACGGAATAGCCGCGGCCAGACTGTCCTGGGCTTCCTGTGGCAAGGCGCCGAGCAGCGGCGTGAGGAACAAGCCGGGCGCGATGGTCAGCACGCGAATGCCGAACTGTGCCAGTTCACGCGCGATCGGCAGGGTCATGCCGACGATGCCGCCTTTCGAGGCCGAATAGGCGGCTTGGCCGATCTGGCCATCATAGGCCGCGACCGATGCGGTATTGATGACGATGCCGCGCTCGCCGCCCTCGAGCGGATCGAGCTTCGACATTTCCGCCGCGGCAAGCCGCAGCATGTTGAACGAGCCGATCAGGTTGATGCGGATAACGCGGTCGAAATCGCCCAGCGCATGCGGGCCATCGCGGCCGACCACGCGCTTGGCGACGCCGATGCCGGCGCAGTTGACCAGCACGCGCGCCGGCCCATGCGCCTTGGCAGCGGCAACGATGGCCGCTTCGCCCGACGCCGCATCGGCCACGTCGCACTGCACGGCGACGCCGCCGATTTCCTTGGCGAGTTCTTCCGCGAGCTTGGTGTTGAGGTCGGCGACCGCAACCTTGGCGCCTTGCGCCGCCAGCTTGCGCGCCGTCGCGGCGCCCAACCCCGATGCACCGCCGGTGACGATGGCGGCCTGACCTTGCAACTTCATGATGTCCTCCTGTGAACTCTACTGCTATGGGCGCTCTGCGACCGAAATGATGGTGGCCAGCGGGGGCGACGCGTAGAGGCTGTCGATCAGCTCGGCACGATGCTCGAGCACCGCGCGCTGATTGATCGAGCCCTTGTCCGTCACCTCGCCGCGATCGATCGACAACGGCGTATCGATCAGCACGGCACGCGCGATCCGCGTTGACGAACCGGTCGCGGTTGCCGCGAAGGCTGCCAGCCGGTCGCGAAACGCCTGCCGCACTTTCGGATCATGGGCGGCCGCCTGAAGATCGTCGGCCGTCAGCGCGGGATTGACGAGGCGGCAGCCGTCGAGATCGAGAACGACCAGGGCCGACAATTCATCGCGGTTGATGCCGGCGATCACTACGTCGCGCACCAGCGGCGCGCATGCGGCAACGAAGCGCGCGCGCAGCGGCCCGACGCTGACCCAGGTGCCGCTGGCGAGCTTGAAATCCTCGGAAATACGGCCGTCGAAGTCAAAACCAGCATCGACATTGGCCGGATCGACGAAGCGGATCGCGTCGCCCATGACGTAGAAGCCTTCGTCGTCGAATGCCTTCGCGGTCAATTCAGGCTGCCGCCAGTAGCCGGGCGTGACGTTCGGCCCCTTGGCGCGCACCTCGATCTTGCCGTTGTTGGGAATGAGCTTGGCGTCGTTACCCAGCACCGGCAGGCCGATATGCCCGGACCGGCTGGTCTCCGGCGTGACCGACATGAAGAACGGGGCGGTTTCGGTGGCGCCAAGCCCGGTCAGCATCGGCACGCGGCG
>DATMSE010000019.1:0-15749 GCA_035565575.1 Xanthobacteraceae bacterium
CGGTGCAGACATCGCACAACGAAAGAGCCATCCCGACGGAATCGGGATGGCTCAAAAATCCTCTCGGTCGCGGCGTGCGACCGGTCTGGTAAGGGCGATTACTTACGCTGGTCGAGCGGAACGTAATCGCGACGCGCCGCGCCCGTGTAGAGCTGGCGCGGACGGCCGATCTTCTGCGCCGGATCTTCGATCATCTCGCGCCACTGGCTGATCCAGCCGACGGTGCGGGCGACGGCGAACAGCACGGTGAACATCGAGGTGGGGAAGCCCATCGCCTTCAGCGTGATGCCCGAATAGAAGTCGACATTCGGATAAAGCTTGCGGTCGATGAAATACTGATCGTTCAGCGCAATCTTTTCCAGCTCCAGCGCGATCGGCAGCAGCGGATCGTTGGCATGCCCGGTCTCCTTGAGAACGGCATGACACATCTTCTGCATGATCTTCGCGCGCGGATCGTAATTCTTGTAGACGCGATGGCCAAAGCCCATCAGGCGGACGGACGAGTTCTTGTCCTTCACCTTGGCGATGAACTCGGGGATCTTGTCCACCGAACCAATCTCCGCCAGCATCTGCAGGGCAGCCTCGTTAGCGCCGCCGTGAGCCGGGCCCCACAGGCAGGCGATACCCGCGGCGATGCAGGCGAACGGATTGGCGCCTGACGAGCCGGCGATACGGACAGTGGACGTCGAGGCATTCTGCTCGTGGTCAGCGTGCAGGATGAAGATCTTGTCCAGCGCGTCGGCGAGCACCGGATTGATCTTGTACTCCTCGCATGGCACCGCGAAGCACATGCGCAGGAAGTTCGAGGCGTAGTCGAGATTGTTCTGCGGATAGACGAACGGCTGGCCGACTGAATACTTGTAGGCCATTGCCGCAAGTGTCGGCACCTTGGCGATCATCCGCATCGACGCGATCATGCGCTGCTGCGGGTCGTTGATGTCGGTGGAGTCGTGATAGAACGCGGCGAGCGCGCCGACCGAAGCCACCATCACCGCCATGGGATGCGCGTCGCGGCGGAAAGCCTGGAAGAAGCGGGTCATCTGCTCATGCACCATGGTGTGGTGCGTGACGCGATAGTCGAAATCGGCCTTCTGCTCCTTGGTCGGCAATTCGCCGTGCATCAGGAGATAGCAGGTTTCAAGGAAGTCGCCCTTTTCGGCGAGCTGCTCGATGGGATAGCCGCGATACAGCAGCACGCCCTCGTCGCCATCGATGTAGGTGATCTTGGATTCGCAGCTGCCGGTGGACGTGAAACCCGGGTCGTAGGTAAACATTCCGGCCTGGGCGTAGAGCTTGCTGATGTCGATGACCTCAGGGCCCACGGTTCCTGACCTGACAGGGAAGTCGTGAGACTTGCCGCCAACGGTCAGGGTAGCCGACTTGGAATTGGTTTTTGCGTCCATCGTGTATCCCCGATGAGATCGTTGAAAAGGCCGAGCTTGCCAGGCGTCCGAGGGTCAAAGACGGGTGGCAGCCGGGGTGGCCGAGAAGCGCCGGGCCAAGGGGTATCGCATTGCAGTATGCACTGCAAGATGCGGATTTACGCCTTTGGTATCGTCAGGCGGCAACCTGATCGGCGAGGCGAGCCAGACACTCCTCCCGGCCGAGAACTGCGAGCACGTCGAAGATGCCGGGCGAGGTGGTGCGGCCGGTCAGGGCTGCACGCAGCGGCTGAGCGACCGAACCCAGTTTGAGTCCATTCTCCTCCGCGAAGGCGCGCATCGCGGCCTCGGTCGTGTCCTGGCGCCAGTCAGTCACCGAAGCCAGTGCCTCGCGAATCCGGCCGATCAATTGCCGTGTTTCCGGGGTGAGCAGGGCGGCTGCTTTCGGCTCCATCGTCAGCGGCCGGTCGGCAATGATGAAATGGGCACCGTCGATCAAGTCGATCAGCGTCCTGGCGCGCTCCTTCAGACCGGGCATTGCCAGCAAAAGCTGTGCGCGGATCGTATCGTTGAGCTTGGCTTTCAGCGCCCCGCCGTTCGGCAGATAGCCGGCCTCATTCGCCAGCATAGTCACGAGAGATTGATCGTCGCTGTGGCGGATATAGTGGCCGTTGAGATTTTCCAGCTTGGCGAAATCGAACCGAGCGGCGGAGCGCCCGATGGAGGACAGGTCGAAGGCGTCGATCATCTCCTGCGTCGAGAAGATTTCCTGGTCGCCGTGGCTCCAGCCGAGCCGCACCAGATAATTGCGCAGCGCTGCCGGCAAATACCCCATCCCGCGATAGGCATCGACGCCGAGCGCACCATGCCGCTTGGACAGCTTCGAGCCGTCCGGACCATGGATCAGCGGAATATGCGCCATATTGGGAAGTTCCCAACCAAGCGCGTCGTAGATCTGCTTCTGACGCGCGGCATTGGTGAGATGGTCGTCGCCGCGGATGATATGCGTCACGCCCATGTCGTGGTCGTCGGCGACCACGGCGAGCATGTAAGTCGGATTGCCGTCGGACCGCAGCAGCACCAGGTCGTCCAGATTTTCGTTCTGCCAGACCACGCGCCCCTGCACCTGATCGTCGATCACCGTTTCGCCGGTGAGGGGCGCCTTGAGACGGATGACCGGCGCGACGCCGGCCGGCGCGTCGGCAGGATCGCGGTCGCGCCACATTCCGTTATAGAGCCGGGTGCGTCCTTCGGCGCGCGCCTTCTCACGCATCGCCCCCAACTCCTCCTGGGTGGCATAGCAGCGATAGGCATTGCCGCTGGCGAGCAGCTGCGCCACCACTTCGCGATGACGCTCGGCGCGCTTGAACTGATAGACGACGTCGCCGTCCCAATCGAGCCCGAGCCATTTCAGCCCGTCGATGATGGCGGCGATGGCGGCCTCGGTGGAGCGCTCACGGTCGGTATCTTCGATCCGCAGCAGCATCTTTCCGCCGTGGTGGTGGGCGAAGAGCCAGTTAAACAATGCGGTCCGGGCGCCGCCGATATGCAGGAAACCGGTGGGCGAGGGCGCAAAGCGGGTGACGACTGGTTTATTCATGATGCCGGGAACGAGGAGGACGGGGCAGGCTAAAAACGCGCGGTCGGTGTATAGCAGGATCGCGGCATAACTAAAGCCTTCTTGCGTTGCGGCGGACAAATGCGCACTTGGCGGGTGCGCGGCGATTTGGCAAAACGCAGGCGATATCCGGAGCGGGAACCTGACGTCGGAAGTCCGCTCCTGCTCGAAGCCATGCGAGCGACTTCTGCAGTCGACCGCACTGGATTATCGAGATCACGAGTGCCCTTTCGAATCCGAAGTTCGCTAAGGAAGGCGCTGCAAAACGAGGCGAACTTCGGATTCGGGATAAGAGAATGACGGCAGAAGCGGTGACGGCGGAGGCAGGGCGCGATTTCATTCGCGATATCGTTCGGGCTGACCTCGACACCAAGCGCCATACCCAGATCGTCACGCGCTTTCCGCCGGAGCCGAACGGCTACCTGCACATCGGTCATGCCAAGTCGATCGCCCTGAATTTCGGCATCGCGCAGGAGTTCGGCGGTCGCTGCCACCTGCGCTTCGACGACACCAACCCGGCCAAGGAAGAGCAGGAATATATCGACGCCATCCAGCGGGACGTGCATTGGCTCGGCTACGACTGGGGCGACAATCTCTTCTACGCATCCGACTATTTCGAGCGGCTCTATGGATGGGCCGAGGACCTGATCCGCGCCGGCCTCGCCTACGTCGATGACCAGTCGCAGGAGGAGATACGTCTTGCGCGCGGCACGCTGACCGAGCCCGGCAAGAACAGCCCGTACCGCGACCGCAGCGTCGAGGAGAATCTCGATCTCTTCCGCCGCATGCGGGCAGGCGAATTCCCCAACGGCGCACGGGTGTTGCGGGCCAAGATCGATATGGCCTCCGGCAACATCAACCTGCGTGATCCGGTGCTCTACCGCATTCTCCATGCCGAGCATCCGCGCACCGGCAAGGCGTGGTCGATCTATCCGAGCTACGACTACGCGCATGGCCAGTCCGATGCGATCGAGGGCATCACGCATTCGATTTGCACATTGGAATTCGAGGATCATCGCCCGCTTTACGACTGGCTGCTGGACAAGCTGCCGGTGCCCTCCCGTCCGCATCAGTACGAGTTCGCGCGGCTCAATCTCACCTATACGCTGCTATCGAAGCGCGTGCTGACCGAACTCGTGCGCGGCGGTCATGTCAGTGGCTGGGACGATCCGCGCATGCCCACCATCGCCGGCTTGCGACGGCGCGGCGTGCCGCCGGAAGCGATCCGTGAATTCATCAAGCGGATCGGCGTGGCCAAGGCCAATAGTGTCGTCGATGTTGGCATGCTGGAATTCTGCATTCGTGAAGTCCTGAACCGGACATCGCAGCGGCGGATGGCTGTGCTGCGTCCACTCAAAGTGGTGATCGAGAACTACCCGGAAGGGCAGAGCGAGGAGATTGAAGCCGTCAACCATCCGGACGATCCGGCGGCCGGCACGCGCACGATCACCTTCGGCCGCGAGCTCTACATCGAGCGCGACGATTTCATGGAAAATCCGCCGAAGAAGTTTTTCCGCCTGTCCCCCGGCAAGGAGGTGCGGCTGCGCTACGCCTATTTCATCACGTGCCGCGAGGTGGTGAAGGATGCAAGCGGCGAGATAGTCGAACTGCGCTGCACCTACGATCCCGCGACTAAGGGCGGTAACGCGCCCGACGGCCGCAAGGTCAAGGCCACGATGCATTGGCTGTCCGCGGCGCAGTCGATTCCCGCCGAAATTCGGATCTATGGTCAGCTCTTCAGCAATCCGGCGCCGGATGCCGCCAACTTTGCCGCCGATCTCAATCCGGACTCGCTCGAGGTGCTGCGCGACGCCCGCATCGAACCGGCGCTGGCGACGGCAAATTCCGAGGCCGTCGTGCAGTTCGAACGGCAGGGCTATTTCGTGCGCGATCGGGACTCGACGCCGGAGCGGCCGGTGTTCAACCGCACCATCGGCCTGCGCGACAGCTTCGCGAAGGATGCTGCCAAGAGCTAGCAGGCTGTTGAAGAACCCTGCCGTCGTTTGGGGCACGGGTTCTTTGCGAGCCCGGAATGACGGCAGCGCTTGGGCTATGGGCCGATTCAAGCCATAGACGTTCAAGGCTCGATGCTCCTCTGTCGGGAGCTAGCTCCGTTGCCGTGAGCCGCCTTTTGTTTCATGCTCCCTGTCCGCTTGTGGGGGCGAAGCGTGGCGGGCGAGGGCAGAGCCAAGAGCACAGCCAAGGCAAGAACCTGGCCGACGCTGGCCGGCACCCGAGCGGCCGCGATTTTTCCCGAACGCCTGATCGTATCGCCGCGTCTGGCGCGTCTCCGGGGATGGCTCCGCGAGGAGGCGGGCGACGGCCGTCTGCTGCCATGGGTCCCGATCGCGTTCGGTGCCGGCATTGCGTTGTATTTTTCTGCAGATCGCGAGCCTGTGGTCTGGCTGGTGACGGCCGTTGCGGTGGCCCTTGGTGTCGGCGCCTTCCTGCTGCGGCGTGGCAGAGCCTTCGTCGCCATGCTCATGCTGGGGGCGGTGGCGGGAGGCTTCGCGATTGCGGCGCTAAAGACCGCGCGCGTTGCCCATCCCGTGCTGGCCCATCCGGTCTATTCTGCGGCTCTGCAAGGTTTCGTCGAAACCCGCGAGGTTCGCGACCGGACCGACCGCTTTGTGCTTCGCGTGACGCAGCTTGATGCCGCCAGAGGCGACATTCGATTGACCCGCGTCCGTCTGTCGGTGCGCAAGGGGACGGCGCCGCCGGTCGGCAGTTTCGTATCGCTGAAGGCGCGGCTGCTGCCGCCGCCGGCGCCGCAGCGGCCCGGCAGTTACGACTTCGGCCGCGACATGTATTTCCAGGGGATAGGTGCGTCCGGCTTTGTCATGGGTGCTATCCAGGTGCTTGCGGCGCCGAGCAGCGGCGGCTGGAGCTTGCGTTATGCCGCCGCCATGCAGGGCATGCGTGATGCCATCGACGCGCGCATCCGCACGGCGCTCGAGGGCGATGGCCGGGCCATCGCCACCGCGCTACTGACCGGGCGGCGCGATGCCATCTCGCCCCCGGTCAACGATGCGATGTTCATTTCCGGCCTGGGCCACGTGCTGTCGATCTCGGGCTATCACATGGCCGTCGTCGCCGGTGTCGTGTTCTTCGCCGTGCGGGCGCTATTGGCCCTGATCCCGGGACTGACGGTGACATTTCCAATCAAGAAATGGTCGGCCGCCGCGGCGCTTCTAGCCGCGGCATTCTATCTGCTGCTGTCCGGAGCGGAGGTCGCGACCCAGCGCTCGTTCTTCATGACGGCGGTAGTGTTGCTGGCGGTGATAGTGGATCGACGCGCCGTTACTTTCCGCACGCTCGCGATCGCGGCCATGGTGGTGCTGATCCTCGCCCCCGAAGCCTTGGTTCATCCCAGTTTTCAGATGTCTTTCGCCGCGACCCTGGGGCTGGTGGCGCTGATCCAGATTGGAATGCCGCGTTTCTTTGCGCGGCCCGACAGTTCGGTGGCGGCGCAAGCGGCATCCTGGGGCGGGCGCGAGGTGTTGACGCTGATGCTGGCTTCGCTGGTCGCGGGCTTTGCGACGCTGCCTTACGTCGCCTTCCATTTCCACCGGGTCACGCCCTATGGCGTATTGGCAAACCTCGCCGCCATGCCGGTCGTCTCGGGAATTGTGATGCCGGCCGGACTGATGGGATTGGTCGCCGCGCCCTTCGGCCTCGATCGCCCGTTCTGGGACATCATGGGTCTCGGCATCGACTGGATGCTGATGGTGGCGGGATGGGTGGCGGCGATCCCTGGCGCCATTGGCCGGGTCTCGGCATTCGGCACGGGGCCGCTGCTATTGGCCACCGCCGGGATCGTTCTGCTGGGCTTGCTGCGGACGCCGCTGCGCTGGTCAGGGGCGATCGCCGTTGGCGGCGCGCTCATCTGGGCCATGGCGGGACCGTTGCCGGATATCCTGATCTCGGGTGATGGCCGCAGCGTCGCCGTGCGCGGCGGTGACGGTCGTTTGCGACTGATGCGGTCGGGGACGGACGCATTTCTCGTCCGGGAATGGCTTGCGGCCGACGCGGACGGGCGCGCTGCCGATGATTCCGCGCTGGGTCTGGGGGTCTCGTGCGACGGGGAGGGCTGTGTGACGGCTCTTGCCGATGGCCGGCTGGTGGCGCTCAGCCTGCGCCCAGAGGCCCTGAGCGACGACTGCCATCGGGCGGCGCTGATTGTGACGGCGCGCGCGGCGCCATCTGATTGCGCGGCGATGGTGATTGACCAGACCCGGCTTCGGCAGCATGGCGCGCTGGCGCTGCGCAGGACGGACGACGGCTTTGCCATCACCGCCCTCCGGCCGCCTGGCGTGGACCGGCCCTGGGCTCCTGCCGCGCCGCAGGAAGCCGCTGCGCGTGGAGCGGCATTCAATGCCGCATCACGAAGCCGAACTACCTCCGAGGTTGACGCGACGCCGGCCGATGCCGACCGCCAGCCCGACGACTGAAGCGGCCACAAGCTATCCCCCGTCGGCCAGAAACAGCCGGCGGCTCAATAGCGGCGGTAGAGCCCGATCAGCTTGCCCTGAATGCGAACGCGGTTGGGCGGCAGGATGCGGACCTCGTAGGCCGCATTCGCCGGCTCCAGCGCAATCGAAGCGCCGCGGCGGCGGAAGCGCTTCAGCGTTGCTTCCTCCTCGTCGATCAAGGCCACGACAATATCGCCGGTATCGGCGCTGTCGTTCTTCTGAATCAGCGCCATGTCGCCATCGAGAATACCGGCCTCGACCATCGAATCGCCGCGCACCTCGAGCGCATAGTGCTCCCCTGACCCGAGCATATCCGGCGGCACGCTGATGGTATGGCTGCGGGTCTGCAGGGCTTCGATGGGCGTACCGGCCGCGATTCGGCCCATCACCGGCACGGCGACGGGATGCTCGGCATCGTCATCGGGCGCGTTGCTGATGGGGCGGACCTTGCCGAGATTGCCTTCAATGACGCTCGGCGTGAAGCCGCGCCGGGTATTGCCGCCGGCGCCGGTCTCCGGCAGCTTGATGACCTCGATGGCGCGGGCGCGGTTGGGGAGCCGTCGGATGAAGCCGCGCTCCTCGAGGGCGGTGATGAGACGGTGGATACCGGATTTTGAGCGAAGGTCGAGCGCATCTTTCATCTCGTCGAATGACGGCGGTACGCCGCTTTCGGCTAGCCGATCATTGATGAAGCGCAAGAGCTCGTATTGTTTGCGTGTCAGCATTTCGGTCCCATCCCCCGTATCAAAGCCCATTGCCTCGTCGGCCCGTCCGCCGACCGATACTCAATTTCGACACGACGACCGCTCGAAACAAATCATGAACGGACACTATATGTTCGATATGTGTTCCGCAACCTCTTAATTTTAGGTCAATGATGTTTTCAGGCCGGGAGGCGGATCAATGCGCAGGTGTCGCCCGCGGCTGCCGCGGGGGCCAGCGGAGGCCGGATCACCAGGGCCTGCGCCGCCGCCAGATTGGCCAGCAGTGAGCTGTCCTGGTGACTGACCGTCGTCGCCACCCATTGGCCGTCCGGACGCATGGTGAGCTGGGCCCGCAGATAATCCTGCCGCTGGTCATTTGCGGGAAGGGCATTGCCGAGCACCGCGGTTTCCAGTGGATGCTGGATATCGCGCCGGCCGGACAGGGCGCGCAGCAGCGGCACCATGAACACGAAGGCGCAAACGTAGGACGACACCGGATTGCCCGGCAGTCCGATGACCCGCATCGGGCCGAGCCGGCCATGCATCATCGGTTTGCCGGGCCGCAGCGCGATCTTCCAGAAGGCGAGGTCGACGCCCTCGGCCTGCAGCGCGACGTGCATCAGGTCATGGTCGCCGACCGATGCGCCGCCGCTGGTGAGGAGGATATCGGCGCCGGCTTCCCGCGCCTTGCGGATCGCCGCGGTGGTGGCGTCCAGGGTATCGGCAGCGATCCCCAGATCGATGGTGTCAGCGCCCTCGGAGCGTGCCAGTGCGTGGAGCGCAAAGCCGTTGGACAGCACGATCTGTCCCGGTTTCGGATCGCTGCCGGGCGGCACCAGCTCGTCGCCGGTGGCGAGCACGGCGACGCGCGGACGACGATGAACCGGCAGGTGCGGATGGTTCATCCCGGCCGCCAGCGACAGGTCGCGGTCGGTCAGACGGCGCCCTGCGCGCAGCAGGATGTCGCCGGTCCGGAAGTCGATGCCGGCGCGGCGTATGTTGCGGCCGGCGGCCACCGCCTCTTTGACGACGACGATATCGCCCTCGCGTGCGGTGTCTTCCTGTATGACCACGGCGTCGGCGCCGCCCGGCACCACGCCGCCGGTGAAAATGCGCACCGCTTCTGCCGCTCCTAGAGCACCCTTGAAGGGATTGCCGGCGGCGGCTTCGCCGATCACCTTGAGGCGCGCCGGGATCGCGGCGATATCCGCGGTGCGCACGGCATAGCCGTCCATCGCCGACATGTCGGCCGGCGGCTGCGTGCGACGAGAGGCGAGATCGCGGGCGAGGATGCGGTGATGCGCGGCTGACAGTGGCACCTGTTCTTCCGGCAGCGGGACTGCGCCCTCAAGCACCGCAGTCATCGCATCGGCAACCGGCATCAGTGCCATGGCGATCTCCGCGTCGCGGTGCTCATGTCGCGGTCCTGCGCGAGGGCGCGCGATAGTGACCGGACTTGCCGCCAAGCTTTTCCACCAGATGAATGCCTTCGATCCGCACGCCGCGCTCCACCGCCTTGATCATGTCGTAGACCGTGAGCGCAGCGACAGAAACCGCTGTGAGGGCCTCCATCTCGACGCCGGTGGGGCCCGTCACCTTCACCGTTGCGCGGAGGCGGCAGCCGGGCAGAGCCGCGTCGGGGGTGATGTCGAGCGTCACTTTGGACAGCGCCAGCGGATGGCACAGCGGGATCAGCTCCGAGGTGCGCTTTGCCGCCATGATGCCGGCAATGCGCGCGGTCGCCAGCACGTCGCCTTTGGCGGCAGCACCGCTCACGATCAGATCCAGTGTGGCCTTGCTCATGACGACGCTGCCTTCGGCCACCGCGACGCGTGCGGTCGCCGGTTTGGCCGAAACATCGACCATGTGCGCTTCGCCCTTGGCGTCGATATGCGTGAGAGCGGCGACTTTGCGGGCCATGGCTCTAATGCGTTCCGCTGGCACCGGCACGCGGACGTGCCAGCAGCGTCCGTGTGGCCGCCGTGACGTCGCTCTGGCGCATCAGGCTTTCGCCGATGAGGAAAGCCTCGATGCCGACGCGGGAGAGGCGCGCCACATCGTCCGGCGTGAAGATGCCGCTTTCGCCGACGATCAGGCGGTCGTTTGGAATATGCTGGGCGAGTTCTTCGCTCGTCGCTAGCGTCGTCTCAAAGGTGCGCAGGTTGCGATTGTTGATGCCGATCATCGGCGAGCGGAGCTTGAGGGCACGATCCAGCTCGGCGCGATCGTGCACTTCGAGCAGCACATCCATGCCGTGAGTCAATGCGGTGTCCTCGATCTCACGCGCCGCGCCGTCGTCGAGCGCTGCCATAATGATGAGAATGCAGTCGGCACCGTGGGCGCGCGCCTCCACCACCTGATAAGGATCGAACATGAAGTCCTTGCGCAGCACCGGCAGCGAGGTCGCCGCGCGCGCCGCGACCATGTAATCGAGATGGCCCTGGAACGACGGCGTATCCGTTAGCACGGACAGACAGGCTGCGCCGCCAGCCTCATAGGCGCGCGCCAGCGCTGGCGGATCGAAGTCGGCGCGGATCAATCCTTTCGACGGCGAGGCCTTCTTGATCTCGGCGATCAGCGCATACTCACCGTTGGCCAGCTTGCGACGGAGCGCCGCGATGAAGCCGCGTGGTGCGGGCGCCGCACGGGCGAGATGCTGAAGCGTCGCCAGCGGCCGGGTGCGCTTGGCGGCAGCAATCTCGTCGCGTTTGTAGGTTTCGATTTTGGTCAGGATGTCGGACATGGCCGTCTCCCGCATTAACTGTTCGATACGGCAATCAGATGCGTCAGTCGCGCGGCGGCGGCACCGCTGTCGAGCGCCTTGGCGCCGATCGCAACGCCGTCCTTCAAATCTTTCGCACGGCCTGCAACCACAAGGGCCGCAGCGGCATTCAGCAGTGCGACATCGCGATAGGCGCTCGGCTTGCCGTTGAGGACGTCGCTCAAGGCGATCGCGTTGGCGGCTGCGTCGCCGCCTTTCAGGGACTCGCTGCTGGCGCGCGGAAGACCGGCGTCTTCCGGCGTGATCTCGAAATTGCGGATCTTGCCACCTTCGAGTGCGCTCACGAACGTCGGGCCGGTGAGGGTGATTTCATCAAGGCCGTCGGAGCCGTGCACCACCCAGACCGACTCCGCGCCAAGATTGTTCAGCACCTGCGCCAGCGGCTGCACCCATTGCCGCGAAAATACCCCAACCAGTTGCCGTGTCACGCCGGCGGGATTCGAGAGCGGACCGAGCAGATTGAAGATGGTTCGCGTCGCCAGTTCGACGCGGGTGGGGCCGACGTTCTTCATCGCGGGATGATGCGCGGGTGCGAACATGAAGCCGATTCCGGTCTCGGCGACGCAGCGCGACACCTGATCCGGCGTCAGGTCGATCTTGACGCCGAGCGCGGCCAGCACATCCGCGGCGCCGGAACGCGACGACAACGCGCGATTGCCATGCTTGGCGATCGGCACGCCGGCGCCGGCGACGATGAACGAGGCGCAAGTCGACACATTGACCGAGCCGGAGCCGTCACCGCCAGTGCCGACGATATCGACCGCATTGGCCGGGGCCGTGACGCGCAGCATCTTCGCCCGCATCGCTGAGACGGCACCGGTGATCTCGTCGACCGTCTCACCGCGTACGCGCAGGCCCATCAGCATCGCGCCCATCTGCGAGGGCGTTGCCTCGCCCGACATCATGCGGTCGAATGCGTTGGCGGCTTCATCGCGGGTCAGGCTGGCGCCGGTGGCGACCTTGGCGATAATCGTTTTCAGATCGTCCATCGAAAAGATGCCTTCACGTCATTGAATCGCGTTGTTCTAGTTGTTTGCCGCGCCGGTGATTTGCGCGAGAGCGTGCTGATTGATCGAAACGCCGATCTCGCCTTCCATCTTGACGATATACTGGTCGATGATTTCACCGACGAAGCCGCGCGCCAGCGTCGCCTTGAGTTTCTTGGCGTCGTCCGACGCAAGGTCCAGCGCCGGATCGATCACGTCGGTCACCCGGAAGACCACCTGTTCGGTGGCACTGGCGCCCTCGCTCTGGCCGGCAGAATCCTTGGCGGTGCGGAAGGCTGCGGCAACAACCCCGGCGGGCAGATTGGCCGGAGTCGCATCGCGCTTGAATTTCGCGGCGGTCTCGACCTTGAGGCCGATGGCGGAGGCCTCGTCAGCGAGCTTGGCGCCCTGGTTGAGTTTTTGCACCATCTCGGCCGCCTTCGCCCGCAGCTTGCCGGCGATCTGATCGGCGCGCCAACGCGCCGCGACCTGATCCTTGACCTCGTCGAGCGGCCGCTCACGTGATGGCGTGACGCCAAGCACATCGAATGAGACATAGCCGCCATTATAGGAAATTGTCTCGTTGTCGACGCCGACGTCGCTGGCAAACGCTTGCGAGATGAGATCGAGGCCCTGGGGGATCGAGGTCACCGGCTTGCCGTCGGGCGCCCGGCCGGAACGGTCCACCGCCTCGATGGTGACCACCGGCAATTTCAGCTTCTCCGCGGCTTCGGTGACATTGGCGCCGCCGGCTCGTTCGTCCTCGAGCTTGTCGTGCAACTCCTTGACCGACTTGCGCGCGCGTTCGAGCGCGATCTCTTTCTTCAACGCGGCGGCAACGCTGTCGTAACTCGCCTGGCTACCCGCTTCGATCTTGCCAACCTTGATCAGCACGGTCCCGAAGGTGCCCGGGATGGGCTGACTGATCTCGTTTGCGCCCAGCGAGAACGCGGCATCGGCCACCTTGGAATCGATGATCGCGGATTTTTCGATGAGTCCCAGATCGACGTCGGACGGCTTGAGGCCGCGCTCCTTGGCGAGGTCATCGAACGACAGGCCGCCGACAAGACGCGCGCGGGCTGCGGCGGCATCTTCGGCATTCGGAAACACCATCTGCCAGATTTCGCGCTTTTCAGGCGTGGCGAACTTGTCCTTGCGCTCTTCATAGACCTTCTTGGCGTCTTCGTCGGAGATGGTGGTCCATTTCGCCAGTTCGTCCGGCGTGATGGCAACGAACGCGATCTTCCGATACTCCGGCGCCCTGAACTGAACCTTGTGAGCGTCGTAATAACTCGACAACGCCTCGGGCGTGGGAGCCTCGATCGTACCCGCTTGTGCCGCCTCGAGCTTGACGAATTCGACGCTGCGCTGCTGGTTCTGGTAGCGGTTGAGCGCTTCCAGGCTGGTCTTGCTCGGCTCCAGTTCCGCGGTGAGGGCGCCGGCGAGCTGGCGGCGCAGCCCTTCCTTCCTTTGCTCGGCGATGTAGCGCGATTCCGTGAAGTTCATCTGGCGGATGATCTGAGCAAAGCGGACCGGGTCGAATGCGCCGTTCGGTCCTTTGAAGTTCGGATTGTTGTAGATCGCCTTCATCACCTCGTCGTTGGATTGCCGCAGGCCCAGCTTGCGCGTGGCCTCGTCCATCGTGGTTTCGGCCACGACATCGCGCAGAACCTGGCGATCGATACCGAAGGCGCGCGCCTGATCAGGCGTGAGAGGCCGGCCGATCTGGCGGCTGATCTGCTGCAGGCGGTCGGTATAGAGCTGACGGAATTGCTCGATGGAGATTTCGGTCTTGCCGATCTTCGCCAGCGTCGACTGGCCGAAGCCGCGGAAAATGTCCCCGATGCCCCAGATGCCGAAACTGACGATCAGAACGCCCATGACGAGGGTCATGATGGCTTTGCCGAACCAGTTGGATGTGGCGTTACGAATTCCGCGAAGCATGGGGCCTAACTTAATTTACAGGAGGAGCGGGTTGCCTCCCGGACCAGGTCGGCGGCATGGCGGCGGTGATGCGCCAAGCCGCTCCGCCGGCACGGAATCCGGGTTGATCCTGGCACGAACCGGCGTTCCACGTCGCCGGAAGGCGTCCGAAGGGCAGCACGAAGTGATCCGGCTATCATAAAGAGCCGGCCGCAGCGTCGCAACCGTGGCGGAAGGGCGCAATTATCCGCTTGGGCGTTGTCAGTCTCTGCCATCGCGGCTATTGCCTGTCCGTCATTCCACAGTGGCGGCTCGCGCTATCGCCGCCACATCAGCCGAATTCCGAGAGTTTGATCCTATGACCAAGCCGATCCGTCCGCTCATCGCGGGCAACTGGAAGATGAATGGCCTCAAGGCGTCGTTAGCGGAGATCGGCGCCATCGCGCGTGGGGCCGGTGATCTGTGGCGCCGGCTCGACCTGTTGATCTGCCCGCCGGCGACGTTGCTGTTCACATCCGCGGCTTCGGTGATCGGTTCGCGTGTGGCGATTGGCGCACAGGACTGCCATATCGCTGCCTCCGGTGCGCACACCGGGGACATTTCGGCCGAGATGATCGCCGATGCGGGCGCCAGCGCGGTGATTGTCGGTCACTCGGAGCGTCGCGCCGATCATGGTGAAACCGACGCCTTGGTACGAGCGAAGGCGGAAGCCGCATGGTCGCAGGGATTAGTCGCGATCATCTGCGTCGGTGAGACCCAGGAGCAGCGCGATGGCGGGCAGGCGCTCGACGTCGTTGGTCGGCAGCTGGCGGGGTCGGTCCCGGACGGCGCGACCGCAGCCAACACGGTGGTGGCCTATGAGCCGGTCTGGGCGATCGGCACCGGGCGGACACCGACGGTTGCCGAAGTTGCCGAAGTGCATGATTTTATGCGAAAAACCCTCGCGGTACGGTTTGGCGGCGAGGCTGATGGAATGCGACTGCTGTATGGCGGCTCGGTCAAGCCGTCCAACGCGGCGGAACTCCTGGCCGTGTCCAACGTCAACGGCGCGCTGGTCGGCGGCGCCAGCCTGAAGGCGGCCGACTTTCTTGCGATCGCGGCCGGCTGTCCTTAATTAAGCGCCAATCGATCAGGTATCGGATTGCGCACTTGTGCGGCCGGGCAGGGGTGACAATCGCCCCGCCGGTCGTGTAGACACCCTGCGAATTCATGTCCCGCCTGCTGCCGGTGGATTCGATCCGCCGGCGCTGCGATGGAAGGTCTCGATGGAAACCGTCATTATCGTCATTCACCTGATGCTGGTCGTGGTGCTGATCGGCGTGGTGCTGATTCAGAAGTCCGAAGGCGGTGGCCTCGGCATCGGGGGCGGTGGCGGTGGCGGGTTCATGTCGAGCCGCGGCACGGCGAACCTGCTGACGCGTACCACGGCGATCGTGGCGGGCCTGTTCTTCGTCACCAGCCTGTTGCTGTCCTGGCTCGCCAATTACGAGCGCGCTCCGACGTCGATCATCAACAATAATGCTGCTCCGCTCTCGCAGCCGGCCACTCCGGTGGCGCCAAGCGGTGGCGGCGTGCTGGATTCGCTAAAGCAGCAGGAACAACAGGCACCGAGCGCTCCGCAGCCACCGCGATCGCAATGAGGATCTGCGGTTCTGCGGGCTGTCTCAATGTGAATTATTGAGAATCGTCTCCAAGCGCCTGTTTTCGTTTTGAATTTAAAGTCACCCACAGCATGGCCCGTCACCGGGCCGTGGCTCCGATTCATTTTGGCGAATCGCCAAGGTCAGCGTAGAGGTTAAGTCCCATGGCGCGGTACATTTTCATCACCGGCGGCGTGGTCTCCTCGCTCGGCAAGGGTTTGGCATCGGCGGCGCTCGGCGCT
>DATMSE010000020.1:0-3908 GCA_035565575.1 Xanthobacteraceae bacterium
CGGAATAGCGGTCCTCGCCGGCGATCAGCCGGTCACGCGCCGCAAAGGTGAGTTGCATCGAGTCCGAGAAACTGATGACCATGATCAGCGGCGTCATCACGTTCAGGAACATGTTGAGGCTGAAGCCGGCCCAGCCCAGCGCGCCGAGCGCGAGCAGGATGGCGAGCAGCGGCGGGAACGCCGCGACGATCATGAACGAGATCTTGCGGAAGAAGATGATGGCGATCAGACAGCCTGCGAGAATACCGGCGACATTGTAGATCAAGCCGTCGCGCTCGACCGCGTTGCGAATTTCGAGCTGCATCACCGGCACGCCGGACAATTCCTTGGTGAGCCCGGTGCCCGCCAGATCGTCGTTCATCACTTTGCGGATTTCGCCGACCACCTTGCCGAGGCTGTTGTTGCGCACGACCTCGGGATCGAGCGCCAGCACGATCAAGGCCAGCGTGCCGTCTTCCGACAGCAGCTTGCCGCGAATGATCTCGTTGGACTTCACCGTCTCGATGAATTTGTCGTAGGCCGCGCCTTCCGGCAGTTCGTTCGGAAACAGCGCCGCCGGCAGCTTGCCGGCTTCGGGCGCCTGCCGCGCCGAGAACAGCGAGATCAGGCCGCGCGTGCCATCAATCAATTGCAGATCGGTGACCATGTCGCGGAGTTTTTCGAGATTTTTGCGTTCGAGCAGCGTCTTGCCCTCGACCACCACCAGCACGTCATATTCGGTGGACGGGAAGCGCCGCGTCACTTCCTCGTACTGCTTGTACTCGATCGAGTCGGACCGGAAGAGCTGGCTAAGCGAATCGTCGATCTTGATCCGCTGGATGCCGAACGCCGCGCCGACGCACAGCACCGCGAGGATGATGCAGGCGAGCACCGGCGCGCGGATGCCGATCAGCCCGATCCGTTCCAGCCCGAATGCGATGCTCGGCAACCGCCGGCCCGGCTTGTGGGCGTCGAGATCGCTTCCTTTCACATCGTGCATGCAGTGTCCGTTCTCGGCTGAAGATCCGGCGCCGGACTCCCGATCGGGCCTTAGGGGGAGCCCTTGAAAATGCGAAATAATTCACGGCGCAGAGGTTTAGCAGGTCTGTGCGATCCCGCAAGCGCGGCTGCCTGCGAATCGCCTCGGTTGGCCTGCCGGAGCGTACCCCTTCACGGAACTGTCATCAAAGCGCGTCGCACAAGCTTGCGCAGGGCAAGCCGGTCACTCCGCCGGCACCGAGGCTTGCTGGAGTTTCAGCGAGTAGTAGGACGCGTTGGTTTCGCCGCGCGAGGCGTTGCGCGCGAACATGATCAGGTGATGCGCCACCGTGATCGAACTGATGAGATATTCGATCTCGCCTCGCCGCAGGCGGCGCAACGCGAACTTCCAGAAGGCGCGGCGATAGTCGCCCAGCACACCGACTTTCCAGAAGATGTTCCGCAGCATGGTCAGGCCGAGTTTGATGTTCGCGGGCGACAGGAGCGCACGCGACAGCGGCGGCCGCACCCGATGCGGGTAGGTGTTGCGGATTTGATATTCGAACCGCTCCAGCAATTTGTCAGGCTCGTAGGCCCGCCCCATGCATTGGCGCCAGGTGTTGACCACATGGTCGTAAGGCAGGCGGAAATCGACATTGGAATCGCGGTTCTCGTCCTCGATCAGGCGGTTCTCGCGCTTCAGCCGGTCCCATAGCGGCGTCTGCGGCAAGGCCTGCAACAGATTGATGGTGAGCAGCGGAATCTGCGATTGCTCGATGAAATTGAGCAAATGCGCGCCGGTTTCCGGCTTGTCGGTATCGAGGCCGAGGATGATGCCGGACACCACCTCCATGCCGAAACCGTTCAACGTGTGGATCGCCTCCATGATCGGGACCATCATGTTGTGGTCCTTGTGCATGGCTTTCAGCGCCACCGGGTCCGGCGTCTCGATGCCGCAGAAGATCGTCGCGAAATACGCCTCGCGCATCTGCGACAGAATCTCGGGCCGCTTGGCGATGTTGAGCGTCGCCTCGCAGGAGAAGCGCAGCACGAATCCGGTCTTCTTCTGCCATTCGATCAGGTGCGGCAGCAATTCGAGGGCGGCCTTGCGGTTGCCGATGAAGTTGTCGTCGACAAAATAGACCGAACCGCGAATGCCACATTCCAGCAGCTTGTCGAGTTCACGGGTGATCTGCTGCGGCGATTTCAGCCGCGGATTGCGGCCGTAAAGTCCGGGAATGTCGCAGAACTCGCATTGATACGGACAGCCGCTGGAAAATTGAATGCTGCCGAGAAAGTAGCGCGGAATCTCCGCCAGTTCATAGGCTGGAATCGGAAAGCGCGTCATCTCAAGGCGCTCTTTGGTCTTGAATACCACCTGCTCGGCGGGCCGCGACGGGTCACGCTCCAGCCGCGCGATCAGGTCGTCGGTGGCGTCGCCCAATTCCCCGACGTGCAGATAGTCGAACGAGGGGTAGTATTGCGGGCACGCACTCACCGAGGGGCCGCCGATCGCCACCGGAAGATCGAAGGCATGCGCGCGACGGCAGATGTCGTTCATCTGGACACGCTGGATATGCATGCCGCTCACCAGCACCGCATCGGCCCAGCGAAAGTCTTCCGCGCTCGCCGCGCGAATGTTTTCGTCGATGAAGCGGACCTGCCAGTGATCCGGAAGATAGGCTGCGATCAGCAGCAGTCCTTGCGGCGGCATGAACGCCTGCACGCCATCAGTCAGAGGATATGCATATTCGAATGTGCCGAACGATGATGTGTAGCGCGGAAATACGCACAGGATGCGTCGCCCGGTCCGACCGGCCTCAGATCTCATCAAACCCCCGAATGTCTTGATCCGAAACGCCACCTCGCAGCGGCGTAACCGGAAACAACATCCAGAACGTCAAATCGTTCCGAATAACCTCAGCAGCCTACCGGCATTAAATTGAGTGCGAAATCTTTCAACATTGTGGCAGAGTCCACGATGCGCCGTAGCCGGAGGAGGACAACGCGCGAGTCGAACAGAGTAAAGCCGCGCTACATCGTCGCGCCGAGCACCCACGGCGCGAACTCCGCGCCGCCGAAATCGAAGCTCTCGCTCTTGGTCCGCTCGCCAGAGGCGACCCGCAGCATCAGTTCGAAAATGCGCTGGCCGCATTGCTGCACCGTCTCATCGCCATCGAGAATGGTGCCGCAATTCACATCCATGTCATCTTCCATGCGGCGATACATCGGCGAGTTGGTGGCGAGCTTGATCGACGGTGCCGGCTTGCAGCCGAACACGCTGCCGCGTCCCGTGGTGAAACACACGAGATTGGCGCCGCCCGCCACCTGCCCGGTCGCGGCCACCGGATCGTAGCCCGGCGTGTCCATGAAGACGAAGCCCTTCTTGGTCACCGCCTCGGCGTAGTTGACCACGTCGACGAGGTTGGTGCTGCCCGCCTTGGCCATCGCGCCGAGCGATTTCTCGAGAATGGTGGTGAGCCCGCCGGCCTTGTTGCCGGGGCTGGGATTGGCGTTCATCTCCGCGCCTTCGCGCCGGGTGTAGTCCTCCCACCAGCGCATCAGGCCGACCAGCTTCTCCCCCACCTCGCGGCTGACCGCGCGGCGCGTCAGCAGATGCTCGGCGCCATAGGTCTCCGGCGTCTCCGAGAGAATGACGGTGCCGCCATGGCGTACCAGCAGGTCGCTCGCCGCGCCCAGCGCCGGATTGGCCGAGATGCCGGAATAGCCGTCGGAGCCGCCGCATTGCAGCGCCACCGTGAGCTCGCTAGCCGGAACGGTTTCGCGCTTGACCCTGTTGGCGTCCTGCAAGGCTTCCTTGACGAAGGCGATGCCGGCCTCGGTGGTCTTGCGGGTGCCGCCGATATCCTGAATCTGCAATTCGCGCAGCCGCCCGGCGAGTTTCTGCTCCGCCATCAAGCCGCCGATCTGATTGATCTCGCAGCCGAGGC
>DATMSE010000021.1:0-9728 GCA_035565575.1 Xanthobacteraceae bacterium
TGTCGCATGATCTATTGCTCCAGCCGCGTCATGCGTTCGCCGAACAAGCCGCGCGGCCGGAACAGCAACACCAGCAGCATCAGGAAATAGATCGCGGCGGTGGAGGCCGCCGAATAGCCGATGCCGACCATAATGCCCTTCACCAGCCCGACCAGCAGCGCCGCCACCACGACGCCCCAGAACGAGCCGAGCCCACCGATCACCACCACGACGAAGGCCGGCGTGATGATCTCGTTGCCCATCGCCGGATGCACCGCGTAGATCGGCGCCAGCAGCACGCCGGCGAGGCCCGCGAGCCCGATGCCGAGCGCGGCCACCGCCGCCATGTATGGCTGCAACGAAATGCCGAGCGCGCCGACCATGTCGGGGTTCTGCACGCCGGCGCGCACCACGCGGCCGAACGGCGTCTTCTGCAACAGGAACCAGAGCCCGGCGACGCAGGCGACCGCGATGCCGATCAGCACCACGCGATAGAACGAATAGATGAAGCTGCCGATCACCACCTGTCCGCGCAACGCCTGCGGGATCGAATACGACAACGGCGGCGCACCGAAAATCATGCGCAGCGCCTGCTCCGCCACCATCGCGAGACCGAAGGTGAGCAGCAGCGACAGGATCGGATCGGAGCGATAGAAGCGGCGAAACAATGTGCGTTCGATGACGATGCCGAGGAGCGCCACCAACACCGGCGACAGCACCAGCGCGCCACCGAAACCGAGATAGGGCGAGATCACCAGCGTCAGATACGCGCCGATGGCGAAGAACGCGCCGTGCGCGAGGTTGACGATGCCGCCGAGCGAGAAGATCAGCGACAGCCCAAGCGCGATCAGCAGATAGTAGACGCCGTCGAGCACTCCGTTGAGGATCTGCTGCATCAGAAGCATGGACACGGCGAAGTCCTCGGCTGCGGCGGGATGACAAACGCGCCGGAGCGGCACGCAAAGGAGGAATGACGGCCGGATGGGTCAGCATCCGGCCGCAGTCATGTCCCGATCAGGCCGGGAATGTGCAGCTGTTTTCTTCCTTGGTCGCTGCAATCACTTCGAGACTCTCATCCGGGCCCGGCACCGGCGCGCCCGAGGTGAAGATGTCCCACTGGTTCTTGATCTGGTCGGCGGGCAGCGCCGTCACCGTATACATCTCGTGCATGAGCTGGTGATCGGAGGCGCGGAAGTAGCCTTCGCGCGTCTTCAAGAGATCGAACTTCGCGCCCTTCTCGAAATGCTCGATGATCTTCGGCGATTCCAGCGACTTCAGATCGTTGATGGTCTGCGCCACGATCTTCATGGCGATGTAATCGCCCCAGGCCTGGTTCTCCGGCGGCTTGTTGTATTTCTTGGTGAAGGCGCCGACGAAAGCCTTGGTGCCCCCGGTGTCGATCATGTGATGCCACACCACCGGCCAGGTGCCGACGAAGTTGCCCTTGCCCGCCGCCCACGCCAGCGCGGTGTCGAAGCCGAAGCCGCCGACCGGGAATTTCAAACCGAACTCGGCATACTGCTTGAGGAAGTTGGTGATCTGGTTGCCGGCGAGGTTGATCACCACGAGGTCCGGCTTGGCGTCGCGGATTTTCAGCAGATAGGACGAGAAGTCGGCAGCGTCGGTCGGCACCAGATCGTCGCCGGCGAAATCGCCGCCGTTGGCCTGCATGAAACGCTTCGACACTTTCAGGAGGTCGTGGCCGAAGGCGTAGTCCGCCGTCAGCGAGTACCACTTCTTGCCCTTCACCAGCCCGTCGCGCAGGAAGGCGCGGCCCGCCGTCTTCACATACATCGAGTTCTGCGACTCGACGTGGAACATGTAGCGCTTGCAGTCGGAGCCGCGCAGCGCATCCGAGTTGCCGCCGGTGTTGATGAACAGCGTCTTGTTGCGCTGGGCGACCTGCGCGATGGTGAGGCACGACGCGGACGAAATCTCGCCGATGATGCAGGCGACCTTGTCGCGCTCGATCATGCGCTCGGCCTTGGTGGAGGCGGTCTGCGGATTGACCGAGTCTTCCTTGAGCAGCTCGATCTTGCGGCCCATCACGCCACCCTTGGCGTTGATCTCCTCGACCGCGAGGTCGATGGCCATCACGCCGTATTCGCCGAGCGGCCCGAGGAAGCCGGTGCGCGGCGTCAAATGGCCGATGCGAATGACGTCGGACGATTGCGCCAGCAGCACCGACGGCGCGGCGACGGTGGACGCCAGCGCCAGCCCGCCAGCCGATTGCAACAGGCGGCGGCGCGTGAACTGCGGATTGTCAGCCATGAATGTTCCCTTCCCTGTCGTGGCCGCGCATCGGCGGCATCCTCATCCCGCGGCGCGCACCATTCTCGGGTGAGGTGCTTCTTGCCGTGATCTGTGATCACGGTTAGACTGACAAAAGTTGCCTTGCTTGTCGAGTCCCGTTCTCGCTATGCGCCCATAACTCTTCGAGCGAAACTCTTCGAGCGAAGCGGAAAGCGGCCGCGTTGACCGCTACGTTGAACGCAACGATTTTGATTGGAGACAACGCCTTGAACATGCCGGCAGCGCTGGTGCTGGAGGAGCCGCTGGAGCGGCTGACGCTCGGCGAGCAGGCCTACGCGCGACTGGCCGATCTGTTGATCTCAGGCCGCCTCGCCCCGGGCGAAAAGCTGTCGCTGCGCGGTTCAGCTGAAATCCTGGGCGTCTCCATCATGCCGGTGCGCGCGGCGGTGTCGCGCCTGGTGGCCGACAAGGCGCTGGAAGTGGCGCCGAACCGCGCCATCCGCGTGCCGGTGATGTCGGCGGCGCTATTCCGCGATATCACCGCCAATCGGGTCGCGATCGAGGGCCGCGCCGCCGCGCTGGCCGCCGAGCGCCGCAGTGACGATGACATTGCCGCCATCGCCAGCGCCGAGGCCGAGATGCGCGCCGAGAGCACGGCGAAGACGCCGAATCTTCCGCTGGCTGTCGAGGCCAACAAGCGCTTCCATTTCGCAGTCTATCAGGCGGCGAAATCGCCGACGCTGATCGGGATCATTCGGGCGCTGTGGCTCAAAGTCGGCCCAGTGATCAATCTCGACCTGCGCGAAAATCCCGAACGCATCCACACCGGCGGCGCGGTGCGCTTTCATGCCGAGGTACTGGACGCGATCAGGCGGCGCGATCCCGAGAAAGCCCGCGCGGCGCTGGCTTCCGATATCCAGGGCGCTTCCGATTTCATTCTGTCGCGCGACAACCTGCCGGACTGAAGCGAGGTGAATTGAGATTGAGCCGCCACCCTGAGGTGCGAGCGAGGCGAGCCTCGAAGGGCGACGGCGACACCCTTCGAGGCTCCACGTTCCGCGTATCGCACCTCAGGATGACGCGCCACAGCATCCGCTGAAATCATCACATCGGAGTCATCATGGATCTCGACATCAAGGGTTTGCGCGTTCTCGTCACCGCTGGCGCCAACGGCATCGGCCTTGCCATTGCGCAGGCCTTTGCCCGCGAGGGCGCGCGCGTGCATGTCTGCGACATCGATGACGCTGGGCTCGAGGCGCTGCGCAAGAGCGATCCCGCGATCTCGACCAGCCGTTGCGACGTCGCCGACCGTGCGGCGGTGGCGGCGTTGTTCGAGGATGCCAAGCGCGCGCTCGGCGGTCTCGACGTGCTGGTCAACAATGCCGGTATCGCCGGCCCCACCGCCAAGGTCGACGAGATGCACCCCGAGGATTGGGACCGCTGCGTCGCCATCTGCCTCACCGGGCAATTCAACTGCGCGCGGCTGGCGGTGCCGCTGCTGCGGCAGAGCAGGAACGCCTCCATCGTCAACATCTCATCGGCGGCGGGGCGGCTCGGCTTCGCCATGCGCAGCCCCTATGCGGCGGCGAAATGGGGCGTGATCGGCTTCACCAAGTCGCTGTCGATCGAACTGGGCCCGGACAACATCCGCGTCAACGCGATTTTGCCGGGCCTCGTCGCCGGCGATCGCCAGCGCCGCGTGCTGGAAGCCAAAGCGCAGCAGCGTGGCCTCTCCTACGCCGAGATGGAGAAGATCGCGTTCTCGTATACGTCGATCAAGGATTACGTGACGCCCGAGCAGATTGCCGACCAAATCGTGTTTATGTGCAGCCCGCGCGGCAAGACCATTTCCGGACAGGCGATTTCGATCTGCGGCGATACCCAGATGCTGGGATGATGGAAAAACGTGAGAGGGCAAATGTCATGGCCGAAGCAAGCCGGCCATGACGACTTCGATTGATGGCCGCGACGCGCGCAAGGCATCACGAAAATGAACTCACACCCGCTCAATGATGATGGCCGGTGCCATGCCGCCGGCAGCACACATCGTCACCAGGCCGCGCTTGAGGTCGCGCCGCTCCAGTTCGTCGAGCACCGTGCCGATCAGAATCGAACCGGTGGCGCCGATCGGGTGGCCGAGCGCGATGGAGCCGCCGTTGACGTTGACCTTATCGCGATCGAGCTTGAGGTCGCGGATATATTTTTCCGCGACGACCGCGAACGCCTCATTGATCTCGAACAGGTCGATATCATCGAGGGTCAATCCCGCCTTGGCCAGCACCTTGCGGGTGGCGGGGACCGGCGCGTTCAGCATCAAGGTCGGCGAGTCGCCCATATTGGCCATCGCGACCACACGTGCGCGCGGCTTGAGGCCATGCTTCTTCGCATAGTCGGGCGAGGCCAGCAACAGTGCCGCGGCGCCGTCCACTACTCCGGACGAATTGCCGGCGTGGTGGATGAACTCGATCTCCAGATCCGGATACTTGGCCAGGATGAGCTGGCGATAGGTGGTTCCGTTGTCGTCGAGCGGATAGTCGGCGAGCGCCGGGAAGGCGGGCTTAAGACCGGACAGCGCCTCCATGGTCGTCTGCGGCCGCGGATATTCCTCGTGGTCGAGGGCAAGCGTGCCGTCCTCGCGATAAACCGGCACCAGACTCCTGTCGAAGCGTTTGTCGGCGATCGCCTCGGCCGCGCGCTGCTGGCTCATCAGCGCCAATTCATCGACATCGCGGCGCGAAATGCCTTCCAAGGTCGCGATCGCATCGGCACAGACGCCCTGATGCGACTGCGGATGCTTGGCCCGCAAGCGCAGATTGCCGGAGTCCATCATCAGCGGCCCTTCGCCGCGCCGTCCATCCATCGACATCATCTCGGTGCCGCCCGCGATGACGAGATCTTCAGCACCCGACATGATTTGGGCAGCCGCCATATTGACCGAGGTAATGCCGGAGCCGCAGAAGCGATCGAGCGTCACACCGCTGGCGCGCATGTCGTAGCCGGCATCCAGCGCCGCCATGCGACCGAGGTCGCCGCTCTGCTGGCCGCGCTGCGAGCTGGTTCCCCAGATGATATCGTCGACATCCGCCGTATTGATGCCGGTGCGCTCCGCCAGCGCCTTCAGCACGGTCGCACCAAGCTGCTGTGGATGAATGCCCGCGAGTGCGCCCTTGCCGGCCTTACCGATGCCTCGCGGCGTTCTGCAGGCATCGATAATCAGCGCTTCACCCATTTCTTGCTCCTGAATTGATCACGAATCCCGTCGCGCGGAATGCCATTCCGCGCGCGCTCAATCAACAGCGTAAACCGCTTTCCGCCACGGGAGCAATCGCCGATTACGGCACATCACCGACGCGGGATGCCGCCTAGCGACCTGAGGCAAAAGGCCTAACGACCGGCGGGGGCACTGCCGCCCCCTTGAAGGGCTGCACGCGGCCGGCGCCCGATAAGCGCCGCGACACAATGAGAGGGGCGAAGAGAGAAATGGTCCGCTCGCCCGGGATGGCCGAGGCGTTGCTCCGCGTTCTGTCCAGCGGTCGCGACGCATCCGCCGCTCCGGACGCCCGTCGCTTTACGCGTTAGCCGGCAACGCGCAGTTCACCATCCACTGCGTGCCGAACTTGTCGGTACACATGCCGAAGAAGCGCGCGAAGAAGGTCGGACCGGCCGGCATCGGCACGGCGCCACCCTCGGACAGCGCCTTGAAGATGCGCTCGGCTTCCGCCGCATCGTCGTAGTTCAGGCAAACCGCGGAGCCCTGCTGCTTCTGGAAATGCTCGCGCGGCGAGTCGCTCGCCATCAGGCTGAAATCGCCGATCCGCATGAAGGCGTGCATGATCTTGCCTTTCATGCTGTCGCCCATTGCGCATTGGGCCTCGGTCGGTGCCTCCTCGGTACGCATCATCGCTTCGATCTTGCCGCCGAGCGTCTTTTCATAAAACTTGAATGCTTCTTCGCAGTTGCCGTCGAAGAACAGATAAGGGTTGAGCATCATGGGCCTTCTCCTGGGTTGACGTCTGGAAGCCGCTGGCGTCGCCGCGCTTCAACACCCGCGCGGTGACCACAGTATGACGGTCATATGATCAGTCGGGCGATCGGAACGGGATCAACGCGCGCAGCCTTGCATCGCGCAAATACAGTCCGCCCCAAGCCATCATGCCGAGGTAAAGTCCGAACAGCAGGTGGGTGAACAGCGGATTGCCGATGCGCAGATGTGTCGCCATCGCGCCGCCAAGATAACCCGTCAACAGGATCGCGCCGAGGATGGATGTGCGTGGGATCGCGTAGAGGATCGTACACAATAGCGTCAGGACACCCAGCAACCGGGCCTGATCGACGCTGCCGCTATAGCCAAGCTCGATCATGGTGTCGGTGACGACCTGCAGCGGGACCAGCTTGATTGTACCGTCAAACACCAGAAACGCGATCAACAGCCCGCTGAGAATACGCCCGATCCAGACCGAGGCGGTCGAGGCCGGGGCGGCACGATCGACGATCGACATGATTTGAACTCCTGCGAATTGACCGGCTTGAACTACCTCCAAGGACGATACGGCATGGTCGATTCCGACATCCGGTCGAAAAATTTCTCGAAGGTGTCGTGGCCGGCTGGTGCCGGGCATGAGGGAGTTTAAGTCACCTGACGCTCACCTGCACGGCTCTCCGCCTTCAACCGGTCGATATGCATGCGGATGTGGGCCGCTTCCGCCGTGGTGCCGGCGAGCGCAATGGCTTGGTCGAAGGCGCACCGCGCCTCGTCGCAGCGGCCGAGTTGCAGCAGCAGCGCGCCGCGCACGCCATGGAAATTGAAATAGCCGGAAAGCCGCTTGGCCAGCGGCTCGATCAGGTCGAGCGCAGCTTGCGGCCCCTGCACTTTCGATACCGCCACGGCGCGGTTCAGCGTCACCACCGGCGACGGCTGCTGCATCTCCAGAGTGCGGTAGAGCAGTTCGATCTGGGTCCAATCGGTCTCGCTCGGATGCGCCGCACTGGAATGCAGCGCCGCGATCGCCGCCTGCACCTGATACGGCCCCGAGCTTTGATGCCGCATCGCCTTGTCGATCAGCGCCATGCCCTCCGCGATCATCGGCTTGTTCCAGCGGGACCGATCCTGATCATCGAGCAGCACAATGCCGCCGTCGGCGTCGTAACGTGCGCCAGCGCGGGCGTTCTGCAACAACAGCAGCGACAACAGCCCCATGATTTCCGGCTCGCTCGGAAACAGCCGCAGCAGCAGCCGCGCGAGACGTATCGCTTCATCGCATAGCGGCGCGCGCTCGGCGATCGAGTCCCCGCTCGCCGAATAGCCTTCGTTGAAGACGAGATAGATCATGGCCGCCACCGCGGCGAGACGCTCGCTACGCTCCACCGCGCCCGGCGTCTCGAACGGCACATCCGCCTTCGCCACCGCCGCTTTCGCGCGCGTAATGCGCTGCTCCATCGCCGCTTCGCTAACGAGAAAGGCGCGCGCGATCTGCTTCACCGTGAGACCGGAGACGATGCGCAGCGCTAAGGCGATCTGCTGGGTCGCTGGCAGTTGCGGATGGCAGCAGATGAACAGCAGCCGCAAAATGTCGTCGCGATAATGCGAGCCGTCGAGCCGTTCAGCGATCTCACCTTCGGCATCATCGGTGTCGGAGATGGCGTCTTCCGGAGGCAGCTCCGCGAGCCTGTTGCGGCGGCGCGCGTCGTCGATGCCGGAATTGCGCCCGACCATGATCAACCATGCGGTGGCATCGCGCGGCGGGCCGTTCTGCGGCCAGGTTTTCAGCGCGCGCAGGCAGGCGTTCTGATAGGCCTCCTCGGCGAGATCGAGATCGCGGAAATAACGCAGCAGCGCGCCGACCGCCTGCGGCCGCGCCGAGATCAGCGCGGCATCGATCCAGGCGAGATCGGACGCGATGTTGCTCACGATGCGATGCTCCCGGGACGGAACACGCCGACAGGGCGGATTTCATAAGAGCCGCCAGGATTGGCGCGGCCGAGATCGCGCGCGACCTCCAGTGCGTCATCGAGGTCCTTAGCCTCGATGATGTAGAAGCCGAGCAGTTGTTCCTTGGTTTCCGCGAACGGGCCATCCAGCACCAGCGGCGGATCGCCTTCCTTGCGCAGCGTCGTCGCCGCCGTGGTCGGCAACAGCCGCGCCACCGGGCCGAGCCGGCCCTGCCGCGTCAGTTTGTCCTGCACCACCGCCAGCTTTTCCATCACCGCGTCGTCGTGATCCTTGCTCCAGGACCCGACCATGGCTTCGTCGTGATAGCAGAGGATGGCATAGAGCATGTGGCATATTCCCGTGTGGTGACCGAAAGGCGCGAGTATGCCGGGTGACGGCAGGATGGCTCAACAGGTTTTCTCGCGGAGACGATCCCAGCTAAGTCCGGCGTCATTGCCGGACTTGATCCGGCAATCCATCATGCGAAAATGATGGATGCGCGGGTCAAGCCCGCGCATGACACATGTAAATATCGTCACCCGTTCGCCGCCGCCTCCACCGTGGCGATATCGATCTTGCTCATGGTCATCATCGACGCCATCGCGCGCTGAGCGCGGGCGGGATCGGGGTCTTGCAGCAGTTCGATCACCCGCGCCGGCGCCGTCTGCCACGACACGCCGTATTTGTCCTTGAGCCAGCCGCACTGGCTCGGCTGGCCGCCATCGGCCGTCAGCGCGTCCCAGTAATAATCGACCTCCTCCTGCGACTGGCAGTCGATGCTGAGGGAAATCGCTTCATTGAACTTGAAATGCGGCCCGCCGTTCAGCGCGATGAAACTGACGCCCTCAATCTCGAACGTCGCCGTCAGCACGGTGCCCGCCGGCATCGGCGCACCCTCGCCATAGCGCAAAATTTCGCCCGCCTTGCTGTTCTTGAACACCGACAGGTAGAAATTCATCGCCTGTTCGGCTTCCTTGTCGAACCACAGGCAGGGCGAGATCTTGTTCAGGATTTTAGGCATTGCGGAACTCCCGGGTTGCGTCCTCGCCGCCGCGCGGTTGCTTCGCGCGGTGCGGCTTCCTCTCCAAGACGTACGAGGACGGAGCGATCCGACATCGGATGAAAGATTTTTCAACCCGTCATATGAGCAAAACACAAAAAACCATGACGACGGGGATGGCAGCTTTCGTTTCACGTGATCCAGGTCGTCATTGCGAAAAACTACCCTTGATCCGCCTTCATCGCCACGCGCAGCGCTTTCGGAATCGGCCGGGCGCGGCCGCCGGAGACGAAGGCGACTTTCACGTCGGCTTCCAGCAGCAGGATCGCGCCGCGCTTGATCTCCTGATGCAGCGTGATCGACGCGCCGCGCACCTCGAGCGGCCGGGTGACCACGTCGAGCAGGTCGTCCATATGCGCAGGCCGCAGGAATTCGAGTTTCATCGCCCGGACCACGAAAGCGAAGCCGGGCGCTTCGGTCTCGGCTTCGGCGAACAGCGCACGCTGGTCGGCACCGAGCAGCCGCAGATAATTAGTGCGGCCGCGCTCCATGAAGCGCAGGTAATTG
>DATMSE010000022.1:0-15788 GCA_035565575.1 Xanthobacteraceae bacterium
GACGTGACACTTATGACAATCTGTGGCTCGGGATTGTCGTCGAATCCCCTTTTAATAGTAGTGATGGGACGCTTCCGGACTTTCGCCCCAAGACAGAGTCGCGTTGCCTATAGCGTACCGGTCATGTTCAGCCGCGAAGTAACGCTATCACGACATCGGCCGCGCGGGCGCTCGGCGACAGCGGACCGGTCGACATGATGTCGTCGATCCGGCCAAAAGCGTCCATTTGACGCTGCCGCATCGGTGTCTCCGTCAATACATCCCGTAGCGCGGGAGCGAGCTTTTCCGGCGTGCAGTCGTCCTGGATGAACTCTGGAATCACGTTCTCACCGATGACAAGATTGGCGAGAATCACAGATGACGACGTGATGCGGGGGCGCACGATCCACGCCTCGATCCTGCCGGCCCTGTAAGCCGTCACCATCGGCACCTGAGCCAACGCGAGTTCGAGCGTTACCGTGCCGGATTTGGCAAGAGCGGCATGGGCTCTCCGAAATGCCGCGCGCTTGGCATCCTCGCCGACGACGACCCGCGGCCGAACCGTCCACGTCTCAACGCCTCGCGCGATCGCGTCCTCGAGGTGCGGCATCGTCGGCAGCACAGCCTCAAAGGCAATTCCTTGCGTATGCAACTGCGCCAACGTCTCGCCGAAGGCCGCCATGTGATGACGAATTTCGCTGCGACGGCTGCCCGGCAACACCAGCAGAAGCGGAGGCGACGTGTCGCGGCGCTGCTGCTCGCTGGCGTCGGGCCTTAGCGTCGCGATCTGCTCCGTCAGCGGATGACCGACAAAGGTGCTGGGCGGTCCGCCAAGCCTGCGCAGGGCTTCCGGCTCAAACGGCAGGATGGCAAGCACGTGATCGACATAAGCTCGCATGGTGCGGGCGCGTCCCGGCCGCCATGCCCACACCTGCGGCGAGACATAGTCGATAATCGGAATGCCTGGCGCTTGTCTCCTCACCCGCTTGGCAACACGATGCGTGAAATCCGGACTGTCGACGATGATCAGCGCATCCGGCGATGCGGCGATCACGGCCTCCGCCGTTTCGCGAATACGGCGAAGAATGGAGCGAAGCTGCCGAGCCACCGCCGCAAGACCCACGATCGACAGTTCCTCGATCGGAAAGCGCGACGTCAATCCTGCCGCCGCCATCGCACGCCCACCGACGCCGTCGAAACGCACCTGATCGCCGAGGCGTGAGCGCAGTTCGCGCATCAAGCTGGCGCCAAGACGATCACCGGATTCCTCCGTTGCGATCAGAAAGATCGTTCGTACCTTCGCTGCTGGGGCCACGCGCATCACGCGGGCAAGCCCGTAACGAAGACGCCGGCGCGATCTGCCGTCTCGATCATCGGCTGAGGGTCTGCGACGACGGTATAACCGGCGACGGTCGCAAGCCCCGCCAGTCCTGCGGCGATGACGCCTTCCACCGTCTGCAATCCCGTTGTCGGCAGATCGAGCCGCAAGTCCTGGCCGCGCTTCGGCGCCTTGACGAGAGCGCCACGGCCCCTCGCCACGCGAATGCGGCCTTCTGCGCGCAACTGTGCGATGCGTGCGAGCAGCGCATCCGTCCCTTCAATACCCTCAACGCCGACCACATGGCCATTGATGACCACCACCGCCTGCCCGATATCGAACGGACTGAGTACGCCGAGCACCTCGCGTCCCTTGCGAATGTCCTTCTCCGCTTCATGATCCGGCCTGGCGCGGGTCAGACAGCCGGCAGGCATCAGGAGTTCTGGCGCCAGATCCTTGATTCCCACGAGACGAAAGCCGTCCTTCTCCAGCAAACGGCCGATGCCCGACAGCAGATGATCGTCGCCGCCGCGAAATGCCGCCCACACGCTGGTGATAACCCGCATCGTTCCCCAGTCGAGACGGATTTCGGAAAGCGCAGGACGGATCAAGGTGCCGATGAAAGCCAGATCGCGGCAATTCTCGGCGCGCAACAGCCGCGTCAGCCGACCGAGTTGGCCGAGCGAGATCCAGTGATGCTTGAAACGCGAAACCGCGCCAGGATCGCAGAATCCCTTAATCGCGAAAATCACCGAGGCGATCCCGCGCGCCGCGAGCGCTTCTGCCACCGCGAACGGCAACACGCCGCCACCGGCAACCAGCCCGACCGGCGATGAAAGAGGCTGCGTCGGGCTGATCATGGCTCGAGCCCCGAATCCGAAGTTCGCCGGATTCTGTAGCGCCCCTTCAGCGAATTTCGGATTCGGTAGGGCACGACAAGCTCCATGCTCGCGTAAGGTTTGGGCTCAGAAGTTCGCCTGAAGAACTCACTGAGACAATGAAGCGAACATCTGAACCGCTACGCTCGCTCACCGTCTTGCTACGACCTGTCCCCGCCATCGCCAGGCATGCAGAGCGGACGCAGCTTGCTTTCGCCGATGAAGCTGAGAATTTCCGCGATCGCCGGATCGTCGCCGGCCAACGGCTGGACCTCCTGCAATCGTTCGGCAAAGGTTCCTGGACCATGAAACAGCTTGCGATAGAACGAGCGCACAGTAGCCAGCCGCTCGCGCGTGAACTTCCGGCGCCGCATGCCGACGACATTCAGCCCTTCGAGCTTCGCATATTGTCCGTTGACGAGACCATAGGGAATGATGTCGCCTCGCACGCCGCAAACCCCGCCGATCATCACTTGCGAGCCGACACGCGTAAACTGATGCACCGCCGAGAGGCCGCCGATGAAAACGTAGTCTCCGATGATGCAGTGACCACCCAACGTCGCCGACGTTGCAAAGATAACGTCATCGCCGACCAGACAATCGTGGCCGACATGCGCATTGTTCATGAAAAATCCGCGCGCCCCGACGCGGGTGATGCCGCCTCCGGCAACGGTGCCGACATTCATGGTGACGCCTTCGCGCAGCTGGCAGGCTTCGCCGATTTCCAGCTTGGTCGGTTCGCCACGATAGGAGCTCGATTGCGGCGCACTGCCCAACGACACGAATGGAGATATCTGGCAGCGCGGACCCACGGTCGTATGCCCGACGATCGACACATGAGAGTCGAGGCGGCATTCCTCTCCCAGCACGACGTTGGGCCCGATTACACAATAAGGACCGATCGAACAGCCCTCGCCGATCACCGCGCTATCTGCGATCCGCGCAGTCGGATCAATCATGCTCATCCAAAACTCGCGTTAGAACAAACCTCGATCCGACTGGATTGAAATCTGCTCCGTCGTTGAATCGCGTTCTCTTCACGCGAACCGCTATCCCATTCGCCTCAAATGCCGTGTTAGTCCGTCAGCATCGCGCCGACGTCAGCCTCGGCGACAACGGTGCCATTGACCTTCGCCTCGCCGTGAAACCACCACATCGTCTTGCGCCGGCTGATGTTGCGCATGTGGTATTCGATGGTATCGCCCGGCTGAACCGGCTTGCGAAACTTGCATTTGTCGATGGTCAGAAAATAAACCGCGCGCGGCTGAATGCCGTTGCCCGCCGACAGGATACCGATCACGCCGGCCGTCTGCGCCATCCCTTCGATGACCAGCACGCCGGGAAATACGGGCCGTTCAGGGAAATGCCCCTGAAATACCGGCTCGTTCATCGTGACATTCTTGATGCCAATGCCGCTGTGGTCCTCGCGAATGTCGATCACCTTGTCGATCAACAGAAACGGATAACGATGCGGCAGCGTCTGGAGGATCTTATTGATATCGACAGCCTCAATGGCGATCGGCGATTGCATCAGTCCTGTCCCTCAGCCTTGGTATTGGAGTCCTTGTTGCCCTGCAGGCCGCCCTCACGAACCAGGCGCTCCACCGCAAGAAACTCGCGGAACCATTGTTTGGTCGGTTTGGCGAAGAAGCCTCCCCATCGCTCCCCTGCCGGAATGCTATCTTTCACGGCGCTCATCGCCGTGATCTGGGCGCCATTGCCGATGTGGACGTGGTTGTTGACGCCGACCTTGGCCCCCATCGCTACGTTATCGCCGATCGTCAGGCTTCCAGCCAGTCCGCACTGGGCGGCAATGAGCGAGTGCCGTCCGATCGAGACGTTATGGCCGATCTGCACCTGATTGTCGATTTTGGTACCCTCGCCGATGACGGTATCGCGCAGGCTGCCGCGGTCGATCGTGCTGCCGGCGCCGATCTCCACGTGATTCTGGATCAGCACCCGACCGGTCTGCGGCACCTTGATGTGACCATCCTTGCCGAAAATGAAGCCATATCCGTCCTGCCCGATGTGGCATCCCGGATGGATCAGGACATGGTTGCCGATCAAGGCGTTATGGATCGACGAGTTCGGGCCAACGTTGCAGTCCCGCCCAATCTTGACGCCGGGCCCCAGAATGACCCCTGCGCCGATCAGGGTCCCCGAACCGATTTCCACGTCGGGCCCGATCACGGCCAGCGGATCGACGATCACCTCGTCTTCAAGCCGGGCCGCCGGATCGATAATGGCGGATGGCGCAATTCCGGTGTTGCCGCACGATGATTGCGGCCGCAAGGCATCGGCGTGAAGGTGCCGCGCCAGTTCGACGAAGGCGCGAAATGGCTGAGCGGCCCGCAATACGGCGACGTGCGCCGGGACGCTGCCCTCAAACCGCGCATGGACCAGGCATGCCCCCGCCTGCGTCTTCGCGAGCTGGTCGGCGTACTTCAGATTGTCGAAGAAAACCAGATGCATCGGGCCGGCTTCATCGAGTGAAGCCAGCCCGCGAACGGGCTGTGCGGCACGCGAGGCGTCGACCAACTGCGCGTTGGTCAACGCCGCGATGTCAGCCAACGTCAACCGTGGCGGCTGTTTGAAGAACGTCGGTTGCGCCATGCCACCCGCCGCGAACGGTCGCGGAGGCACGCTCAGAACGTGGTGCCGCCGCCGAACCGGAACTCCTGCACGCGATCATACTTACCCTTGGTAATCGGTACAGCATAATCGAAGCGCAGCGGTCCGAACGGAGACTGCCAGATCAAGCCGACACCCACCGAACTGCGGACGACGTCATCGTCATAAGGAAGGAACGCCCGCCCCGCCAGATTTGCCGGCACGCCGACGCCGGGATAGGGCGGGCCCTTATAGGTCGACAGTTGACCAGCGTCGGCATAGATCGCGCCCTTCAGGCCCACTTCCTTCGGCAGGAACCAGAACGGCATCTGCAATTCGACCGATGCGCCCCAATAGGTCGTACCGCCGAGAGCATCGCCATAGCCGTATGTGCTCCAGACCGAGATATCGCGCGGACCGATGCCGGACGGAGCAAAACCACGCACCAGATTCGGCCCCATCTGGAAGTGATCGAGCATGCGCAGTTCCTTGCTGCCGACCTTGTTCATGATACCACCCTGAAGACGGATGATACCGACGATATCGGACACCAGCGGGGTGTAATACTTCGCGTCGATCGTCGACTTGAGATAGCTGACGTCGCCGCCGACACCCGCAAAATCCTGCTTCCAGTCAATCAGCAGACCGTCGGTCGGGTTCTTGTTGTTGTCGAGCGTGTTGTAGGTCAGCGTGTAGCCGACCATCGAGGTCAGCGCGGCGCCTTGATTCAACTCCATCAGAACCGGCAATGAAATCGAGGTGCCGAGGATGTTGTTGAGCACATCGTTCGGCAGCGTAATTTCCTGCCGATAGATCGAATAGCGCAGCTGCAGCGTCAGATCTTCACGCAGCTGAAAGCCGAGGCGCGGGCTGAAGCCCAGCGTCTTCACGCCGTAGGAGATGTACTGGTTCGGCAGCTGCGTCCGCTGATACAGGTCGAGCCCCAGAGCGATCCGGTAATCGAACAGATATGGCTCGACGAACGACAGCGAGTAACCGCGCGCATACTGGCCGTACTGCACCGAGGCCTTGGCGAACAGACCGCGGCCGAGGAAGTTGCGCTCCGAGATGCTGACCTCGCCCAGCGCGCCGTCGGTCGTCGAATAGCCACCCGACACCGAGAAGTCGCCGGTCGACTTCTCTTCGAGATTGACGACGACGATCACCCGATCGCTGGACGATCCGGGCTCGGTCGACACCTTGACCGACTTGAAGAAGTCGAGGTTCTTCAGACGCCGCTCGGCACGATCGACCAGAGCGCGGTTATAGGCATCGCCTTCAGAGATATCGAACTCGCGGCGAATGACGTAGTCGCGCGTCCGCGTATTGCCGCGCACATCGATGCGCTCGATATAGGTGCGCGGACCTTCGTCGATGGCGAAGGTAATGGCAACGGTATGATTTTCGAAGTTACGCTCGCCACGCGGACGCACCACGGCGAACGCATAGCCGCGCCGCGAGGTCTCAACCTGCATCTCCTCGACGGATTTTTCCAAGGATTCCGCGTTGTAGACGCTGCCGACGCTGACGCGCGAATAGCTGCGCAGCGACTCGCCGTTAAGGGTCGGAATGGTCGATTGGAAGTCGACCGAACCGACGCGGTATTGCTGCCCTTCCTCGATCTTGAAGGTCACGAGGAAGCCCTTGCGAGACGGATCGTATTCCGTCAGCGCGGCAACGACCTGAACGTCGGCATAACCGTTCTTGAGATAGAAACGGCGGATCAAGTCGCGGTCCGCCTCGACCCGATCGGGATCATAGACGTCGCCCGACGACAGGAAGCTCAGCCAGTTGGACTCGTGGGTTTTGATCACGTCCTTCAGCCGGTAGGATGAGAACGCACGATTTCCGATAAACTCGACCGACTTCACGCCGGTCTTTTCGCCTTCGGAGATGACGAAGACGAGGTCGACGCGGTTGTTCGGCTGCTGGATCATCTGCGGATCGACCCGCACGTCATAGCGGCCCGACCGACGATAGATTTCCGCGATTCGCAGCGCGTCGGACTGCACCATCGGGCGCGACAAGGTCCCACGCGGCTTGCTCTGAATCTCCGCGGTCAGCTGCTCGTCCTTGATCTTCTTGTTGCCCTCGAAGGCGACGCGGTTGATGACCGGATTCTCGACCACCGAGACCACCAGCCGGCCGCCCACGCGATTGATCTTGACGTCCTGGAACAGGCCGGTCTCGATCAGGGCCTTCAGCCCGTCGTCGATCGACGCCTGGTCGAGATGGCCGCCCGGGCCGGGCTTGAAATACGAGCGGATCGTCGCCGCCTCGACACGCTGATTCCCCTGAACCGCGATGGAGGACGCCGTCTGAGCAACGGCAGCAGACGAGACCAGGATTGCCCCGAAAGTCGCCGCAACCGGCATGGCCAACATGACCAAGGCAGCAAGGATGCCACCTTGCAGAACTCGCATTCCAACCTTCATGCGCCACGCGCCCTTATTCGTCATTCCAGTGCCCCGCCCCATCCCCCGGAACACCGGCAGATTCTCTCGTATTGCCCTGCTTGTAGCCAATTTTGCCCACCTGGCAAACGTTCTTTCGCGACGCAATTTCAATTTCAATCCAAGACGTTGCCCATTCGCCACGCCTGCAGGCGCCAGCTACGACGCGGCAAGGTGCAAGATGTCATTATAAGTCGCGAAGACCATGAGCATCAGCACCAGGCCGAGCCCGATTCGAAAGCCCATTTCCTGTGCGCGCTCGGAGAGCGGTTTGCCCCGCACCGCCTCGACCGCATAGAACAAAAGGTGGCCGCCATCGAGGAGCGGCACTGGAAACAGGTTGAGCAGGCCAATCGACACCGAGAGCACCGCTGCAAGATGAATCAACGCGGCGAGACCGATGCTCGCCACCTGTCCGGAAATCTGGGCGATGCGCAGCGGCCCGCCGACCTGATCCGCCGCCTCACGTCCGACGAAGACACCGCCGACGTAAGCCAGCGTCCGGTCGATCACGAACCATGTTTCCTTGGCGCCGAGCCACAGTGCGGTGGCGGGATCGACCCGCTCGGTTAACACGTCGCCGGGCGCATTGGATCGGGTGATCCCCAAAACGCCGATCTTGTGAACGTTGCCGAAGCTATCCTTGATCTCTTTCAGTTCGGGGGTGGCCCGTAGCGAGACCGTGTCCTCACCACGCTTGACGGTGAAGCTGAGCGGTTGGCCCGCCTCTATGCCGACGATCCGCTGCATTTCCGCAAAGTTGCTGATCTTGCTGCCGTTGATCGCGATGACGAGATCACCCGACTGGAAGCCGGCGGCCGCGGCGGCGCTTCCTTCGATCACCTTGTCGACCCTTGCGGTCGCGTTGGGCCGTCCGAAAAAGGTAAACAGACCGGCGAAGATCACGATCGCCAGAATGAAATTGGCGATCGGTCCGGCGGCGACGATGGCAGCCCGCGGCCCGAGCTTCTTGTGATGGAAACTTCCCTTCCGCTCTTCTTCGGTCATCGCCGCGAGGGTCGCGCTGGCCGGCGTGCTCGCCTCGCTCTCATCACCAAAAAAACGGACATAGCCGCCAAGCGGAATCGCAGACAGGCGCCAGCGCGTGCCATGTCGATCATTGAACCCGGCCAGTTCAGGCCCGAACCCGAGGGAGAACGTCAAAACCTTGACGCCCGCCCAGCGCGCGACGAGGAAATGACCGAGTTCATGAAAGAAAACGACGATCGTCAGGACGAACAGGAAGGGAATGATGTAGCCGACGACTCCATGGCTTAATGTATTGAAACCATGGAGAAAAAACTCTGACATTGATATTCCCTCATCGGATCGGCGTTGCTGTGCCCGACAGCGGCCAATCCCACCCGAAACTGCTAGGATGCCTTTGCGGCAATTTGAGGCAAGAGGGAGGCAGCGAGATTTCTGGCATTATGGTCAACAGCAATCGCGTCATCCGCTGAGGATAGCGGCGCCAGATTGCCGGATCGAATCCACTGCTCCAGCGTCGCCCCGACCAATCGGGCTATCGCCCCGAACCGGATCTTCTTGGCGATGAACGCCGCCACAGCGATTTCATTGGCGGCATTGAAAACCGTGGTGGCCCCCTGCCCGGTCCGCAAGGCTTCGAAGGCGAGCCGCAGCCCCGGAAACCGTTCGAAATCCGGCGCCTCGAAAGTCAGCTGGCCGATCTTGGCGAGATCGAGTCGCGCTGACGGCCCAACGATCCGGTCCGGCCAGCCGAGACAATGCGCGATCGGAATGCGCATGTCGGGCGAGCCCAGTTGCGCCACGACGGATCGATCCGAAAATTCCACCAGTCCGTGCACGATCGATTGCGGATGCACCAGCACCTCGATCTGATCCGGGCTTAACGCGAACAGATAAGCGGCTTCGATGACTTCGAGCCCTTTATTCATCATCGACGCGGAATCGATGGTGATCTTCTGTCCCATGCTCCAGTTCGGATGCTTCAATGCCTGCTCGAGTGTCGCTTGCTCGATATCGGCCGCCGACCAGGTCCGGAATGGCCCGCCCGACGCGGTAATGATGACGCGCGTCAGTTCGGCGCGATTGCCGGAGCTGAGGGCCTGAAACAGCGCGTTATGCTCGGAATCCGCAGGCAGAATACGGGCGCCGGTGGTTACCGCGCGCTGCATGAAAAGATCGCCGGCACAAACCAGGCATTCCTTGTTAGCAAGCGCGATCGTCGCGCCGCGGTCGACCGCTGCCAAGGCCGGCTTCAAGCCGGCCGCTCCGCTCACCGCCGCCATCAGCCAGTCAGCCGGCCGCGCCGCGGCCTCGATGATCGCGCTCTCGCCCGCACCGCAGGCAATGCCCGAACCGGCCAGTGCATCCTTCAATTCGCCGAGCAGATCGGGATCGGCGATCGCCGCGAAACTTGCATTGAATTCGCGGGCCAGCTTGGCGAGAGCTTGCACGTTGCTGTGCGCGGTCAACGCCTCCACGCGATAGCGATCGGGCGCGCAACGCAGCAGATCCATCGTGCTGTCGCCAATCGAACCGGTGGCGCCGAGCACGGTCACAGCACGCGGGCCGTTCATCACCGGCTTATCGTTTCGAAGCGGTACTGCACTCATCTGATCACCAAATCATAAGTCCGCGGCCGACGCCATCGAGGCCGCCACGAATTACGCCGATCGCCGCCGCCATGACAATGGCCGCGACGAAGCCGTCGAGCCGGTCGAGCAGGCCGCCATGGCCGGGAATAATGTTGCTGGAATCCTTGACGCCAAAGCGACGCTTGACGGCCGATTCAAACAGATCGCCGAGTTGAGATACCACTGACAGGACCGCCGCAACGGCAAGCAGCGGTCCAAGTCTGCCGGCACCGGTTGCGGCAAAGCCTGCCGCGACGGCAAGACTTCCAGCAAAGCCGCCGATCGCGCCGGCCCAGGTCTTCTTCGGGCTGACGCGGACCCACAGCTTCGGTCCACCGATGCCGCGGCCGGCGAAGTAGCCGCCGATATCGGTCACCCAGACCACCAGCAGGACGAACACCAATGCAAGAAACCCGAAGTGGGGATCGGCACGCACGAGGATCGACGCGATCAACGCTGCAGCCGCGTACAGCAGCCCCAGCGCCGCCCAGCCCCGATTGACATGCGCGAGCAGCACAAGGCCAACCAGCCCCGCAATAACGATCAGAACCGCGGGACCGATCAGTCCGGCCATCAACATGATTCCGGTCATCGCAAGGATCACGACGCCAGCAGCCACGGAGCGCCGCCGATAAGCCCTGACCACCACGAGCCATTCTGCAAACATGCCGATAGTCGCGACGGTTGCCAGCAAATCCCATAGCCAGCCGCCGACATAGGCAGCCACGAGGGTCAGCGGCGCCAATACGGCGCCTGCCACTATGCGCATCAGCAAGTTGCGGGACTCGCGCCCGGTTTCAGTCGCCGGCGGCGACGGCTCCAGTGTCACGCGCGACCCGATCCGGCTTTGGCGGCGAGGCCACCAAACCGACGTTCGCGCTTGGCATATTCGGCAATCGCCTCTTCCAGCGCGGCCTTGTCGAAATCGGGCCAGTGTGTCGGGACGAAAACGAGTTCGCTATACGCGGCCTGCCACATCAGAAAGTTCGACAGCCGCTGCTCGCCTGAGGTGCGGATGATCAGGTCCGGATCAGGAATATGCGCCGTGTTGAGATACTGTCCGATGGTGGCAACATCGATGCTGGACGGATCGCGTTTGCCCTCGGCCACCTCGCGCGCCAGTCGCTGCGCGGCATTGGCGATCTCCTGGCGCGAGCCGTAGTTAAAGGCGACCGTGAGATCGAGCCGAACGTTGCCCCGGGTCAACTCTTCCGCCTCGTCAAGTAAGGCGACGATATCCGGCTCCAGCCCCTCGCGCTCGCCAATCACGCGAACGCGCACGCCATCGCGGTGTAGCGTCGCGAGATCGTTGCGGATAAAGCGGCGCAGCAGACCGAACAGATCACCGATTTCACTTGCCGGCCGTGACCAGTTTTCCGAGCTGAACGAAAAGATCGTCAGATAGCGAATTCCGAGTTCGCTGGCGGCACGAACCACGCGGCGCAGAGCTTCCACGCCGCGACGATGTCCCTCGGCGCGCGGCAACCCGCGCCCCGCCGCCCAGCGTCCATTGCCGTCCATAATGATCGCAACATGCACCGGCGTCCCGGCGCGATCCGGGCCATCGGTCAGAGGCAGTGCGACATTCGACATCGGCTGGATTCCTGGAAGCAGCGATCGCGATCACGCCTCGCAATCATCAAGATTAGACGGTGAGGATTTCCTTTTCCTTGACGGCGAGCATCTGATCGATTTCGGCGATAATGCTGTCGGTGGCCTTCTGCACGTCGGCGGCGAGGCGCTTCTCATCGTCTTCCGAGATTTCGCTGCTCTTTTCGAGCTTCTTGAGGATGTCGAGCCCGTCGCGCCGCACATGACGCACGGCGACCTTCGCGGCCTCCGCGTATTTGTGCGCGACCTTCACCAGTTCCTTACGCCGCTCCTCGTTGAGCTCGGGAATGCGCAGTCGCAACACCTGCCCTTCCGTCGCGGGGGTCAGGCCGAGATTGGAGTCGACGATCGCTTTCTCGACCGCCTTCACCATCGATTTGTCCCAGACCTGCACCGAGAGCAGGCGGGGCTCCGGCACGCTCACGGTGGCGAGCTGGTTCAGCGGCATATGGCTGCCGTATGCCTCCACCTGAACCGGCTCGAGCATCGAGGCCGCCGCACGGCCGGTACGCAGGCCGCCGAGTTCGTGCTTCAGCGACTGCGTCGCACCCTGCATCCGGCGCTTCAGTTCGTTGATGTCGAAGTTAGCCGACGCCATACCGTTCTCCTTATCGTATTCGTTCTGGTATCCGCCGAGCCAATTGTCGGCCGGTTCCGCTCAACCCGCAACAATGGTGCCGTAACCCGTCCCGCCCAGAATCGCCCCGATGGATCCCGCCTCCACGATCGAAAACACGATGATAGGCAGCAAGGTCTCGCGGGCAAGGGCGAACGCCGTGGCGTCCATCACCTTATAGCCACCTTCGAGCGCCTGCGAATGGGTCAGCCGCTCGAAACGGCGGGCCGACGGGTCGCGTTTAGGATCGGCGGTATAGACGCCATCCACGTTGGTGGCCTTGAGGACCGCTTCGGCACCGATCTCACCGGCGCGCAGCACGGCGGTGGTGTCGGTGGTAAAGAACGGATTGCCGGTTCCGCCTGCCAGCAGCACGATCTTGCCATCGGCGAGATAGCGATGCGCCGCGCTGCGGGTGAACAGTTCGCAGACCTGCGGCATCACCAGTGCCGACAGCGTCCGCGCCGCCTGCCCGCGCCGTTCAAGCGCAGCTTCCAGCGCGAGGCAGTTCATGACCGTGGCGAGCATGCCCATGGTGTCGCCGGTCGGGCGCGACACGCCGCGGGAAGACACCTCAACCCCGCGAAAGATATTGCCGCCACCGACGACCACGGCGATCTCGACGCCCATCTCCCGCGCGGCGACAAGATCGCCCGCGATCCGATCGATCGTGTCCTGATCGATGCCGAAGGGTTTGCCGCCTGCGAAGTATTCGCCCGACAGCTTGACGACGACCCGACGATAGACTGGCTCACCCATGATGCGATCGATCCTCCGATGAGCCTCTGGTCTACACCTCCCGATGCCGTCGTCCAGGCATCAGGCCTTGGCCTGCCCGGTCACCGCAGCGACTTCGGCGGCGAAATCCGATTCGGCCTTCTCGATTCCCTCGCCGAGAGCATAGCGCACAAACCCGGCAATCTTCACCGGCGAACCGACCTTGCCTTCGGCTTCCTTCACCGCCTGGCCGACCGACTTGCCGGTGTCATGGATGAAGGCCTGCTCCAACAGGCAGACTTCCTTGTAGTAGGTCTTGAGACCGGACTCGACGATCTTCTCGATCACATTCTCCGGCTTGCCCTGCTGGCGGTACTTGTCGGCCAGCACGTCCTTCTCGCGCTTCACCACTTCGGGATCGAGCCCCGAGGCATCGAGCGCCAGCGGGTTGGCCGCCGCAACATGCATCGCGATCTGACGGCCGAGCGCCGCCAGTTCGTCCGCCTTGCCGGCCGACTCGAGAGCGACAATGACGCCCATCTTGCCCGCGCCGTCGATCACGGCACCGTGGACATAGCTTGCGACGACGCCCTTGCTGACTTCCAGCATCGCAGCGCGGCGCAGCGTCATGTTCTCGCCGATGGTGGCGATGGCATCGGAGATCGCCGTCTCGACCGTTGCTGACCCGACCTTGGTGGCCTTGATCTTCTCGACGTCGGCGCCGGCGTGCAGCGCGACCTGCGCGATCATCTTGACGAGGCCCTGGAACTGATCGTTGCGGGCAACGAAGTCGGTTTCGGAGTTGACCTCAACCAGCACGCCCTTGGTGCCCGACGTCATGGCGCCGATCAGGCCCTCGGCGGCAACGCGCCCGGCCTTCTTCGCAGCCTTCGACAGGCCCTTCTTGCGCAACCAGTCGATCGACGCCTGCATGTCGCCGTTGTTCTCGGCCAGCGCCGCCTTGCAATCCATCATGCCGGCGCCGGTGGCGTCGCGAAGCTCCTTGACCATTGCTGCGCTGATCGTTGCCATGTCCGTTTTCCTTTTGCCTGTTGCCGCGAATATGGCGGGGCATCAGCCGCCATACGGTTCGCTGTCAGGGATCTGCTGTCAATTGAAAGCCAAACGCGCGGCCGGAGTTTCCCGGCCGCAGCGTGAAGGTTTACTCCGCCTCGGCGGTCAGTGCCTTGGCCTGAGCGACCCAGGCATCGGCGCGGCTCGGCAGGCCGACCTGCTCGCCGATGTGATGGGCTGCGTCGTGATCCAGTTCGGCCAGCTGCCAGTAGTGGAACACGCCCAGATCGTTGAGCTTCTTTTCGATCGCGCCGGATACGCCCGGCAGCTTCTTGAGATCATCGGCGACGCCGCGCGGTCCCGACAGGCCCTGGAAGCCGGATGCGGCCGTCTCCGGCAATTCTTCGGCCGCCGGCGTCACCGAGGCGCCGATGTCGATGCCCGCTTCGCCCTGGGCGCGCGAGATGCCGTCGATCGCGGCGCGCGCGATCAGATCACAATATAGGCTGATGGCGCGGCCGGCGTCATCGTTGCCGGGCACCAGATAGGTAATGCCCTTCGGATCGCAGTTGGTGTCGACGATGGCCGCCACCGGAATGTTGAGCCGCTGGGCCTCCTGAATCGCGATGTCTTCCTTGTTGGTGTCGATCACGAAGATCAAGTCCGGCAGGCCGCCCATATCCTTGATGCCGCCGAGCGAACGGTCCAGCTTGTCGCGCTCGCGCTGCAGGGTCAGACGCTCTTTCTTGGTATAGGCGTTGGCATCGCCCGACGAGAGCACCTCGTCGAGGTGACGCAGCCGCTTGATCGAGCCGGAAATGGTCTTCCAGTTGGTCAGCGTGCCGCCGAGCCAGCGCGAGTTGACGAAGTATTGCGCCGAGCGCTTCGCAGCGTCCGCCACGCCCTCCTGGGCCTGCCGCTTGGTGCCGACGAACAGGATGCGACCGCCCTTGGCGACGGTGTCGCTGACCGCCTGCAGCGCCCGATGCAGCATCGGGACGGTCTGCGCGAGGTCGATGATATGGATGTTGTTGCGCGTACCGAAAATGTAGTCCGCCATCTTCGGATTCCAGCGGTGCGCCTGGTGGCCGAAGTGAACGCCAGCTTCAAGCAACTGACGCATGGTGAAATCAGGAAGTGCCATGTCGTTATTCTCCGGTTGGTTCCTCCGGAAACGTGTGAGCGCCCAGACCTCAAAGCGAACGCTTTGCGGTCCGGGCGCCACCGGACGGCCGATACAGCCATGTTTCCGTGTGAGATGCGGCGGCTTATAGCTGCCGCGCTTGGTCGGCGCAAGGATTTCCGGCCACTATCTCATCGCCAACGCTACGGCATAACGCCGGTCGAACCTTGAGGGCCGGCCGGCGTTTTATCAGCATTTCTGGGCATTTGGTGGACACTTCCTGGCCGCGGGCGCGGCGGGCCGCGGCGGCGCCGGACGGGCGGCCGGTGCCGGCCGTGGCGGCGGAGCGGCCCGGGGTGGTGCAACCGGCCGTGGTGGAGGCACCGCGCGCGGTGACGGCGGAGCCATTCGTGGCGGGGGTGCGGGCCTCGGAGGCTGAGCAATCCGCGATGGCGGGGCCGCCGCGCGCGGCGGCGCCATGCGCGGGGCGGCATGACGTGGCGACGGCGCGATTCGCGCAGGAGCGTGCACAGCCGGCTGCGGTGGGCGGGTCACATGCGGTGGCGCGGACCGCCGTCCTTCGACGCCGTGCGGCGGCGAACGTCGCGGGGCCGCCGCCGATGCAGCCGGCGGACGCGGCGGCCTGGCGGCCGGAGTCGTCGGAGCCGTCACATGAGGGGGCATCGCATGCGTTCCGACAGCACCGGATGCCGGCGCCCCGCGCTCGGGCGCTTGCGGCCTGGCTGCGTTCGGAGCCAGTTGCGGCCCCTGCTTCGTGCCCGCGGTCCCGCCCTGCATGGGCGGCACACCCTTGGTCCCAGGTACAGGAAGCGCATGCGGCGCGGGAGCCC
>DATMSE010000023.1:0-12910 GCA_035565575.1 Xanthobacteraceae bacterium
GCGGTCCAGCGCGTAGTCGCGACCCATTTCCAGCGCACGATCGGCGCCACCGACCTGTTCGAACGCCATCAGCACCGCGGCGCGATCGAGCACGCGGGTCAAAATGCTCCAGCCTTCGTTCGCCGCGCCGAGCGGTTCGGCTTTGCAATCTGTGAACGTTAATTCGGCCTGATTGCGCGACGGATCGAGGTTGGTGAGCGTCTTCGCCGCGACGCCGCCGGCCTTGAGATCGACCAGATACAGCGCGATATCGGTTTCACGGCTGCTCGCGCCATTACGCGCGGCGACGATGGCGAAGTCGGCGATGGCGCCGTCCGCCACCGGCTTCTTGACGCCGTTGAGCACGCCGTTGGCAGCGGCGACCTTGATCGCCTGCGGCGACGGATTGCCCGGCCCTTCGAACAATGCCAGCGTGCCGATGGCTTCACCGGATGCAATCTTCGGCAACCACGTCTGCTTCTGCGCGTCGCTGCCGGCGAGCATCAGCGCTTCGGCAGCGAGATAGACCGTGGAGGAAAACGGCACCGGTGCCAGCGCGCGGCCCATTTCTTCCGCGATCACGCACAGCTCGAGATGCCCCGCGCCGGTGCCGCCGAATTCCTCCGGAATAGCGACGCCGAGAAAGCCCATCTCCGCAAGTCCACTCCACAGCGCCTTGTCGTAGCCCGCGGAGCCTTCCAGCACCGCGCGCACCGCCTTGGGCGGACACTTCTCGGCAAGGAAACGCCGGGCCTGATCGCGAAGCTGCTTCTGGTCGTCGGAGAATTCGAAGTTCATGTTGATGCACTCTGGTTTGAAACGATTTGTCTCTTTCGTCGTCCCTGCGAAGGCAGGGACCCATAACCACTTAAGTCAATGTTCTATCCGGGCCGTCGCCTCGTCTTCATTTGTGACTCCTCAGAGTATGGGTCCCTGCCTTCGCAGGGACGACGCAGCGTTCTGGACTACTTCAGCACGATCACATCATCGGCGGGCGGATCGGCGTAGAGCCGTTCCACCAGCGCGGCGCGGCGATCGAGGCCGGCGCGCTGATTGATGTAGCCCTTGTCGGTCAATTCGTTGCCGTCGATGGACGGCGGCTCGGTCATCAGCATCACGCGGCCGATGCGCAGGCTGGATGCGCCGCCAGCGGCAGCGTTGTGTGCCTCGAGGCCCTTGCGCAGGCAATCGATCACCGCCGGATGCTTCACCACGTCTTCGAAGCTCGCATCGGCATTGCCAATCAACTGCCGGCAGGCATGCAGATTGGGCCATGCCAGCAGGCCGATGTATGCGCGATCCTGCCCCGCCACCAATGCGTCGTGAACGACCGGCGATGCCGCCGCGATGGCATCGGTGCGCAACGGACCGACCTGCACAAATGTGCCGGTAAACAGCTTGAAGTCCTCAACGACGCGGCCGGCGAAGATTAACCCCTGCGACGGATCGTCGGGATCGACGAACACGCCGGCATCGCCGATGCAGTAAAAACCTTCCTCGTCGAACACCTTCGCCGTCAGTTCAGGCTGGTTGTAATAGCCCGGCGTCACGTTGATGCCGCGCAGCCGCAATTCGTATTTTGACCCCGCCGGCACCAGTTTCAGCTCCACGCCGGGGAACGGCAGGCCGATCAGCCCGACGCGCTCGGTGTCCCAATAGGTGCCGGTCGAGGTCGGCGCGGTCTCGGTGGAGCCCCAGCCGGTGTAGAACACGATGCGTTCGCCCGTGGCACGGATCGCCAGCGCCTGCATGCGATCATAGAGGTCGTCAGGCAGCCGCGCGCCGCCATAACCCATGATGCCGAGATTCCTGAAGAACGAGCGGCACAGCGCGTCGTCCTTTTCCATCGCCGCCGCGAGCACCGCGTAGCCGACCGGCGCGTTGGCATAATAGGTCGGCGAAATCTCGCGCAGATTGCGCAGCGTTTCCTCGAACTGTCCCGGCACCGGGCGACCGTCATCGATATAGAGCGTGCCGCCTTCGATCAGCGCCGGATTGAACAGCGCGTTGCCGCCCATGGTGTGATTCCAGGGCATCCAATCGAGAAACACCGGCAGCGGGCCGTTGGGATCGCGCGGCCGCACCTGCATCATCATCGCAGCGTTAGCGCACATCATGCGTTGCGTGTTGATGACGGCCTTCGGCATGCCGGTCGAACCGGAGGTGAACAGCAGCTTGCCGATCGTGTCCGGCGTGATCTTCGCGATCGATTCAGCCACCGCGTCGGTGACTTTCGTGGCGGCGAGATCGGCATAGGCCAGGCTCGGAATGCCTTCCGCCGGACCATCGACATGGATCACGGTGATGCCGGTGAGATCCAGCGCGCCCAGCGCCTTCGCGAAGGTCGATCCATCCTGCACCATGACCAGCTTCGGCTTGATCAGGCCGAACAGGTATTTCAGCTTGGCGTGGTCCTGGCTCATCAGCGAATAGGCTGGCGACACCGGCGCCGCGGGATGACGCGCCTGCATCGCGGCCTGCGTTATCAGCGCGTGCTCGATGGAATTACCGGAGAGGATCGCGACCGGCGCGCCTTCCGGCAGATTCATGTCGAGGATCGCCTGCGTCAACGCATCGACGGTGCGCTTGGCCTCGCTGTAGCTGACGCGATGCCAGTCGCGGTTCGGGCCGCGCCGTTGCGCCAGCCAGGTGTGATCGGGCCGCTCCACTGCCCAGCGCGCCAGCGCGGCGGGAATGTGCGGCAGGTAATCGTTGAGCGGAAACCGCGACTTCATCACGATCACGCCGTCCGGCCGGCGCTCCACCGCGATATCGCGCGGCAGCCAGTTCACCTTACGGAACGGAGGCTTCTGAATAACCTTGGCCGCGTTTCCTTCCATGGTTGTTCTCCCGTTACCGTCCGTTGGCCGGACTTTCAGTGACTATTATCGTCGAATGTAGACCGGCTTCCGCTTTTCGAGGAAGGCGCGGATACCTTCATTGAAATCTTCCGAGCGGCTGCACAACACCTGGTTGCGGTCCTCCATCGCGATCGCCGCTTCCAGCGAGCCGGCATCGACGCTCATGTTGAGGCACTCTTTCGATAACCTCAATCCCACCGGCGAAGCGGTCAGCATTGCATCGATGTAAGGCTCCGCCGCCGCTTCGAGTTGCGCTTCCTCAGCGACTTCGGACACCAGCCCAACCGCGAGCGCACGTTCCGCATGGATGAAGCGGCCGGTCAGGATCAGTTCGGACGCCACCGACACCCCGACGAGGCGCGGCAGAAAATAACTCGTGCCGATATCGCAGCCGCCAAGCCCGAGCTTGATGAAAGCGCAGTTCATCCGCGCGCCCTTGGCGGCAATGCGAATATCCGAGGCGAGCGCCAGCGCGAAGCCGCCGCCCGCCGCCGAACCGTGAATGAGCGAGATGATGGGTTGCGGACAACGTCGCATCAGCATCACGATGTCGGCGATGCGCCGTTGCGAATCCAGCGACTCGGTCACGCCCGGCGGCTCCTGCTGCCCGGCGCGCCGCGCCATCGCTTCCTTCAGATCGAGCCCGGCGCAAAATGCCTTGCCGGCGCCCTTGAGCAGCACCACGCGAGTATCGCGATTGCGCTGCAGTCCGCCGAAATAATCGTTCAAGGCATCGATCAAGGTCGGATCGAGCGCATTGAGGCTCTCGGGCCGATTCAACGTGACGCGATCGAACCCGTCCTCGTGTTCGATCAACAGCGGCTGCCTCAAAACGCGATCTCCCTTCACAAGGTGAATGACTGCGCGACGGATGAATAGCCGTCACCCTGAGGCGCTGCGCGCGGAGCGCGGAGCCTCGAAGGCGATGGCCCATCCGTCGAGGCGCGCGACAAGTGTCGCCCGCCCCTCAGGATGACGCCGTCGTATCCGGACATCGCGCCTCAGCGCGGCGCCATGCGGATGGCGCCGTCGAGGCGGATGGTCTCACCGTTGAGCATCGCGTTCTCGACGATGTGCACCGCCAGCGCGCCGTATTCGCTGGCGTCGCCAAGCCGCGCCGGATGCGGCACCTGCGCGCCCAGGCTCTTGCGGGCCTCCTCGTTGAGACCCATCAAGAGCGGCGTCAGGAACAGGCCCGGCGCGATGGTGTTGACGCGGATCTTGTGCTGCGCAAGGTCGCGCGCTGCCGGCAAGGTCAGGCCGACCACGCCGCCCTTCGAGGCTGAATAGGCGATCTGACCGATCTGCCCTTCATAGGCCGCCACCGACGCGGTGTTGATGATGACGCCGCGTTCCTCGCTGTCGAGCGGCGTCGGCACCAGCCGGCCGGCGAACAGCCGCAGCACGTTGAAGGTGCCGATCAGGTTGACGTTGACGACACGGGTGAATTTGTCGAGCGGATAGATCGAACCGTCCTTGCTGACGATACGCATCGAGCCGCCGATGCCGGCGCAGTTCACCAGCACGCGCGCGACGCCATGAGCGGCTTCCGCCTTCGTGATCGCCGCCTGGACCTGCTCCTCGCTGGTGACGTCACCCACCAGCGCGACCCCCTTGACCTCCGCTGCGACCTTCTCGGCGTTCTCCTTGTTCTGATCGAGCACCGCGACCTTGGCGCCCTTGGCCGCCATCGCGCGGGCGGTCGCCGCGCCGAGACCCGAACCTCCGCCGGTGATGAGAACCGCAACGTCTTTCAACTGCATCTGGCAACCTCTCTCTTTCTGTTAGGACGTCAATGAATGTTCATGTCGCAGGCACGTCATCCGGCCGCCCGCTGGGCCTGCCGCGCCGCCGGCGTCAGCATGCCACCCAGCAGCATCGCTTCGACATGCGCGATATATTCGCGGCACACTTCGTCGGTGACGGGACCGACGCCGACAGCGCGCGAGAGCGCGTGCCGCCCGAAGAACAGATGATCGCAGGCGCCGATCAGACTTGTGTAGAACAGCACCGGATCGACCGGGCGGAACTCACCGGATGCGACGCCTTCCGCCAGCAGGCGGCGATGAAAATCCAGCAGCGGCGCAACGAAGAACTTCGAGACCTCGTCGGCGGCCTTGGTGCTGCTCTCATGAAGCAGCAAATGAATCAGCCGGTTCATATAAGGAAAGCGGTAGTAGGCCTTGATGATGCCGGCGACATGCAGCTTGAGCTTGGCGGTCGGCGTGATCGGCTGCGCGAGCAGATATTCGAGATTGGTCGTCTCGGTGGCTGCATCGCGCGCCAGCAGCGCCAGCAACAGACCTTCCTTGTTGCCGAAGTGATACTTCACCAGCGCGGCATTGACGCCGGACTGCTGCGCAATGTCGCTCAACGAGATTTCCAGCGAGCCGCGCGCAATCATCAACTCGCTGGCGGCGACCAGCAGCTTGTCCGCGGTGGAATGCTTCGTCGCCGGCACACGGCTTTGCTGGCCGGTATTTAGATGTGGAGCCATGCCGTCCAGATAACCTCATGTGATCGCACGGCTCAAGAGTTAATTGATTGATTGACTAAATCCTGCACCACTCGTTAAATCGCGGCTCATTCCCTAACCTCGCTCCAGGAGATTGCCATGGCCGAAGCCTATATCGTCGCCGCCGCCCGCACCGCAGGTGGCCGCAAGGGAGGCCGCCTCGCCGGCTGGCATCCTGCCGATCTCGCCGCGCAGGTGCTGGACTCGCTGGTCGAGCGCACCGGCGTCGATCCCGCGCAGATCGAGGACGTCATCATGGGCTGCGTCGGCCAGGCCGGCGAGCAGGCCGTCAACATCGGGCGCAATGCGGTGCTGGCGTCCAAGCTGCCGGAAAGCGTACCCGCGACGTCGATCGACCGCCAGTGCGGGTCCTCGCAGCAGGCGCTGCATTTCGCGGCGCAGGCGGTGATGGCCGGCAGCATGGACATCGTGATCGCCGCCGGTGTGGAGAGCATGACGCGGGTGCCTATGGGCACGCCGAGCATCCTCGCCGCCAAGGCAGGGCTCGGCACCTACAAGAGCCCCAGCATGGAAACCCGCTATCCGAACATCCAGTTCAGCCAGTTCACCGGCGCGGAAATGATGGCGAAAAAGTACGGCCTCTCGAAGGACGAACTCGACGAGTTCTCGTACAACAGCCATCAGAAGGCGATCGCCGCGACCCAGGCCGGCAAGTTCAAGGACGAGATCGTGCCGGTGAAGATCACCCGCGCCGACGGCTCGACCGACATTCACCACATCGATGAGGGCATCCGCTTCGACGTCTCGCTCGACGGCATCAAGGGCGTGAAGCTGATCAACGAAAACGGCGGGCGTCTCACTGCCGCCAGCGCCAGCCAGATCTGCGACGGCGCGTCGGGCGTGATGATCGTCAGCGAGAAGGGGCTCAAGGCGCTCGGCATCAAGCCGATGGCCCGCGTCCATCACATGACCATGATGGCCAGCGATCCGGTGATCATGCTGGAGACGCCGCTGCCGGCGACGGAGCGCGCGCTTCAGAAGGCTGGCATGAAGATCGACGACATCGACCTGTTCGAAGTCAACGAAGCCTTCGCCTCGGTGCCGACGGCATGGCTGAAGACCACGGGCGCCGATCCTGCGCGGCTCAATGTCAACGGCGGCGCCATCGCGCTCGGGCATCCGCTCGGCGGATCGGGCACCAAGCTGATGACGACGCTGCTTTACGCGCTGAAGCAGAACAACAAGCGCTACGGCCTGCAGACGATGTGCGAAGGCGGCGGCATGGCCAACGTCACCATCGTCGAGCGGCTGTAAGCGAAACAAACAAAGCGAAGAGCGAGCGGGGGTAGCGGATAGAGACAACGTTGTTCTGTTCGCTACTCACTTTTCGCTCCTCACTTCGACTTCGACCAAGAGCGGCCCGATCCGCCGAGCCAACGATCAGGAAACGCCCAGGGAGACCGATGACTCACCCGTCGCATTACGCCAAGACTCAGCCCGACAAGATCGCCTACCAGATGGCCGGCACCGGCAAGGCCATCACCTATCGCGAGCTCGACGAACTCTCCAATCAAGGTGCGCACCTGTTCCGCGCGCTCGGTCTCAAGGCCGGCGACCATATCGCCTTCCTGCTGGAGAACCGGCTGGCATTCATGGAGATCTGCTGGGCGGCGCAGCGCGCCGGACTCTACTACACTGCAATCAGCCGCTACCTGAAGCAGGACGAGATCGATTACATCGTCAAGGATTGCGGCGCCAAAGTCGTGATCACCTCGCCGCAATGCGCCGCGCAGATGGCCCCTCTCGTCAGCAACGCCCCCGGTGCTCCGCTGTTCTACATGCTCGACGAGCCCGCCCCGGGTTTCCGTTCGTGGGACAAAGAAGCCGGCAGCCAGCCGACCACGCCGATCGCCGACGAGGTCGCGGGCTACGACATGCTGTATTCGTCGGGCACCACCGGACGGCCGAAAGGCATCAAGCGCGCCCACGAATATGGGCCGATCGACGTGCCGAACCCGTTCCTGAAACTGCTCTGTGCCAATATGTGCGGCATGGGGCAGGACAGCATCTACCTGTCGCCGGCGCCGCTCTATCACGCCGCCCCGCTACGCTTTAACATGATGGCGATCACGCTCGGCGGCACCTCGATCATCATGGAGCATTTCGACGCCGAAGAATTTCTGCGGCTGGTCGAGAAGCACAAGGTGACGCAATCGCAACTGGTCCCCACCATGTTCGTGCGGATGCTGAAGCTGCCTGACGAAGTCCGCAGCAAGTACGACGTCTCGACCCTGAAGGGTGCGATCCACGCCGCAGCGCCCTGTCCGATCGAGGTCAAGGCGAAGATGATCGAGTGGTGGGGCCCGATCCTGATCGAATATTATGCCGGCTCGGAAGGCAACGGCGTCACCGTGTCGGATTCCAAACAATGGCTGAGCCATCGCGGCACCGTCGGCAAGGCAGTGGTCGGCTCGCTGAAAATTCTCGACGAGGACGGCGTGGAGGTGCCGGTCGGGCAGATCGGTACGGTGTATTTCGCCGATGCGCCGCAGTTCACCTATCACAACGATCCTGAGAAGACGCAGCGCGCCTTCAATGACAAAGGCTGGTCGACGCTGGGCGACGTCGGTTACGTCGACGACGAAGGCTTCCTCTATCTCACCGACCGCAAGTCCTACATGATCATCTCCGGCGGCGTGAACATCTACCCGCAGGAGACCGAGGACGTCTTGATCACTCACCCCGCCGTGGCAGATGTCGCGGTGTTCGGCGTGCCGAACGAGGAGATGGGCGAGGAAGTGAAGGCGGTTGTGCAGCCGCATGACATGGCGAAGGCCGGCAAAGCGCTCGAAAGCGAACTCATCGCCTATTGCCGCGAGCGGCTGTCGGCCATCAAGTGCCCGAGGAGCATCGATTTCGCCGCCGAACTGCCGCGCACACCGACCGGCAAGCTGGTCAAGCGTCACCTGCGCGACAAGTACTGGCCGAAGAAGGCGTGAGCTTCTCTTTCCTCTGGCAGAATACGAAAGCTATCGTCATGGCCGGGCTCGTCCCGGCCATCCACGTCCTATCGCGATAAGGAAAGACGTGGATGCCCGGCACAAAGCCGGGCATGACGAGTTGCGAGTCCCATTCAAGAAAAAGCCCGCCTCCACGGCGGGCTCTCCTTTTACGCAACGCCACTCAACGCAACATGCATCACACCATCGGCACCCCGTAATAATCGTTCACGGCACGGGTGCGGCCCGGATCGCTCCAGTTCCAGTCGTTGTCGCTCGCATATTTCGGCGCGCTCTTGATCTGGTCCGCCGGCACCATCGTCTGATAGCCGCCGAGATCGGTGTTGTACTTCAGCGACTGCCACGGCAGCGGGTAATGGTCGTTGCCAAGGCCGAGGAATCCGCCGAAGCCCAACACCGCATACGAGACCTTGCCGCTCACCTTGTCGATCATCACGCGCTCGATCGCGCCGATCTTCTCGCCGTCGGCGCTATAGACGTTGGTTCCCTCGACCTTGTCGCTGCCGATCAGATTTCCCTGTTCCTTTGCCTCGATACCCATTTGACTCCTCCATATTTGTGCAGGATCAACGGGTGAGCGGAGCGGTCGTTCCGCAGCCAGATGCGTATAGATGCCGCGCCCGCTTGTTCGATTCGAACCATGCCGTCATCCGCCGTCCTGCCCGACTTCCGCTGCCGCCGGCATCCGCCTCGCGTTTCATCGAGAAGATCAATGGCCTCACCATGCAAGTGCTGGAGGCCGGATACGAAGACGCACAACGGCCCTGTGTTCTTGCTGCTGCATGGCCTCCCCGACCTCGCCTATAGCTGGCGCAAGGTGATGCTGGTGCTGGTGGCTGCGGGATATCACGTGCTGGCACCGGATCAGCGCGGCTACGGCCGCATACCGGCTGGAGCGCCGACTACGACGCCAGCCTGCATCCCTTCCGTCTGATGAACCTGGTGCGCGATGCGCCCGGCGTGGTTTTCGCCTTCAGACATCGCAGCGTCGAAGCGATTGTTGGCCACGACTTCGGCGCCATCGTCGCGCCATGGTGCGCGTTGTCGCGGCCGGATGTGTTTCGCGCGGTGGCGATCATGAGCCGCGGTTCGCGGGCCCGCCGGCGATTCCATTCGACACCGTGAACCATCCCATCCACGCGGTCGATGATCCCATTCATCGCGAACTCGCCGCGCTGCCATGACCGCGCGCGGCTGCCGTCTGATCAATGGCGCCGCTCACTGAGTGCAGCAGGAACGCCCTGACGAGGTCGATCGCATGCTGCTTGAGTTTCTGGAGGCCGCGACGTCTCACCGCGCGACATCGTGACAGCGTGATCGGGCCAGCCGCGCGCCGGCTTGACGACTCCGCGACCGGCGCACCATGCTGCGCCTCCTTTCAAGCAACGCACGCGTGCGCCGACTGCCGGATAATCGATCGTCATGTTTGAATCCCGGCTTCTTTCCAGGCTCGCAGCCGCCGCCTCGATTGTCGGTCATTGCGCAATCGTGGTTGTGGTGTTGCTGTCAACCGGCGTCCGTCCGTTTCAGAGCGAGGGCGCCAAGGCCATCACGGTCGATCTCGTCGAATCGGACGAGATCAAGCCAGCGGCGCAATCTCTCAAACCGCCCGAGCCCGAGCCGGTTCTGCCGCAACTGGACCTGAAGCAATCGGTCGAGACGCCGCATCCGCAGGAAGCTCAGCCGCAACCGCCGGCAGAACCTGAGCAGAAAGCTGAAACCGCGCCACAGCCACCCGCGCCTTCTGCGCCCGACCAGCACGCCCACGCACAGCCTGCGCCGCCGCAACCGGACCTGCAGGCTTCCCCCGCACCGGCCTTTACGCTGCCCGAGCCCGATCTGACGGTGAAATACGGAGTGACGCTCGGCCTGCCGGAGTCGATCGGCAAGAACGATTTCGATGCCGCCGCGATCGACAAGGCCAGGCTCGCTTCAAACGACATCGCGGCATTCCGTCGCCACCTGCGCACGTGTTCGGCGATGCCCGACACGGTGAGCATGTCGGATGACGTCTGGATCAAGCTGCGCGCGGTGTTTTCCACGGATGGGCGTCTCGCCGTCCCGCCGGTTCTCATCGAAGGCAAGGCTTCGCCGAAGGCGGTCGCATTGGCCCATAGCGCCATCGCCGCGCTGCAGGCCTGTCAGCCATATACGATGCTGCCGGCCGACAAATACGACGAGTGGAAAGTGCTCGATCTGGCGTTTTCGCCAAAGGATTTTACCGAAAGGTAGCGACAGACACGCGCGGCGTGACAGCGGCACGCCGCGTTCTTGCATGTGGCGCGGGAAATGGCATCATCCCGCCGTACCATCAAGCACGGGAGAAAAAACTTGGCCGCATCGCAATGGAGCTTCAAGTCCGCCGCTGACATGTCCGCCGCGCTTGCTGCGAAAAAGGTGTCCGCCGTCGAACTGGCGCAAGACACCATCGCCCGCATCGAAAAGTACGATTCCCAGATCAATGCGATCTGCGTGCGCGATTTCGAGCGCGGCCTTGAGGCTGCCAAGGCGGCAGACGCCGCGCTGGCACGCGGCGAGAAGAAGCCGCTGCTCGGCATTCCGATGACGGTCAAGGAATCCTTCAACGTCGCCGGCCTGCCGACCACCTGGGGTTATGTTCAGCACAAGAATTTCAGCGCATCCGAGGATGCCCTCCCGATCACGCGCGTGAAGAACGCGGGGGGCATCATCCTCGCCAAGACCAATGTGCCGGTCTCGCTCGGCGACTGGCAGAGCTACAACGACGTCTACGGCGTCACCAACAACCCCTACGATCTCGGCCGCACGCCGGGCGGCTCGTCCGGCGGATCGTCGGCGGCGCTGGCGGCGGGCTACGGCGCGCTGTCGCTCGGCTCCGACATCGGCGGCTCGCTGCGCGTGCCAGCCTTTCATTGCGGCGTCTACGCCCATAAACCGACCTATGATCTGTGCGCGCTGCGCGGCCATGTCGCGCCGCCCAATCCGCCGCTGCCATTCACCCGCGATCTCTCGGTGATCGGGCCGATGGCGCGCAGCGCCGGCGATCTTGCCACTCTGCTCGACGTCATGGCGGGGCCCGACCCGATCGATGCGGGCATCGCCTACCGGCTGTCGCTGCCGGCCTCGCGCCATCCCGAGTTCAAGGGCTTTCGCGTGCTGGTGCTCGACACGCATCCGCTGCTGCCGACCAGTGCGGTGATCAAGGAAGCCATCGCCAAGCTCGCCAGTAACCTGGAGACGCGCGGCGTCAGCGTCAGCCGCGAAACACCGCTGCTGCCCGACCTCGCCGCGTCGTCGCGGCTCTACATGCGCCTCTTGCTCTCGTTCCTCGCCGGCTCGTTCACGCCGGAGGCCTATGCCGAGGCGCAGGCCGCGGCGGCAAAACTCGCGCCCAACGACATGAGCCTTGCCGCCGAGCGGCTGCGCGGCATCACGCTGAGCCATCGCGACTGGGTATTGGCCGATGGCGGCCGCACCCGGCTGCGCGCGCAGTGGCGCGACCTGTTCAAGAAATTCGACGCGGTAATCTGTCCGATCATGCCGATTCCGGCCTTTCCGCACGATCATCTGCCGGATCAGGAGCAGCGCCGCATCATGATCGACGGCAGGGCCTATCCTTATACAGATCAACTGGTGTGGCCAGGCATCGCCACCTTGCCCGGCCTGCCGGCAACCGCAATCCCGCTCGGCCTCGGCAAGGACGGCCTGCCGCTCGGCGCGCAGATCGTCGGCCCATGGCTGGAGGATCACACGCCGATCCGCCTCGCCTCATTGATCGAGCGAGAATTCGGCGGCTTCACACCGCCGCCGATGTTCAAGGATTGAAGCCAGAAACACCCAGTTTCGTCATGCCCGTGCTTGTCACGGGCATCCACGCCTTTACAACTACTCGGCAAGAAAGACGTGGATGGCCGGGACGAGCCCGGCCATGATGAAGAACCAGCGGAGCTAACGGCTTTTTTCTGATCGCAATAGGGAATCTCACCGCACAGCGCATGGCATATCTGGGAGCGACAGGCATGAGCACCGATATCGAACAACTGACGCAACTCAATCGCGACTACATCAGTTCGGTGCAGAACGGCGACGTGAAGCGCTTCGACGAGATTCTCGCGCCGGAGTTCTATTGCTCCAATCCCGACAAGACGCTGATCGACCGCGCCGGCTTTCTCGCGCAGACCGCGCGACCGGTGACGATCCGTGATCTCGAAGCCCATGACGTGATGATCCGCGTAATGGGCGACTTCGCCATCATCCACGCCCGCACCACCTACACGACTGCCGATGGTACGGCGGCGTCGGGCCGCTACACCGATTGCTGGGCGCGGCAGGACGGCCAATGGCTCGCGGTGTCGGCGCACGTATCGCGGTAGAGCGGCTGTAATCTCGCGCGACCACGGTTTCCTTTCGTCATGGCCGGGACAAGCCCGGGCATGACGAAAAACATATTCTCACGTCATTGCGAGCACTCGGATCAGCGCTTCGCGCTGTCCGAGCACAGGCTCCGCGAAGCAAATCCAGTCTTTCTTCTCCCTCTCCCGCTTGCGGGGGAGGGTTGGGGTGGGGGCTCTGGACTGCTTCGGAGCTCACGCTTC
>DATMSE010000024.1:0-9128 GCA_035565575.1 Xanthobacteraceae bacterium
ATCCAGCGCAACCGCATGCTGGTGAGGGCCAGAGCGACGCAAGCGATTGCGAAGAGAAAGCTGGCGCCGATCGCGAAGGCATTGGGGTCATAGCCGGACACTTCGGAGCGGCTTCCGGCGATAAAGCCATAGGCACCCCCGAACGTGGCGGAGAACAGGATAAAGGCACGGATGATAAAATTGATGCGGGGATGCCGACGCGCGAAGCGGCGCAGCCGTGCCTTGATCCGAAACATTTGCCCCATGGATAGCTCCGCACCCCCTTTCCGAGTCTCTCCACGTTCGACGGGAAGATCGGAAAGGGCATTTCATTCGATCACAGCGCAGCGTGTTTGGCGCCCGCGATTCCGAACGCCGGCAAGGCACAGCGACCCTGCGCTACGAGTTCAAGGCTGAGGATGACGTTTCGATGTTGCGAAGTGCTTGCGTGTTCGCGCGAGGCGCGGCTTCGCTGCGAACAGGGTTGACGTTTCGTTAAAGCGACGCTGCGACGTGGGTATGGCCGGCATCAGCGCCCACCACCAGGGCGGCGGCGGCCTCCGCGGAGAATGTTTTCGATTGTACGAAGATGCGGAAATCTCCCGGTTCACGGGAGAGAAAGATCCTCGGCTGCAGCGCCGAAGCGATCTTGGTAACTCCGATATAGCGCGTTGCGGCTGTGCTGGAGCAGGCGGTGGGGCCGATGCTCTCACCGTCATCGACGACGGTGAAGTCGGCCTCCGCCGGGTCATCGACAATCTGGACGCGGACCGTCGCGTCTGCGGGATTATCGGTGAAGCTGAGCCGGATCTGCGGCTGCCATGACGCAGTCGCCATCTGCACCGATGTGTTGCCGAGGAGGATGCAGGGCTGCGCTGGCGGGGAGAGGCTCTCGCGGGCGAACACCCCCGCCAGAATGAGCGGAATCACCGAAGCAAGAACCTTGAAACGCGACATGATACGCTGTCCGCACGCTGACGCCCCGCGACAACACCGGGCGTATGGTTGGCAGAGCGTAAATAAAAGTCGTTACTGTCTGGTTGATGCGCTCGTCGCGTCAGTCAGGCGGCGCGCTGAATGTCTTCCGCCAGGACCCGATAGGAGAGGGCTTCGGCGAGATGCAGGCGACCGATGCGCGAGGCGCCTTCCAGATCGGCAAGAGTACGGGCCACGCGCAACACGCGATGATATCCGCGTGCTGATAGTCGCATGGTCTCGGCTGCATCGCGGAGCAGCTTGAGTCCCTGAGCGTCGGGTTGTGCGACGGTTTCCAGGATCGAGGCGGGGGCCTCGGCATTGGTGCGGATCGTCGGCAAGCCGGCTGCGGCATAGCGCGCGAGCTGGATGTCGCGGGCTGCCGCCACGCGGGCGGCAACCTCGGCCGACCCTTCCGATGGAGCGGGAAGGATCAGGTCGGCGGCGGTCACCGCCGGAACTTCGATGCGCAGATCGATCCGATCCATCAGCGGCCCGGAGATGCGCGCTTGATAATCCGCCGTGCAACGATCCAACCGTCCGCGCTTGCAGGAATAGCCAGGCTCATAGGCATGGCCGCAGCGGCACGGATTCATCGCTGCCACCAGCATGAAGCGCGCCGGATAGGTGACGCGATGATTGGCGCGCGACACCGCGATCTCGCCGTTCTCGAGCGGCTGGCGCAACGAGTCGAGCACACGCGGATCGAATTCGGGCAGTTCGTCGAGAAACAGCACGCCATGATGCGCCAGCGAAATCTCGCCGGGCTTGGCCCGTATTCCGCCGCCGGTCAGCGCCGCCATGCTGGCGGAGTGATGGGGCGCGCGGAACGGCCGCCGACTCGTGAGGGCGCCACCTTCGATCTCGCCGGCGACCGAGGCGATCATCGAGACTTCGAGCAGTTCGGCCGGGGACAGCGGCGGCAGGATCGAGGGGAGCCGTGCCGCAAGCATCGATTTCCCGGCGCCGGGCGAACCGATCATCAGCAAGTGATGGCCGCCGGCTGCGGCAATCTCGAGCGCGCGCTTGGCGCTCTCCTGCCCCTTGATGTCGCGCAGGTCGAGTTGCGAGCCCTCCTGCGGCTGAACGCGCGGCTGCGGACGCGAGAGGATCTGCGTCCCCTTAAAGTGATTGGCAATCTGAATCAGCGACTGTGCCGCCACGATCTGAATGTCCGGACTCGCCCAGGCCGCTTCGGCGCCGCATGCGGCGGGGCAGATCAGGCCTTCGTCGCGTGAATTGGCGCCGATCGCTGCCGGCAGCACGCCGGCGACCGGTGCGATGGAGCCGTCAAGGCCGAGTTCGCCCAGCACGGTGAAGCCGGCCAGGGCGTCGGATGGAATGGCGCCGATGGCGGCCATCAGTCCGAGTGCGATCGGCAGGTCGTAATGACTGCCCTCTTTCGGAAGATCGGCGGGCGCCAGATTGACGGTGATCCGCCGTGCCGGCAGTGCCAACCCGGAGGCGATCAGGGCGGAGCGAACCCGTTCCCGAGCTTCGGACACGGCTTTGTCCGGCAAGCCGACGATGGTGAAAGCAGGCAGACCCGGCGCGACCTGCACCTGAACGTCCACTGCGCGTGCCTCGATGCCTTCGAATGCAACAGTAGAGACCCGTTGAACCATGGCTCGCCCCCCAAGTGCAGGAAAGCTACTGCCGCGGCATCACCGATGCAAGAACAATGAGAGAACAAACGCCACCCCACGCTTCAGGATGGAAAGGCGGCTGCAAGGAGTATTAAAATACCGGATGCGATCGCACGGCAGGCCGCGGTCTTACACCGGCCTCGCCGATGTCTCGTTCCTGCTGAAACTGCAGCAGCACGGCGAGCCGTGTGCTCCGTACCGGATGCGAACCAGCAACGCTGGGCGTGGTCATCGAACCCAAGGCCATCACGCGTGGTATGCGGACGGATGTGACCGAGCGTCGGCGATCGGAAAAATCAGGCGCGGCGCTTGGCTTCGATCTTGTCCCAGATCAAGGCGGCGACATCGGCGCCGCCGAGATTGGCGATAGCGCGGATGCCGGTCGGCGAGGTCACGTTGATCTCGGTGAGATGATTGTCGATGACGTCGATGCCGACGAACAACAGGCCCCGCTCACGCAGCGCCGGACCTATGGTTTCGCAGATCTCGCGCTCGCGCGGCGTCAGATCGGTTGCGCGGGCGGCGCCGCCCCGCACCATGTTGGAGCGCAGATCGTCGGTTGCGGGCACGCGATTGACGGCACCGGCGAATTCGCCGTCGACCAGGATGATGCGCTTGTCGCCCTGCTTCACCTCAGGAAGAAAGCGCTGAATCACCCACGGTTCGCGGAACGTGACCGCGAACATGTCGTAGAGCGAGCCGAAATTCATGTCCTGAGGCAGGATGCGGAACACCGCCGCGCCGCCATGACCATGCAGCGGCTTCATCACCACGGCGCCGTGTTCGGCGCGGAAGGCATTGATCTCTTCGAGATTGCGCGAGATCAGCGTCGGTGGCATCAGTTCGGGAAAGTCGAGGACGAACAGTTTTTCCGGCGCATTGCGCACGCTGACGGGATCGTTGACGACCAGTGTCGCCGGATGGATGCGCTCCAACAGATGCGTGCTGGTGATGTAAGCGAGATCGAACGGCGGATCCTGCCGCAGCAGCACCACGTCAAACTCCGCCAGATTCTGCCGTTTCGATTCGCCGAGCGTGAAATGGTTGCCGACTTCGTCGCGAACGCTGAGGGATTGAACCGGCGCGACGACATCCTTGCCTCGCAGGGAAAGCTGGTCGGGCGTGTAATAGGAAATGGCGTGGCCGCGTCGCTGCGCCTCCAGCAGCAATGCAAAAGTGGAATCCCCGCGAACATTGATACGCGCGATGGGGTCCATCTGGACGGCGACTTTCAGTGTCATGCTCGATGTCCGGCTTGAATGTTTGCTGCTGGAAGGAAAGTACGTATGTGAACCTGATCAACGCGACTGTCGAACCCATCAGGTGCTGGCGTCGAAGGCTCCGGGAAGATGGCGGGGCAAATGACGTGGGGCAACCAGCATGGCGTCGAAACGCAGGTCGAAATTGGCATGTTCAGGGTGCGCCATCAACCAGACATTGGCTGCATCGACGATGCGCTTTTGTTGGCGTGACGTGACCGCATAGGCAGCATCGTCCAGCGTGGCGCGCGCCTTGACCTCGACGAAGGCCAGGAGATTGCGTCGCTTGGCGATGATGTCGATCTCGCCATAAGGCGTGCGGAAGCGCCGCGTCAGAATGCGATAACCCTTGGCGATCAGATAGGTCGCCGCGCGACTTTCCGCCGAAAGTCCGGTGCGGAAGGCCGCGATACGTTCGGGCGCCGCCGGTTTCGATGCTGCGGACTGGCGCGGCGGTTGTTCCGGCAATGTCGAATGCCGATCAGTCCGGGCCATGATCGTCGTCTCCGCGTGCCTCGTCCGCAAGCTCGAGCGCGCGAGCATAGACCTCCCGACGCGGTCGGCCCGAGACGTCGACGGCATAGGCCACTGCATCTTTGACGCTGCCGCGCTTCAAGGCGGCACGCAGCATGCCGTCGAAGTCATGCTGGGCCATCACGCCTTCGGTCGCAGCCGGCGGTCCGATTACCAGAACGAATTCGCCGCGAGTTTCCAGCGTGTCGACAGTCCGCGCCAGATCTCTGGTCATGCCGCGCCGTACGTCCTCGTGCAGCTTGGTGAGTTCGCGGCAGATCGCAGCTTCGCGATCAGGCATGATCTCGGCAAGATCGACCAACGTGTCCCGCACCCGGTTGCCGGACTCGAACATTACCAGCGTCGCCGGAATGTTCATCAGTTCTGCGATCCGATGGCGCCGCGCCCCCTGCTTTGACGGTAGAAATCCCTCGAAGAAAAACCGGTCGGTCGGCAGGCCGGCGAGCGTCAGCGCGGTCAGCACGGAAGATGGGCCCGGCAATGCCATCACCGGATATCCGGCCGCGCAGGTCTCCCGCACCAGCTTGAAGCCGGGATCGGAAATCAGCGGTGTTCCTGCATCCGAGACGAGCGCGACCGCGGCGCCATCGGCCAGCAGGCGGAGGATCTTGGGGCGCGCGCTCGCGGCATTGTGTTCATGATAGGATATGAGCGTTGCGGCGATGCCATAGCGTTCGGTCAGGCGTCGGGTTACGCGGGTGTCTTCGCAGGCGATCACATCGACGCCGGCCAATGTTTGAAGGGCGCGCAGGGTGATGTCGCCGAGATTGCCGATCGGCGTGGCAACGAGGTGCAGACCCGGCGCTGCTTTGGGTGCAGACAACGGCTGCTGGGAGACGAGAAACGTATGCGCAGCCGGTTCCATTTGCGCCGATGGACGATCCGATGAGGCAGCTTGGCGAGACATCGCAATAATGTAGAGCAGGATCGGAACGGCAGGATACTGCTTTCTGCGCAGCATCGCGGAAGCCGACAGGAAATCGCATCTTCGCAGTTGGAGCTGAATGGAGTCGAAAGCCACACCTTCGCTGTCATGCATCCGGCAGTGAAATAAACCTATTGTTTCGGTTAACTATTCGCCGACAATATGCCTTAATCCCCCTCGGCGGATCGTTGCAGCACCTGCGGTGATCGGCGTCGTCAATGGAAGAAAGTACAATGGTAGGTCCGATCAATCTCGATGTCCGGCAGCGGGGAGCCACGCGACGGGCTGCCCTCGGTCTGATCCTTGGGACCCCATTGCTTGGCGCCTGCGCGGGCGTGCAATCCGCATTGACCAGCAACTCGCAACCGGCGGCGTCGGGCCCGCAGCAACAGCCTGCGTCCATCGGCACGGGTCAGGTGAAGGTCGGGTTGATCCTGCCGCTGTCAGCCTCGGGTAACGCCGGCGTTGCTGCCCAATCCATGAAGAATGCGGCCGAGATGGCCTTGGCCGAATTCCAGAATCCCAATCTGCAATTGCTGGTCAAGGATGACGCCGGCAATGCACAGGGCGCGCAGCAGGGGGCGCAGCAAGCGCTCGACGAAGGAGCAGAGATTGTCCTTGGTCCGCTGTTCGCAGGATCCGTTCCGGCGGCGGCGCAACTGACACGAACGCGCGGCGTGCCGATGATCGCCTTCTCGACGGATTCGAGCGTTGCCGGCCGCGGCGTCTATCTTCTGAGCTTTCTGCCGGAATCCGATGTCACCCGTATCATCGACTACGCCGCCGGCACGGGAAAGCGGTCCTTCGCGGCACTCCTGCCGGAGAACGCTTACGGCAACGTCGTGGAGGCCGCGTTCAAGCAGGAAGTCAGCCGCAAAGGCGGACGCGTGGTGGCCTTCGAGAAATACGGCACGGATCGGAGCGCGGCGGTGCGCAATGTGGCGCAGGCGCTGGGCAGTGCGGATTCCTTGTTCCTCGCCGACGATGGTGACGCTGTGGTCGGCGTCGCGGAAGCCTTGACCGCCGCCGGTGCCAATCTGCGACGCGTGCAGTTGCTCGGCACCGGACTGTGGGACAGCCCGCGGGTATTTGCCAGCGCGGTGATGCATGGCGGCCTTTACGCGGCGCCGGATCCGGCGGGTTTTCGCGCGTTCTCGGGGCGCTATAGCGCCAAATTCGGCCAACAGCCGGTGCGGACCGCCACCCTTGCCTATGATGCGGTGGCGCTGGTCGCGGCGCTGGCCCGGACCCAGGGCGCGCAGAAATTCTCCACTGAGGTGCTGACCAATCCGTCAGGCTTCGCAGGTATCGATGGTCTGTTTCGTTTCCGGCCCGACGGCACCAATCAGCGCGGGCTCGCAGTGATGCGGGTTGCATCCGGCGGGGGACAGCCGGTCGCGGGTTCGCCGAAAAGTTTTGGTGCCTAACCCCCGGCCCTCAGGCGGCGAGGTCAGCGACCACCGCGTCGAGCAGCGGGAAACCTGCCTGCGTGACGCGCAGTCTCCCATTTGTATCGACGGTGATTGCGCCTTCCTCGCGCAGCAGCAGGATTCGTCCTGGGTCGAGTTCGCGGCCTGAAAGCGCGGCATAGCGATGCGGATCGATCCCTTCGGCGAGACGCAGGCCCATCAGCAGAAATTCATCTGCCTGTTCTTCGCGGTTGAGACAATCGTCGGTGACGATGCCGTGTCCGTTGGACTCGACCCGCATCAGCCACGCTTCGGGGCGCTTTTCGGTGGCGATCGCATGACGCATCCCGCCGATATCGAGCCGTGCATGCGCGCCAGGGCCGATTCCCGCATATTCCTGGCCGCGCCAGTAGACCAGATTGTGCCGGCACTCGGAGCCAGGGCGCGCGTGATTTGAAATCTCGTAAGCGGGCAATCCGTGCTTTGCGCAAACGTCCTGTGTGACGTCGTATAGAATCCGCGCCGCCGCCTCGTCGGGTGTTTTCAGCTTTCCCGCGGCATGCAGGCCGAAGAACGGCGTGCCTTGCTCGATGGTGAGCTGATAGAGCGACAAATGCTCGGCCGCCTCGGAGATTGCGAATGTCAATTCGTCGGTCCATTCGCGCGGGGTCTGATCCGGCCGTGCGTAGATCAGATCGAACGAATACCGCTCGAACGCGGCGCGCGCGATCGCAACCGCATCGAGTGCTTCGCGCGCCGTATGCAGCCGCCCGAGCATCTTCAGCGAGGCGTCGTCCAGCGCCTGCACGCCCAGCGACACGCGATTGACGCCGGCGGCGCGATAACCGTGGAAGCGGGTCGCATCCACACTGGTCGGATTCGCTTCCAGCGTGACTTCGACATCGGGTGCGACAGTCCAGTTCCGGCCGATCGCATCGAGAATGCCGCCGATGGTCTGGGGCTGCATCAGCGAAGGCGTGCCCCCGCCGAAAAAGATCGATGTTACGTTGCGGCCGGGCGCCCGCATCGCCATTGCCTCGATCTCGCGCGCAAAGGCACGCACGTAACGGGCCTCGTCGATGGGCGTATGGCGGACATGACTGTTGAAGTCGCAATACGGACACTTGGACAGGCAGAACGGCCAATGCACGTATACGCCGAAGGCGTTGTCTGCGTCAGCGCGGCTCAAGGCAGATCTCCGCAAGCTTGACGAAGGCGCGTGCCCGATGGGACAGCCCGAGACCGAGCGGCGGCAGCCCATGCTTCTCAATGCTGGTCATTTCGCCGAACGTGCGATGATGGCCATCGGGCAGGAAGGCCGGATCGTAGCCGAATCCGGCGGTCCCGCGCGGCGGCCAAACGAGGGTCCCATCGACACGCGCTTCGACGTCTTCGAGATGACCATCGGGCCAGGCCACGCACAGTGCCGAGACGAAGTGGGCTTTGCGTCGGTCCGGCGTCGTCGCGCCGCGCTCCTGCAGCAGGCGCTCGATCTGCGTCATCGCCGCACTGAAATCCTTGCTGGGGCCGGCCCAGCGCGCGGAATAGATGCCCGGCGCGCCATCGAGCGCATCGACCGCGAGACCGGAATCGTCGGCGAAGGCCGGCAGCCCTGAGGCATTTGCCGCGGCAACGGCCTTGATGCGGGCATTGGCCTGAAAGCTGTCGCCGGTCTCCTCGGGCTCGTCGAGGTTCAGTTCGCCGGCTGAGATCGCCTCGATGCCATAAGGCGTCAGCAGCTCGCGCATCTCGACAAGCTTGCCGGGATTGTGGGTCGCGATCACAAGTTTGCCGGTGATTCGCCGATGCATGCAGTATCCTACGTCAACGCGGCTTGCCGCGAAACTCCAGGGCGGCGTTTACGTCACCGCCATTTTCTGAAGATCGACCAGCTTTGCCACGCCCTTGCGGGCGAGCGCCATCAGCGCGAGAAATTCGTCCTGCGAGAATGGTGTCTTTTCCGCGGTGCCTTGCACCTCGATGATGCGGCCATCGCCGGTCATGACGAAATTGGCGTCGGTTTCGGCTTCGGAATCCTCCGCATAATCGAGGTCGAGCACCGGCGTGCCGTTATAGATGCCGCAGGAGATCGCGGCGACATTGTCCCGCAGCACGTTGTTGCCGCCATTCTTGAACATGTTGCGGGCCTTCATCCAGCCGATGCAATCGGCAAGCGCGACCCAGGCGCCGGTGATCGAGGCGGTTCGTGTGCCGCCGTCGGCCTGCAGTACGTCACAATCGACGGTGATCTGGCGTTCGCCCAGTGCCTCCAGATCGATCGTCGCGCGAAGCGAGCGGCCGATCAGGCGCTGGATTTCGACGGTCCTGCCGTTCTGCTTGCCGGCGGATGCCTCGCGGCGGGTGCGCTCGAGTGTCGCCCGGGGCAGCATGCCGTATTCCG